>CAMKSZ010000207.1 GCA_946415525.1 uncultured Prevotellaceae bacterium | reverse complement strand
ACAGCGACCGCATGATGGTCAGCGCCCGCCTCATCCTCACCGACGGCACCGTCGTCGATACGGGCGACGAGAAGAGCAAGGCGGAATTTCGCAAGACCCACCCCGACTTCATCCGCAAGATTGAGGAACTGCGCGACCGCGTAAGAGCCGACAAGGAACTCGCCGACCGCATCCGCTTGAAATACAGCATCAAGAATGTCACTGGCTTGAACATTCGACCCTTGCTCGCCTACGACGACCCGTTCGACATCATGGCGCACTGCATGGTGGGCAGCGAGGGCACCTTGGCATTCCTCTCCGAGGTGACGATGAAGACCCTGCGCGACTATCCCTTCAAGGCATCGGCCATGGTCTATTTCCTCACCATGCGTGAGAGTTGCGAGGCGGTCGTGGCGATGAAAAAACTGAAGTCGGGCGAAGAGGACCTGAAGATGAGCGCCGAGAACCTCGTCGTGAAGAGTGCCGAGATGCTCGACTACAAGTCGCTCAGTTCGGTTGACGACCCTGTCTATCTGCAATACAAGAAGGACGTCGATGCCGGCCGCATCGAGGGGGTGGCTCCCGGCGACTACCACAACCTGACAGCCATCCTCACAGAGACCAAGGGCATCACCCACGAACAACTGTTGGAGAAAATCAAGACCATCCAGGAGTGCCTCGGTAACTTCCGCCTCTACATCCCGGCAGAATTCACAGAAGACCCTGCCATCTATGGCAAATACTGGGCCATCCGCTCTGGCATCTTCCCGTCGGTGGGCGGCACTCGCCCCGTGGGCACCTCCTGCCTTATCGAGGACGTGGCCTTCCACATCGAAGACCTGCCCGAAGCCACGGTGAAACTGCAGCAACTCATCGCCGACCATGGCTACTCCGACGCCTGCATCTACGGACACGCCTTCGAGGGCAACTACCACTTCATCCTCAACCAGAGTTTCAAGAGCGACAGCGAGGTGAAACGCTACGAGGAGATGATGCGCGACGTGGCTCGCCTGGTGGTGGAGGAATACGACGGTTCGCTGAAGGCTGAGCATGGCACGGGCCGCAACATGGCTCCATTCGTGAAATATGAATGGCGCGACAAGGCCTACGAGGTGATGAAAGAACTGAAAGCCATCTTCGACCCAGAAGGACTGCTCAACCAAGGCGTCATCTTCAACGACGACCCCGAATGTTTCATCAAGTGCCTCAAGCCGCTCCCCGTCCTCAACTACGATTTCGACCGTGTCCCCGACGGCGGTGCCTATCTCAAACTTGGCGAGGGCAAGGTATCGACGGCCAAGGAGACCATCGAGGCTGTGAAACGTGCCAACAAATGTATCGAATGTGGATTCTGCGAGGTGAACTGCATGTCGTGCGGCTTGACGCTGTCGTCGCGCATGCGCATCGCCATCCAGCGCGAAATACGCGACCTGGAGACCACCGGCGCCAACCCCGAGCGTGCCGCCACACTCAGGAAACAATACAAATACTACGGCGACCAGACATGTGCCACCGACGGTCTCTGCTCGACCTCCTGCCCCATGAAAATCAACACCGGCGAACTGACCCACCTCATCAGGCAGATGGACATGCTCGACAACAAGATGGGCTACAAGGTCGGCGAGTTTGCCGCCAACCACCTCGGCGGCATCAAGTCGGGCCTGCGTGTCGTACTCGACGTCGCCCACTTGGGACACGTCACCTTAGGTCCCTCGCTGATGACGAGCATCTGCCGTGGCATGAACAAGTTGGGCCTGCCTCTTTGGACAACCGCCATGCCGAAGAAGAAGAGCCAACCCAAGCCTGGCTCCCATGTCGGCAAGGCTGAGGCCGAGGACCTGAAAGTGGTTTACTTCCCCAGTTGCATCAACCAGACGATGGGTCTCGCGAAAGAGGCGCCCGTGGAGCGTCCCTTGGTCGATGAGGTCTGCCAGTTGCTCAACAAGGCAGGTTACGAGGTCATCTTCCCCGAGGGCATGGACAACATGTGTTGCGGACAAATTTGGGAGAGCAAGGGCATGCTCGACATCGCCGACCGCAAGAGCGGCGAACTCGAGGAGGCGCTGTGGAAAGCCAGCGAACATGGACGCTATCCCGTGCTGTGCGCCCAGAGTCCCTGTCTGCACCGTATGAAGAAAGTCATCAGGAAGATGAAACTGTATGAACCGGCTGAGTTCATCATGGTCTATTTGAAAGACCGCCTCGACTTCCACCCCATCGACCGTCACGTTGCCCTTCACCTCACTTGTTCCACACGTGAGATGGGGGTCGCCGACGACTTGATAGCCCTTGCCCGACTCTGCTCCAACAACGTCTATTTGCCCGAGGGCGTGGGTTGTTGCGGCTTTGCCGGCGACCGCGGCTTCACCTATCCTGAGATGAACAGTTATGCCCTGCGCAAACTCCGCCCGCAAATCGAAGAGCACCACATCGAGGTGGGCTACAGCAACAGCCGCACCTGCGAGATTGGCTTGCAGAGCAACACAGGCATCCCCTACATGAGCATCGTTTACCTGGTCAACGAATGCACGACGAGGAAGAAGTCGTAGTTCGTCAACTGTTCTTGCGATAACTCATCACCGCCCAGCAGCCCATCACGGCACCTATGCCTGTGAGGGCTGCTATTTGATGTGCGATGTTGCCGAAACCTCCCCCTCTGATGAACACGGTGCGAACGGCATCGATGAAATAGTGCATGGGGTTGACGTAGGTGGTGAGATAAGCCCAGAAAGGCATGGAGCGCGCAGGCGTGAAGAGGCCGCTGAGCAGCAAGAGCATCACGACGAAAAACCACATGACGAAAATGGCCTGTTGCATGGTGTCGCTGTAATTGGACACAATCAGTCCGAACGAGGAGAAGAACAACGCGAGCAGCATGGCGAGCAGATAGACCAGCAGCGTGTTGCCTTGGCAGGTGATGCCATAGACCAACCATGAGAGCAAGAGGCAGGCTGTGATGACGAAAAGGGCAATGAGCCAATAGGGTATGAGTTTGGCGAAAATGAACGCCCATTTCGACACCGGCGTGACGTTGATTTGCTCGATGGTGCCTGCCTCCTTCTCACCCACGATGTTGAGCGCGGGGAGAAAACCGCACATCAGCATGATGACGATGGCGAGCAAGGCAGGTATCATGAACACCTTGTAATTTTGATGCTTATTATATAGGTAGAGCGTCGAGATGCGCTCGCCGACGGCACGGACGTTAGGCTGGGCATGGGCGGTGACAATCTGCGACAAATAGGCTCCGCCAATCGACCCTTTCGTCCCGTTGACGGCATTGGCGGCAACCAGCACTTGCGGCCTATGCCCGGTCTGTAGTTGCCTGCTGTATCCTCGGGGAATCACCACCACGGCGTCGGCATCGCTTTTCTCGATGTCGGCGAGGGCTGCCCGATAGGTGGAGGGCTGCCCCTTGAAGATGAAATAGTTGCTGGCCTCTATGCGATGGACGAGTTGCTGCGAAAGTGTGGAACGGTCGTTATCTACCACCTCCACCTTGATGTTTTTCACCTCTTGGTTCATCACCCACGGCAGCACACACATCACCATGATGGGGAAGACGACGATGAGGCGGGGCAAAAACGAATTTCGCCTTATCTGCAAGAACTCTTTTTGTATGAGAAATCTGATGGCCATTGTCTTATTCCAGTCTTTTGTTGAACTTCTTCAGGGCGATGGTGAGGAAGAAAGCCGTCATGGCGACGAGGACGGCGACCTCGAATGCCACCTCGCCAATGCCGACACCCATAATCATCAACTTGCGCATCGCCGAGATATAATATCGAGGGGGGACAATCGCCGACACCCATTGCAATATCGTGGGCATCGACTCCACCGGGAAAAGCATGCCGCTCAACATCACCACGGGCATGAGCAGCACCATGGCGGACAAGAGTAGCGCCACCAGTTGCGTCTGGGCGATGTTGGATATCAATAGGCCGAGCGAGAGCGCCAACAGGATGTAGATGAGCGAGACGACCACAATCCACACCAACGACCCTTGCAGCGGCACTCCCAACACGAATCGTGCCAACAGCAGGATGACGACGAGCACGCCAAAGGCGAGCAACAGGTAGGGCACCGCCTTGGCGACAATAATCATCAGCGGACGGACGGGGGAGACGAGCAACACCTCCATCGTGCCCTTTTCTTTCTCGCGCACGATGGAAATCGATGTCATCATCGCGCAGATGAGCATGAGCAACATGCCCATGATGGCTGGCACGAAATTGTAGGCGGACCGCATTTGGGGGTTGTAGAGCATCTTCATCTCCACATAGCCGTTTTGTGCGTTGGCCATCACGCCAGAAGCATAATTGGCCCACTGCTGTGCCATGTTGGGGTCGGCGCCATCGACAATCAACTGCACCCCACCCTTCTTGGAGGCGAAGTCGGGGGAGAAGACGACGGCAAGGTCGGCCTTCTGACTGCGAATCATCCGCTCGGCATCGCCTGGCACCGCCACATGGGCGACTATCGTGAAATACTCCGAGGCGGCAAGGCGGTCGATGGCTTGCTGTGTCAGGTGGTCGGACGAGGCGGTCACCACCACCGTGCGCACGTTTCTCACGTCGTTGGTGATGGCAAAGCCGAAGAGGAGCATGAGTGCCACGGGCATGCCGAAGAGGATGAGCATCGTGCGCCTGTCGCGCAGGATGTGCCTCGTCTCCTTGATGACAAAACTGACAAACTGCTTCATATTTCAATCGCTTGAACGGGTGGCCTGACGGGCCAGGAAGGTGAACACGTGGTCCATGTCGGGCTGCCCATAGGTTTGTTTCAACTCTTCGGGTGTCCCCATGGCCTTGATTTTCCCATCCACCATGATGGAGACGCGGTCGCAATACTCGGCCTCGTCCATATAGTGGGTGGTCACGAACACGGTGATGCCCCTGCCGGCGGCCTCGTAGATGAGTTCCCAAAACTGTCGGCGGGTGGCGGGATCGACGCCGCCCGTCGGTTCATCGAGGAAGACGACTCCCGGCTCGTGGAAGATGGACACGGAAAAGGCGAGTTTCTGCTTCCATCCGAGGGGAAGGCTGCGCACCAGGTCGTCGCGGTGCTCGGAGAAGTCCAACTTTTTTAGCAACTCGTCAGTCTTCCGGGCGATTTCTCGGCTGTCCATCCCATAGATGCCGGCAAAAAGGCGGATGTTTTCCGCAACGGTCAAGTCTTCATAGAGCGAGAACCGCTGACTCATGTAGCCGATGTGCCGCTTCACCTGTTCATGTTGCTTGCAGATGTCGTAACCGGCGACGGTGCCTGTACCCGACGTGGGTTGGTTGAGACCTGTCAGCATGTGCATCGCCGTGGTCTTCCCTGCTCCGTTGGCACCGAGGAAGCCGAAGATTTCACCACGCTTCACCGTGAAGGAGATGTCGTCAACGGCATGAAACGAGCCGAACGCCTTGACAAGATGGCTCACCTCTATCACGTTCTCCGAGGAGTGCTCGGAGAAGTCGGAAGCACTACGACCGAGACCGGGTGGGTTGAACACGTCGGCAAAGCGGTCGAGGATATTGTCGGGCGAATCGACACCCCTTATCGTCCCTTCGTGCAGGAAGGCGACGCGCTCGCAGCGGCGCACCTCGTCGAGATAGGGTGTCGAGGCCACGATGGTGATGTCGCGCTGCTTGAGCATGCACAGCATCTCCCAGAACTCCTTGCGGGAGACGGGATCGACACCTGTGGTGGGCTCGTCGAGCAGCAGCACGCTGGGGGCGTGGACCAAGGCGCACGAGAGGGCGAGTTTCTGTTTCATGCCGCCCGAGAGGGCCCCTGCCTTCCGGTTCTCGAAGCGTTCTATCTGCGAATAGATGGCCTTGATGCTGTCGTAGCCTTCATCGACGGTGGTCCCGAAGAGCGTGGCGAAAAAGTCGAGGTTCTCGCGCACGGTAAGGTCCTCATAGAGTGAGAACTTGCCGGGCATGTAGCCCACCCTCCGGCGAATCTCGCCCATCTGCGCCACGGCGTCGAAGCCATCGACGCGGACACTCCCTTGGTCGGGCAGCAGCAGGGTGCAGAGAATGCGGAAGAGGGTGGTCTTGCCTGCCCCGTCGGGACCTATCAACCCGAAAATCTCGCCCTTGCCGACATCGATTGTCACCCCGTCGAGCGCTTTCACCCGCCCGTACGACTTCGAGACATTGTTCACCTCAATTGCGTTCATCGTGCAAACTCTATTGGAACTTCACCTCTCCGTACATGCCGATTTTCACAAAACCGTCGTTGACCACGGACACTTTCACCGCATAGACCAAGTCGGCCCTTTCGTCGTCGGTGAGGATGGTCTTCGGCGTGAACTCTGCCTGACTGGCGACCCATGTCACCGTACCTGCATATTCCTTCTTGTTGCCATCGCCGTAGTCAGCGAACACCTTCACCTGTTGACCGACCTTCACTGTCTGCAACTGCGCCGAAGTGACATAGGCACGGATGAAGATGTGGTTGGTGTCGGC
>CAMKSZ010000206.1 GCA_946415525.1 uncultured Prevotellaceae bacterium | reverse complement strand
CACGCGTCAAATTAGTGAAAGACGCCGGCTTCAACGCCTTCCGCGACGCACACCAGCCCCACCACCTCCACTACCAAGAACTGCTCGACCGTGAGGGCATCCTGTGGTGGCCTCAGTTCTCCGCCCACATCTGGTATGACACGCCGGAGTTCCGCGAGTCGTTCAAGCGCCACCTGCGCCAATGGGTGAAGGAGCGCCGCAATTCCCCCTCCATCATCCTCTGGGGACTGCAAAACGAGAGTACGCTGCCCGCCGACTTCGCCCAAGAGTGCAGCGACATCATCCGCGAGATGGACCCCCGCTGCGGCACGCAACGGCTCGTCACCACCTGCAACGGAGGCGAGGGCACCGACTGGAACGTGGTGCAAAACTGGAGCGGCACCTATGGCGGCGACCCCGACAACTACGGCAACGAACTGAAACAGCCGGAGCAGTTGCTCAACGGCGAATATGGAGCCTGGCGCACCCTCGGCAACCATACCGGCGAAGGCTACACCGAGGAAAAGGCCGCCGACCTATTGCTAAAGAAAGCACTATTGGCGGAAAATGCAGCCGACAGCGTCTGCGGGCATTTCCAATGGCTGCTCGTCAGCCACGACAACCCCGGCCGGCGTCAACCCGACGAAGGACTGCGGCGCATCGACAAGGTGGGACCGTTCAACCACAAGGGGTTGCTCACCATCTGGGAACAGCCCACCGATGCCTACTACCGCTACATGCAGCACTACCGACCGCAACCCCTCGCCGCCGCCACCGCCACCATCGACGAAAGCATCCTCCGCCCTGCCGAAGGCCATGCCTATCTCTACCGCATCAACTGCGGCGGCGACCTCTACACCGACAGCAACGGCAACACTTGGATGCAGGACGACAGCCTGTGGTCGCACTCCTGGAGCGAGCACTTCAAGGGGCTCTCTCCCTATTTGGCCTCGCAAACCTGCAACGACTCCATCTCGTCGCCGCTATTCAAGCGCTCACGCTTCGGGCGGCATCACCTCAACTACCATTTCCCAGCCGCCAAGGGCAGATACAGGGTGGAACTCTATTTCATCGAACCCTGGTACAGGCAAGCCGACGCCGAAGGACTACGCCGCTTCGACGTCGCCATCGACGGCAAGACAGTCGTCAGCGACCTCGACATCTGGGCACAGGCACATTACGGCAAGCCCTACAAACGCGTCATAGACATCGAGCACGAGGGCGGCGACATCGTCGTCTCCTTCCCCAAGGTGAGGGCAGGGCAAGCCATCATCTCCGCCATCGCCATCGCCTCTGCCGAAACCAAGGAAGTGCCCGACCGCCCCTTGTCCTCCACGACGATGTGGGCCGACTTCGACAAGGATATCCTCATGAAGACCCCCGACTCGCTGTTGCCTCCCCGCAACAATGCCGCCATAGAAATTGAAGGTCGGCGCGTGAAAGGCCGCATGGAATGGGATGTCAACGTCGGCGTGGCGAAAGTCTATGCCCTCAGATGGAAATACTACAATCCCGAACAAGCCCGTCGGCTGCATGTGCGCATCACCGACGACAAGGGAGTCGTTTACAAGGACGACGACATCGCCTTCCTGCAGACCCAACAGAAAAAGACGAAGCGCAAGATGACCAGCATCACCACCGGCACGCAAGTCAACGCAGGCCACTACAAGGTGACGCTTACGGGCGAGGGCATCGGCGACATGCTTTTCGATGCGCTGACCGTGGAATGAGCAAAAAATTCTGACATAATGCGCACGTCCGTACACAATAAATCAGAAGAAGTAGTGTTATCTACATTAGAAGAAATGTTATCATTAATATCCAACCTTAAAAACAGTAAAGACATGGTAAAACATCTCGTCAAGAAGGCACTTGCTGCCTTGATAGTCGCTGTTGTTGCCACTCTTCCCCAAAGCCTTATGGCAGCGGAAACGGGCGCCAACGACTCCGTCTATTCCAAATCCAGCGACGGTTACCTCAACATCCGTCAGCAACCCACAGTGAAATCGCCGGTCATCGGACAACTCTTCACCGGCAGTACAGGAGCACGCAACATGGGCAAGGTCGATAACTGGTATATCGTGATGCTCGACGGCAAGACAGGCTATGTGCACGCCAACTATGCCGCCTTGAAGCGCCAGCCACTCCCCGGCGACCGCAACCGCAAGGTCTTCATGGTGGTGATGCAGAGTTTCCCCAGCCGCGCAGAAGCCATAAAAGGCGCCGAGGCCTTCATGCAAGACTGGCTGCCTCATGTCATCTACAAGGGCTATGCCAACGGCAAGGCCACCTACCGCCTCTGCATCGGCAGTTTCTACTCGAAACAGCGGGCCGAGGCTTTCATCAAGCAGACGGAGAAGACCTTAGGCAGTACCAACATCCTGTGGATTTGGGAGACAAAGGGCATGCCCGAGTGCATCTACTGTCCGAAGAGTCTCAATGACGAGACTTACGATACGCCACTGATTGCGCAATAAGCAACCATCCTTAAAGGTTCTTCATCATGAGATTTTCCATCACCGTCCTGGCGCTGTTGGCCACTGCCACACTGCATGCCCAATACCATCATTGGGAGGACCAGCATTTGCTGCAAGTCAACCGCGAAGCACCGCGTGCCGCCTTCTTCGGTTTCGGCATTCAGCGCGGCGACCGCCAACAGAGCCTCGACGGAACGTGGAAATTCCATTGGACGAAGACCCCCGACGAACAACCATCGGGATTTGAGCGCACGGATTTCGACGACAGTCGATGGGACGACTTCCCCGTTCCCGGCGATTGGGAGATGCACGGCTACGGCACCCCCATCTACAGCAGCAGCGGTTACACTTTCAAAATCGACCCACCGCGTGTGATGGGCGAACCCAAGAAGACCTACACTGCATGGGAAGAGCGCAACCCCACCGCCGTCTATCGACGCACCTTCTCTGTCCCCCCATCATGGCAAGGCATGGAGGTGTTTGTCCGTTTCGGGTCGGTGAGCAGCGCCTTCGACTTGTGGGTCAATGGCCGTCATGTGGGATATTCGCAAGGCAGCATGGAACCTGCCGAGTTTCGGCTCACCGACTACCTGTTGCCAGGCGACAACCAGATCACCCTGCGAGTGCTGAAATACAGCGACGGCAGTTATCTGGAAGACCAGGACATGTGGCGCATCGCCGGCATCCACCGCAGCGTCACCCTCTTCGCCACCCCTCGCATCCGCATCCGCGACGTGGGGGTGCGCACCGTCCTTAGCGACGACTGCCAACAGGCGAGGCTCATCGTGCATCCCGAACTGGAGGTAACCGGCGGCCAACGTGGCGAAGGCTACCACGTGGAAGCCACCCTCGTCGATGAGGCGGGGCACCTCGTGCTCGACAGCACCTTGCGGCAAGATGCCGTCGCCATGCTCAACCTCGACCACCGTGCCGCCATCATGAACGAGCGGAATCCTCAGCGGGGCTATCCCAAATGGGGATGGCTGTCGGCAGATGTGCCGCACCCACGACTGTGGAGTGCCGAGTCGCCCACCCTCTACACCCTCCGCCTCGCCCTCATCGACTCTTTGGGCGCTGCGGTGGAACGAGTGGAGCAGCGTGTTGGTTTCCGCCGCATCGACATCGACGGCGGGCGACTGCTGATAAACGGACGACAGGTGAGGTTGCGCGGCGTCAACCGCCACGAAATGGACCCCCTGACAGGCCATGTGATGACCGAGAAGCGGATGCTGCAAGACATCCTGCTGATGAAACAAGCCAATATCAACGCCGTGCGCACCTGCCACTATCCCAACGCCGAACGGTGGTATGAACTCTGCGACAGCATCGGACTCTACGTGATGGACGAAGCCGACATCGAGGAGCATGGCTTGCGCGGACAACTCGCCAGCGACCCAGAGTGGGCTGCAGCGTGGATGGACCGCACGCAGCGACTCGTCGTGCGCGACCGCAACCACCCGTCGGTGGTGATGTGGAGTTTGGGCAACGAGGCGGGATGGGGTGGCAACTTCGCCGCCACCGCCGCATGGATTCACGAATACGACCCCACGCGCCCCGTCCACTACGAGGGTGCGCAAGGCACTTATCCCCCATCGACGACACCCGAGGCCGCCAACGGCAGTTTCCGACCGTTCTTTGGCGGCGACCCCCTGTCGGTCGATGTCATCTCGCGCTTCTATCCCCGCACACAGGACGAATACCTCAACCCAGGGGTGAAGGACAACAACATGGAGCGGCCCGAGAACGCGCGGTGGGAGCGGTTGCTCTCCATCGCCCGCGACACCAGCGACACCCGCCCCGTGCTCACCAGCGAATACGCTCACGTGATGGGCAATGCCTTGGGCAACCTGAAAGAATACTGGGACGAAATCTACAGTCATCCGAGAATGTTGGGAGGCTTCATCTGGGAATGGGCCGACGAGGGCATCTTCATCGACCGCAACGGCAAGCGGATGGTGGCCTATGGCGGTGACTTCGGCGATGCGCCCAACCTGAAAGCGTTCTGTCTGAAAGGACTTGTCAGTAGCGACCGGCAGACGACACCCAAATACGAGGAGGTGAAAGCGGTCTATTCGCCCATCCAGTTTGACTACCGGCAAGGGCAGGTGGTGCCTGTTGTCATGGACGCCCACTGTTCGCCCGACGACTACGAAATCCGCGTGAGC
Organism: uncultured Prevotellaceae bacterium; assembly: GCA_946415525.1. Lineage (GTDB taxonomy): Bacteria > Bacteroidota > Bacteroidia > Bacteroidales > Bacteroidaceae > Prevotella. The sequence goes on along the minus strand of CAMKSZ010000206.1, from coordinate 1,826 downwards.
GAGAACTACGGATTGGTGGATGCTTACGCCACGCTGCGAAACGACACCCGTTGGGCAAAGGCGGGCCACCTGCTGCGCCACCAGCAGTTTGTTGCCGATGGCGGATGGTGGAAAAAAGCCATCAAAGGCAACAAGAAAAAAGTCAAAAGGCAGAGAAAAACCACCGAACAACTCGTCGCATCGGCACAAGAGTGGTTCGGTCGTCTGCGACCGCATTTTTTCCGCGCTCCCACCGACAACGACAAGGGATTCGGCAACTGGATAGCAAAGGACTGGAAAAAGCAAGAACTCGACTTGCAGCACGACACCGTCATTGTCCCCTTGCACACAGAGACGCTGCCCGACGGCAGCGTCAGGGCACGTGCCACCGTCGCCACGCTGACCACCGAAGGGCGCATCGTCACCGACCTCGACTACACCCTCTCTCCCAACGGGCACATCGACCTGCAAGCCACCTACACGCCGGAAGGCCAACTGCCTCCGTTGCCGTGCATGGGCACCACCGTGGTGCTGCCCAAGTCGTTCTCGCACCTCACTTACTTCGGACGCGGACCATGGGACAACTACCCCGACCGCCATTCCTCCACCACCATCGCCCGCTGGCAAGGTTCTGTCGCCGACCAATACGTACACTATCCTCGTCCGCAAGACAGCGGCAACCACGACGATGTGGCTTATGTCGAACTGACCGACCAGCGTGGTCTGGGCTGGCGCGTGAGCAGCATCGACCGTCCCTTCTCCTTCACCGCCGTGCCATATAGCGCACAACATCTCTATGCCACCGCCCACGACTGCGACCTGGTGGAGGATGCCGACAACATCTACCTCCATCTCGATGCCGCCGTCATGGGACTGGGCAACAGTTCATGTGGTCCTGGCGTTTTGGTGAAATACGCCATCCCGCAACAGCCCCACACGCTACACGTGTGCATCGACCCGCTATAAAACCGACTCCTCTCGCGTTTATTTCTGTTTGTAGAAGGTTTCTGCATCATATTGCGATGAAAGGCCTTCGGCACAACTTTGTATTGCTTATTTTTGGAATTCTCATGTTTTTTCCATAATTTAGCACCCGAAACGACAAAAAGCAGCACCATGGCACCTTTGAGAAAATATCCCGTAGGCATACAAGGCTTCGAGAAAATACGCACCGAAGGTTATGTCTATATCGACAAAACTCCCATCATCTACAAGATGATTACCGAGGGATGTCCCTACTTTCTGAGCCGCCCGAGGCGGTTCGGCAAGTCGCTGCTTTGCTCCACCCTCGAGGCCGTCTTCCAAGGGCGAAGGGAATTATTTGAGGCGTTCACCACCGAGGGCGGCATCAAACAGCCCCAACTTTTCATCGCCACCACGGACTGGAAATGGGAGCAATATCCCGTCCTCCATTTTGACTTCAGCCAGGAAAAGGAATACACCTTGGAAAACCTCGACAAGTTGGCCGACTTCACACTTGCCAAATATGAGCGTAAATACGGCATTAACCCACAAAAGGAGGCTGATTACAACTTGCGGTTTATCTCCATCGTGGAAGAGGCCCACCGCCAAACGGGGCACCGTGCCGTGGTCCTCGTCGATGAATACGACGCCTTCATGCTCCACACCATCGGCGACAAGGAGTTGGAAAAGGCGGTGCGCACGCGGTTTTCCAGCCTCTTCTCCCCTCTCAAGGCACTCGACGACCACCTTCAGTTCGTCTTCATCACCGGCATCTCCAAGTTCTCGCAAATGGGCATCTTCAGCACGCTCAACAATCTCAACAACATCTCCATGTCGTCCGACTACGAGGCACTCTGCGGCATCACCGAGGAGGAACTCACCAC
>CAMKSZ010000205.1 GCA_946415525.1 uncultured Prevotellaceae bacterium | reverse complement strand
ATACTTTTGTTGAATGTCATGGGAAAAAGCGTTTCTATGATACTATGGAAATAAAGAGGAAAACTTGCATTTTCATTTTGTATTTCGCTCGGTTTGCAGTAACTTTGCACACGAAACAATAATAAGGTAAGGATAAAGCATGATAACAGTGACCAATCTTGCCATCCAATTCGGCAAGAGAGTACTTTACAAAGATGTGAACATCAAGTTTACCGCCGGCAACATCTACGGCGTCATCGGTGCCAATGGCGCCGGCAAATCGACGCTGCTGAAAGCCATCAGCGGTGAGTTGGAGCCCAACAAGGGTTCTGTGGAACTGGGACCAGGCGAGCGTCTGTCAGTGCTCGACCAAGACCACTTCAAATACGACAACTATACGGTGCTCGACACCGTGCTGATGGGGCACCAGCCACTCTGGGCGAACATGAAAGAGCGCGAGGCCCTTTACATGAAGGCCGACTTCAATGAAGAAGACGGCAACCGCGTGGCAGAACTCGAAGAGCGCTTCGCCGAGATGGACGGATGGAATGCCGAGAGCGACGCCGCCATGCTGCTCTCCAACCTGGGCATCAAGGAGGTTTTGCACGGCAAGATGATGAGCGAACTGTCGGGCAACGAGAAAGTGCGTGTGATGCTGGCCAAAGCCCTGTTCGGCCACCCCGACAACCTGCTCCTCGACGAGCCCACCAACGACCTCGACCTCGACACCGTGCAGTGGTTGGAGGAATACCTCAGCAACGTGGAGCAGACCGTGCTCGTCGTGAGCCACGACCGCCACTTCCTCGATGCCGTGAGCACACAGACCGTGGACATCGACTTTGGCAAGGTGACCGTCTTCTCCGGCAACTACTCGTTCTGGTACCAGAGTTCGCAACTTGCCCTCCGCCAAGCCCAGAACCAGCGGCAGAAAGCCGAAGAGAAGCGGAAGGAACTGGAGGAATTCATCCGCCGGTTCTCTGCCAACGTGTCGAAGAGCAAGCAGACAACCAGTCGCAAGAAGATGCTTGAGAAACTCAATGTCGATGAGATTCGTCCGTCGTCGCGCAAATACCCCGGCATCATCTTCGCGATGGAGCGCGAACCCGGCAACCAGATTCTCGAGGTGGAAGGTCTCAAGGCAGTCGATACCGATGGAACGGTATTGTTCGACAACGTGAGTTTCAATATCGAGAAAGGCCAGAAGACCGTGTTCCTCAGCCACAACCCCAAGGCGATGACCGCCCTCTTCGAAATCATCAACGGCAACCGCCAAGCCGATGCCGGCACCTACAAGTGGGGCATCACCATCACCACCGCCTACCTGCCCCTCGACAACACCGAGTTCTTCAAGAGCGAACTCAACCTGGTGGATTGGCTCGGACAATTCGGCGTGGGCAATGAAGTGATGATGAAAGGTTACCTGGGACGCATGTTGTTCAGCGGCGAAGAAGTGCTCAAGAAAGTCAACGTGCTCAGCGGTGGAGAGAAAATGCGTTGCATGATTGCCCGCATGCAGTTGAAAAACGCCAACTGCCTCATCCTCGACACCCCTACCAACCACCTCGACTTGGAAAGCATCCAAGCCTTCAACAACAACCTCGTGTCATTCAAGGGCAATATCCTCTTCGCCAGCCACGACCACGAGTTCATCCAGACCGTCGCCGACCGCATCATCGAACTGACCCCCATGGGTACCATCGACAAGTTGATGCAATACGACGACTATATTTACGACGACGCCATCAAGGCCCAAAAGGCCAAAATGTATGGCATGGAATGACTTTTTACAAGAAGCATGTCCAAAAATAGAGACAAAATGAAGAAACTTGCCAGGCCTTTTTCGAGTTTGGCAAGTTTTTTGCTACACAAGAAGCAGAAACCAAAAACAAAAGACATGAACGAAGAAAATAAGCAAGAAATAGACGACCAGAAAGAAGAGGCCGCACAGTCAGAAGGCACACAACAAGATTCCGCAACCGAGGAATCCTCCTCGGAAGCAGAAAACACCGAGAACGCCGACAGCCAAGAGAAAAAGGACATCGACCCATTGGATGAGGCCCTGGCAAAAATTGCCGATCTCAACGACAAATACCTGCGCAAGGTGGCAGAATTTGAAAATTACCGCAAGCGCACATTGAAAGAGAAGGCCGAACTGATACTCAATGGCGGCGAGAAAGTCATCACCAAAATCCTACCCGTCATCGACGACTTCGAGCGAGCCATGGCCAACGGCAAGACGACGGACGACCCCGCCGTATTGCGTGAGGGCATGGAACTGATTTTCAAGAAATTGATGAAAGTGCTCGAAGGCGAAGGCGTGGAGCGCATCGAGACCGAAGACAAGGATTTCAACACCGATTTCCACGAGGCCATCGCCATGGTGCCTGGCATGGGCGACGACAAGAAAGGCAAAGTCATCGACTGCGCCCAGACTGGCTACACGCTCAACGGGAAAGTAATCCGCTATGCCAAAGTGGCAGTGGGACAGTGACAATGAAACAGTAGCCAACGACAGTAAACAACAATGGCAAACAAGAGAGACTACTACGAGGTATTGGGCGTGGACAAGAACGCCTCTGAGGACGACATCAAGAAAGCCTACCGGCGCATCGCCATCAAATACCACCCCGACCGCAATCCCGGCAACAAGGAAGCCGAGGAGAAATTCAAGGAAGCAGCCGAGGCCTACGATGTGCTGCACGACCCACAGAAGCGTCAGCAGTACGACCAATTTGGCTTCGACGCCCCAGGCGGTTTCGGCGGCTTTGGCGGTGGCGGCTTCTCCATGGACGACATCTTCTCGATGTTCGGCAGCGTCTTCGGAGATGCTGGATTCGGAGGCTTCGGCAGCCGTGGCGGTCATGCTGAGCGCAAGGTGCGTGGCGGAGACCTCCGTTTGAAGGTGAAGATGACCCTCCAGGAAGTTTCCACTGGCGTGACGAAGAAATTCCGTGTCAAGAAAGACATCACCTGTCCCCACTGCAACGGTACGGGCGCCGAGGCCGGCACCAGTGCCGAGACCTGCCCCACCTGTCATGGCAGCGGCTATACAGTGCAGACACGCCAAACCCTCTTCGGCATCATGCAGACCCAAGGCGCCTGCCCCACCTGCCATGGCGAGGGCAAAGTGATAAAGAACAAGTGCAGCCACTGTGGTGGCGACGGCGTCATCAAGGGCGAGGAAGTGGTGGAAATCAAGATTCCCGCAGGCGTCGCCGACGGAATGGTGCTCACCGTGCGTGGCAAAGGCAACGCAGGGGCTCACAATGGCATCCCCGGCGACATTCAGGTATTTGTCAGCGAGGAGCCTAACGACACTTTCGTTCGCCAAGACAACGACTTGATTTACAATTTGTTGCTCGACTTCCCGACAGCGGCTCTCGGCGGCGAGGTGAAAATCCCCACCATTGACGGGAAAAACGTGAAAATCAACTTGGAACCCGGCATCCAGCCAGGCACCACCAAACGGCTCCGCGGCAAGGGACTGCCAGCCGTGCAAGGCTATGGCATGGGCAATGGCGACATCATCGTCAACATCAGCGTCTATGTCCCGAAGACACTCAGCCGAAGCGAGCGCGAGACCTTGGAGAAACTGCGCGAGAGCGACAATTTCAAGAGCGACAAGAGTACCAAAGAGAGTATTTTCCAGCGGTTCAAGAACTATTTCTCATAGGCCATCTGAGATGCTCGACTACCAACAGACAGTAGAATATCTTTACGCCAGTACCCCGGTCTTTGAGAAGATCGGGGCTGGTGCTTATAAAGAGGGGCTGTCGAACACCCATGCCCTCGACCGCCACCTCGGGCATCCTCACCGTCGGTTCAAGACAGTCCATGTCGCCGGCACCAACGGCAAAGGTTCCGTCTCGCACACCCTCGCCGCCATCCTGCAGTCGGCAGGCTATAAGGTGGGCCTATACACCTCGCCACACCTTGTTGACTTCCGCGAGCGAATCAGGGTTGACGGGAAATGCGTCAGCGAACAGTTTGTCGTCGATTTCGTCGATCGCCACCGTTCCTTCTTCGAGCCCCTTCATCCTTCGTTTTTCGAACTCACCACCGCCATGGCGTTCGACTATTTCGCCCAAGAGGGAATAGACATCGCCGTGGTGGAAGTGGGACTGGGCGGACGACTTGACTGCACCAACATCATCACGCCATTGCTGTCGGTCATCACCAACATCAGCCTCGACCACACACAGTTTTTGGGAGACACGTTGGCCAAGATTGCCGCCGAGAAAGCCGGCATCATCAAGCCAGGCATTCCCGTGGTCATAGGCGAGGCATGCGACGAAACCCGCCCTGTCTTTGAACAGGTTGCCCATCATGCCGGCGCCCCCATCCATTTCGCCGAAGACCACCCCGTGGTGGAAAGCGCGGCACACACCGCCGACCTTCGGATGGCCTATCACACCCTGCCCTATGGCGACATCGTCGGCGAACTTTGCGGCGACTACCAGCAAAAGAACGCCAACACCATCCTTACGGCGGTGCCACTTTTGCAATCCGCCGGCATAGCCATTTCCTTGGAAGACATTCAGACAGGTTTCGCCCATGTATGTCAAATGACCGGACTGATGGGCAGGTGGCAAATCTTGCACGAGCACCCCACCGTGGTATGCGACACAGGTCACAATGTGGGCGGTTGGCAATTCCTCTCCCGCCAACTCAATGCCCAACCATGCCGCCAAATGCGCATCGTGTTCGGCATGGTGGACGACAAAGACATCGACACGGTGATGGACATGCTGCCCCGACAGGCGCAGTATTATTTCACGCGGGCTACCAGCAAGCGTGCCATCGACGAACAAAAGGTATTGGAATTAGGTTGCAGTAAAGGTTTAATGGGCAGAGCATATCCATCTGTTGCAGAGGCATATCAAGCAGCCATCAGCGAGGCCAGCAACGACGATTTTATTTTTGTGGGCGGCAGCAGTTATGTCGTGGCAGACTTACTGACAGTCCTAAAAACAGACGAACAGGTGAAGCCCTAAAGGTAGAGGAGCGAAGAACCGCCTCCCGTGCTTCGGCTGTTCGTTTGCCTTAGCCATATATTACTCCCCAACGTGTCATTCCGCAGTTCACATTAATGGCAATGAATAGTTGTCCATGAGGCGAAAAGCGGAGTTTAAGTGTTTTTAACATTATAGGAAAAATACTTTTTCTTTGTTTCTTTTGCCGTTGTCATTTTTTTTTAGTTATTTTGCAGACTACATAGTAACTTAAAAGCCAATTATTATGAACGCACCAGAAACAGAAAATCTCTGTGGCCTGAGAAGAGAGAAATTCCAGACCACGATTAATGGTAAGAACACAGATTTGTTTATCCTGAAAAACAGCCTTGGCAACGAAGTGGCCATCACCAACTATGGCGGCGCCATCGTGGCTATCATGGTGCCCGACCGTGACGGCAACTACGCCAACGTCATTCAGGGCTATGACAGCATTCAGGACGCCATCAATGCACCACAACCTTATTTGTCCACTCTGATTGGCCGCTATGGCAACCGCATCTGCCGTGGCCAGTTCCGTCTTAGAGGCAAGGACTACCAGTTGGCCATCAACAACGGTGTCAACGCGCTGCACGGTGGTCCGAAGGGATTCCACGCCCGCGTATGGGACGCCACCCAGATGAACGACCAAGCCTTGGTGCTTGAACTCGTTTCGGCCTACGGCGAAGAAGGATACACCGGCGAACTGAAAGTGACCGTCGTCTATACTTTCACCAACGACAACGAGTTGATCATCGAATACTTGGCCACCACCAACAAGATGACCATCATCAACCTCACCAACCACGGTTTCTTCAGCCTGGCCGGCATCGCCGACCCCACCCCCACCATCGAGGATTTGGAGTGCGAGATCAACGCTGACTACTACCTGCCCATCGACGAGACCTCCATCCCCACCGGAGAGATTCGTTTCGTGAAGGACACCCCCTTCGACTTCCGCACGCCAAAGACTATCGGCCAAGACATCGAAGCCGACAACGAGCAAATCCGCAATGGTTCCGGCTACGACCACTGCTATGTCCTCAACAAGAGTGAGGAAGGCGAACTGAGTTTCGCTGCCCGTATCTACGAGCCGAAGAGCGGTCGCACGATGGATGTTTACACCACCGAGCCTGGTGTGCAATTGTACACCGACAACTTCGGTGCTGGCGAGAAGGGCCAGAACGGCGCCACCTTCCCCCGCCGCAGTGGTATCTGCTTCGAGGCACAGCACTTCCCCGACACCCCCAACCATCCCTATTTCCCGTCAGTGGTGCTGAAACCCGGCCGCCGCTACAAACAAAAGACCATCTATCAGTTTGGCGTGAGGAAATAGTCCGTCCTGCCATCGTCCACTCACCATCCCTTCATCCGCCACTTGGCGGAAGGATGGTGAATGGACGGTCAAGGAAAACCTAAAACAATCTAACATATCATAAATCAAAATGAGCAATCAAAAACAAAATGGAAGCATCATCGCCATTGTGACGATGTTCTTCCTCTATGCAA
>CAMKSZ010000204.1 GCA_946415525.1 uncultured Prevotellaceae bacterium | reverse complement strand
GGCTCTTGCAACTGGTTGGGATGGGCAGGGTCGCGCATCGCCTCGTCGAAGTCGATGTATCCGTCGGCCTCCTTGTTGTTGCGAATCCAGTCGTTGATGGTCAGGCGGGCGGCCTCCTTGAATCGGTTGCCCTTGTCGTAGAAGCACTTGCCGAAGGGCGTGATGGTCGCCAGATAGACCTTCTTCCCCTTTTCGTGCACCTTGGCGATGAAGCCCTTGAAAGCCTCTATCATGTCGCGCGCCACCTGTTCGCTGCGCCCGTCGCTGCCGCCGATGTCGTTGATACCCTCGAAGATGACGACGGCGGTGACCCCCGACTGTCCGAGGATGTCGCGGTCGAAACGCTTCACCGCCGGTTCGCTCAGTCCGCCCCTCAGCACGCAGTTGCCGCCGATGCCGAGGTTGAGCACGCCATATTTCCCGCCTTGTGCATTGAGCACCTCGGACATGACGTCCGGCCAACGGTTCTGCAGGTTGGTGGTAGAGCCACGCCCGTCGGTGATGGAGTTGCCGATGACGGCGATGCACTCCTGTCCTGCCGCCGGCACGTCGATGGCAGCGATGCCATACCAGTGGTCAACGCGCTCGGAGACGGCGAAGGAAGTCTTGGGCTTCGCCTCGCCAGCGATGATGTACGACGTGGTGCGCGAGCCCCTGTGCGACGTGGCATTCACGGGTGTCGCCCCGTAGTTGATGGTGACCGTCAGCCGCTGCAGCGGTTTCAGGTTGTATTTGCAGACATCGCTCACGGCACAAGTTCCCGGGGCGATGGTGACACTGCGCTTCCCCCCAAAGGAGAGGTAGCGAGCGGTCTTCACGGCGATGTCGCAGGAGTCGAGCGCGTCGGCGATGAACACCGACTTGATTTCCAGGGGTTGTGCGCTGAACTCGTTGGAGAGGCGCAGTCGCAGGCACTCGCCCCCCAACGACACGTGGACAATCTCGCGCAGCGAGCGGTTGGTAAGCGGAGCCGACGGCATGTCGCCCTTTCCTGTAAATTCTGCGGCGGCAGCCCATGTGCCGACCCACTGACTATCCTGTGCGCCAACGGCTGCAGCACAGCAAAGCATCAGGGAAACTAAGAGTGTTTTCATTTTCATGATTTCAGATTTTTCATTACATGATTTCAAGTAAAAACCAAGTGCAAAGATAATTTTTTTCCATCATAACTACAACAAGATTTGTATGTATTATTTTAGAGAATGTTTCATTTCGGGATTTTCGGTCGCAATATTTTGGCATCATCAAAAAAACGTGTAATTTTGCACAAAATGACCTCTTTCTCGACACTTTTATGCACAGCGCCGCGAGAGGCGAGACAACTACTTCAACTAATTCGAAAAACAGTGGAAAAATACAACAAATCAACCAACGACATGACAAAGAAGGCACTCGGCAGTCTGTTGCTCCTGCTGCTGTCCGCCACCCTCTTCGCCCAGCAGCCCCGCTTGGTGCGCCACGGGCAGTCCGTCCGCCTGCAGGTCGATGGGAAGAACATGCTCATCCTCGGCGGCGAACTGAGCAACTCAGCCGCCACCTGCACCGCCGACATCGACGAGGTGATGCCCCGCATGGCCGCCATCGGCCTCAACACCGTGCTCGTCCCCGCACAGTGGGACCTCATGGAACCCGCCGAGGGGCGATACGACTTCACCCTCATCGACCGCGTGGTGGAAAAAGCCCGTGAGTCGAACTTGAAAGTCATCTTTCTGTGGTTTGGCGCATGGAAGAACTCCATGAGTTGCTACGCACCCGAGTGGTTGAAGACCGACACGAAAAAATACCCCCGTTCGATGACAGCCGCCGGCAAGCCCCTTGAGATAGTCAGCGTGTTCTCCGAGAACGTGTTCCAAGCCGACAACCGCGCCTTCAGTCACCTGATGCAGCACCTCGCCGACATCGACCGCGACCGGCACACCGTGGTGATGGTGCAGGTGGAGAACGAGATAGGGATGCTCGAAGCCCCCCGCGACCACTCCCCCGCCGCCAACAGGCTGTTTGCCGACAAGGTGCCCTCCGACCTCATCGGCTACTTGAAAAGCCACAAGGCCACGTTGCACGAACGGATGCGCCAAAAATTCTCGGGCAAGGGCGGCACCTGGACGGAAGTGTTCGGCGACGACGCCTATACCGACGAGATTTTCATGGCCTATCACTACGCCCGCTACGTCAACCGCCTCGCCGAGAGCGCACGCAAGATCCACGACATCCCCCTCTACGTCAACGCCGCGATGAACAGCCGCGGCCGCCAACCCGGCGAATACCCCTCCGCCGGACCGTTGGCCCATCTCAAAGACGTGTGGCACTGCGGCGCCCCCCTCATCGACCTGCTCGCCCCCGACATCTACGACACAGGTTTCAAGGATTGGGCGGCACAATACGCCCTGCCCGACAACCCCCTCTTCATCCCCGAGTCGCGCTGCTGCGACAATAGCGGGGTGCGCGCCCTCTATACCGTCGGGGAGCACGATGCCGTAGGGTTCAGTCCGTTTGCCATCGACGAAGCCCCCGAGAGCGACACCCGCCACATCCGCCTCGCCTACGGTCTGTTGCGCCAACTCTCGCCCCTGCTCGACCGCGTGGCAGGACAACAAGTCCAGTGGGGCGTGCTCTTCGACCAAGAAGACCGCGAGCGCATCATCGCCGATGGCGACCTCATGCTCACCTGCCGCCATTTCTTCACCCTGCCCTGGGACCCCCGCGCCACCGACGGTTCGCGCTGGCCCGAAGGAGGAGCCGTCATCCTCCGCATCGCCCCCAACGAGTATGTGATAGCCGGCAACGGCGTGGTCGTCGCTTTCCAGACCGCCACGGAGAAGCAGCAAGCCGAGGTTAGGACATTAGGCGAAGACGGCTTTGCCGACGCCGGGGAAGGCGGGACGACACGCGCCGCCACCCGTTTCAAGGGCAAGCGGACAGGCATCGTCCATGTCGATGAGGTGAGCATCGACGAACAAGGCCGGCTCCACTACCTACGCCGCCACAATGGCGACCAAGACCACCAAGGCCGCCACGCCCGCATCTCAGTGGGCGACTACAAGATACTGCACGTAAAACTCTATGAATACTAACGGTTCTCCACCACCGGCGTGCAATCGCCGATGGCCAAAGGGACGGAACGCACTTCTGCGCCACCAGCGGTGATGTCCACCACGGCGGCGCAGGCTTTTTGGTGGATGGGCCGATGAGCATCGAAGATGAAATTGCCGATGCTATAGAAAATCGTGGCACCTTTGTAATTCTCCACCCGTTGCAACGTATGAGAGTGGTGCCCCACGATGAGGTCGGTCCCCGCCTCCACCAACCGGTGGGCATCCACCACCTGTTGCAAGATGGGGCTCATCGTGTTCTCGCCCCCCCAGTGCAGGCTGACGATGATGTAGGCATCCGGCGACCGCCGCCGCAATGCCGCGACCCGCGCCACAAGTGAGTCCATCGGTTCCTGACTCACGCAAGGCCGCTCAGGCAGGTAGGCGTAATGCTCCAGCGCCAGCCGCAGCGACGAGAGCAGCCACACCTCACGAGGCCGCGTCGCCAAACAGACAGGTTCTGCCGCCTCGAGCATATTCTCCCCCGCCCCCACCGGCACCATGCCCGCCTCCACAATGTTGCGGTAGGTGTCCATCAAGCCACGCCGCCCGTGGTCGATGCTGTGGTTGTTGGCAAGGACGAGATGGGTGATGCCATGCCTCCTCAGCACCGGCAAGTGCTCGGGGTCGGCACGGAAGACATACATTTTCATCATGGGCGCCTGGACATGCGTCGCCGGGCACTCCAAGTTGGCCACGACCAGTTGGCTCTCACCAAAGAGCGAATCGACCGACGCCGAGAACAACGTATCGACGCCCAACGAGTCGATGCGCTCCCGCACCCCCCTGTCGAGCAACAAGTCGCCCACGAAAGTGATGCGCAGCGTGTCGCCCACAGGCACGCCCTGCGCCGCCACCCCACCCTGTCCGACGGACAGCAGCGAGAGCAGCAGCACCAGCCAACCACCGAAACGCCCCCTCGTGCAGAGCGAGGGGGCGTTATTGGGTTTAGCATCCCGTGCCATAATATACCGTCTCATTGGCGGCAGGTTTCTTATTCGCCGGAACGGAAATGATGATTTCCTTCATCCACGAAGGCTTGCCCGTATTGGGATATTGCTTGAGTTTCTCCTGCCATTCCTCATCGGTCATCCGAGGTTCGTCCATCGGCCGCTTGAACTCACGGTAAGAGAACACGCCACCCCTCATGAGATAGAGGTAGCCGTCCACCTCCACCACCACGTAGATTTCGTCGGCAGGCCCCACCCCCTCATAGAGGACGGACTTTTCAGGATTGTTGTCGCCGTTCGCCGTATAGACATCCGCCACCACGGCAATCGACTTGTCGGTGCCCTGCACGTCGTACCATCCCTGGAGATACTGGTTAGGTTCCTTGATCAGTCCCAAGGAGATGTTCTCGAAGGTGGCGCCGATATAGCGGATATGGTCGTACTCCTCGTCGGTGAGCCGCTTTCCCGTCAATTCCTTGTTGCTCGCATTGAGGAAGAACTGCGCCTCATCCTTCATTTCATCGGTGATGTTGCTCACCTCCTCGGAAAGCAAGCCATACTTCTTCAGCACCGAGCGGGTGCGCTCCAACAAGGCGATGGCCTTTGTCCAGAAGGCGATGTTAGGCTCCACATACCCCGTCACGACAGGCGCAGGCAGACTGCCGTCGCCACACTCCGCCGCCATCGGTTGCTTGGCATAGAGGATGGCGTCGTGCTTCAGTTCAGCCCACGAAGCCAATGTCGCGTTGAGGTTTTTCTTGTCCCACTGCGGGGATTTCATGAAATAAGGCCGGCGCGCGTCATCGAAAAGGTTGAGCGCATTGAGTGTTGACAACCATTGGTTGGCCACGCAGCAACTCCAGTCGGTGCCCCCCATCTGCTTCTTCATCTTATTGAGGTTGGGCGTGAACCCCTCCCACTGCTGTGCCTGGCGCAGTTCATCAATGAGGATGCGCTCTGCAGCAGTACTGCCCATGGCCGCCATCACGTCGAGGCCCGACGGCACGTCGCGCTTGGTGGGATGATTGTCGTAGTCCGCCATCTCCTGCAGCACCTCGGCATCCGGTTGGTAGCGCTGCGGCATGAAATTGATTTTGTTGTGCGAGGTGCGCTCGAACTTCGGCCGTATGCGCGTCTGCTTTTCGGCGATTTCGTCGATGCGCTTGCGGAACTTCTCAAACTGGGCGCCATTCTTCATCAGTTGTTCGGCAGAGAGTTTCATCTGCGTCATCACGTCGCCCACCTGCAAGATGGTGATGTTGTCCGGCGCCCCCATGAGATAGGTGATGGGGTCGGCAACGCTGTTGTAAGCCTTTCTGAGGGCAGGGTTGGAGCGGATGGCATCGGCGATGACCACGGCGCAGCGCAACTGGAAGTCCTTGTCGGTGCCGAAGGGAGCCGTCTGCAGCCACATCATCGCGCGGAAATAGTTCTGGCACTTCTCCGAGCGGGTGTAATGTCCACGAGGCCGGAAGAGGCTGTAGGCGAAAGTCACTTTTTTGTAGTCGAGGAAGTCGGAGAAATCATTGGCAGCCTTCTTGCTTGCCGCCACCTCTTTGGCGATGTCCTTGGCATATACCGCCGGAGCACTCAGCGGTTTGCCGCCAATGAGTTGGTGGGCGATGGAGAAATAGGCGGCATTCCATCCGGCGCATTTGCGCAGTGCCGCACTGCCCGAAGCCGCCTTGCCGTTCATGTACTTATTGAGGTCCACGCACATTTTCTTCATCACGTCGCTGAGTTTCCCCTCCTCCACTTTCCGCAGGGTGGTGTCGAAATAGAGATGGAAGAGTTGCAGGTAAAGGTCTGTGGTGACGAAATTGGGGAACATGCAGTAGTCGTTGTTCTCATAGACCTGGAAGATCTGCTCGTTGTCGGTCTCGACGATGCCAAACCCATTTTGGGCGAGATGTTTTTTCATCTCGTCGGGGAAGACATCAAGTTGGAAGGGGTTGATGAGGTTGTCGAGGTTGACCTTACCCGCCGCAGTGAAGTTCTGCTTTCGCAACTGATCCTCCCGCGCCTTCACCTTATTGATGAAAGCAGTCTCCTCGTCGGTGTATTTCACCGGCGGGCGCTGCGCCTCGTTATCGGCGCGGTCCCAAGCGAGGGAGTCATACCAAGAAGTGGTGTTGAAGAGCAAGCGGAGGTCGCTGCTCTTGAAGAGGTATCCCTGTCGTGCAGCGAAAGAGTTGCGGATTGCCCTCAACTCGACGAGGGAAAGTTGTGAAATGTCCATGTTGGTGTCCACCTTGCGCAGGTTTTCCACGTTGATGTGCCCCTTGCCCGGCAGGACGATGGACTTTTTTTCATCTTGTGCCATTGCCACTGTGGATAGCAGTGCCGCCATCAGGGTCAGGAAAAATGCTCTTTTTGTCATAGTTGTTACATTTTTGATGTCACATATTATAGTTTTTTGTATTGTCGGGCACGTATTTCAATGCCTCAAAGGTGCTTTTCGCCGCAAAAATACAAAAAACGAAGTAAAGTGCAATGATT
>CAMKSZ010000203.1 GCA_946415525.1 uncultured Prevotellaceae bacterium | reverse complement strand
CCGCCTCGCCCTCTAGTTTCCTAGTCGTCTCGATATATCGTTATATCGATATATCGTTATATCGATATCTCGATATATCGAAAATTTATCGCCTCAATTTCTGACAGAAAAATCCCTCATTTCTTCGTTTTGTCACAAATATGCCCGCTTGTCTTAACCCGCGAAGACGAAAAAGGCAAAAAAACTTTTCCTGCCATGATTTCCGCCCTATCTTTGCATCAGAGAAAACAAAAAACAGAATAAAAACAACAATAAAAAACATACAACTATGAAACAGATTAAGAACATGATGGCAACGCTTTTCGGTATGATGTCAAAGGCATTTTCGAACAAAGCAAATGGTAAGGTGATCTTCGCAGAACAACTGCCCGATTCCGTCAAGAATTTCGTGATGCGCAACTTCCCCAACAAGAACATCGCATCCATCGAGATGAAGCCAAACGCCAATGAGACGGTGTATGAAATCAGTTTCAGCGAAGGAACGGAAGTCTGCGTCAACAGCAACGGCAACTGGGCAACGGTGGATTGCAAGTTGGACAGTGTCCCCACCTCGATTGTCCCCGAGAGCATCAACTCATTCATAAAGAAGCACCTCGGCAACATGCGGGTCCTCAGAATCGACAAAACCAGTTATGGTTATCACACTTTCCTCTCCGATGCCTCCATGCTGGAGTTCAGCAACAAAGGATTCGCGGCATGACGCTCATTTGAACATATCTTTGGGAGTTTACGATTATACGAGTTTGGGAGCATGGACGTCAGTCCAAATGGCTCCCAAACTCATTTTTCTTTCCTCCATCACTGCCCATACGGAAAAAAGTTGTAATTTTGCATCGTGACTCTCCATCCGCCGTTCTATTGCCCCGACCACGCTGATGCCGATAGAATGACTGCGAACGGAACATGAAAAAGAAAACAATTACAACGATGCAAAAGAAACTATTTTTGGCAACTGCCATCTGCGCGATGTGCCTGCACATTGAAGCCCAAACGCCTGCCCGCGACTACAAGGGAACGACGAACGCAAATCCCATCAGTTCTTGTGTGTTCTGCGCCGACCCCACGGCCTTAGAGTGCGACGGACGATTGTATGTCTATGGAACCAACGACCATCAGCAGTTTCTTGCGAATGGGAAGAGTGGCTCCAACAATTACGGCAGCATCAAGTCGCTGGTCGTCTTCTCTACCGACGATATGGTGAACTGGACCTTCCATGGCACCATCGACGTGGGCAAACTCTGTTCCTCATGGGGATGGCGCTTCTCCGCTTCGTGGGCGCCCTCCGTCACCAGCAGGGTGATATTCAACGGGCAGAAGGAGTTCTTCCTCTACTTTGCCAACAGCGGGGGGAGCATAGGCGTGCTGAAGGCGTCGTCGCCCATAGGCCCGTGGAGGTCGCCCCTCCAAAAACCGATGATCGACAGCGCCACGCCGGGGGTGTCGCCTTGCAACTGGATTTTCGACCCGGGCGTGGTCGTTGACGACAACGGCACGGGATGGCTCGCCTTCGGCGGTGGCGACCCGCAGCCAACAGGCTCTAACCTGTGGCCGGGCAATTCGCGCATCGCCAAGTTGAAACTGACGATGACCGAACTCGACGGCAGTGCCGTCAAACTGCCTGCGCCCTATCTCTTCGAGGCGAGCGAACTGAACATCATGGATGGCCGCTTTGTCTATACCTACAACACCTCATGGAGCGAAAGGGGCGAATGGAACAGTTTTGCAGGTCGGGGCAACCAACCCTCGCCTTCGTCGTGTAGCATGTGCTATATGGTGACCGACACGCCCCTCGACCCTGACTCGTGGGAGTACCGCGGCGAATATGTGCCCAACGAGGGCAACTTCGGCATGGGGTGGGGCAACAACCACACGCATCTGCAGAAGTTTGAGGACAACTACTACTTGTTCTACCACTCCACGCTGTTGGAACAGAATATGAACACGGGTGCCTCGGGCTTCCGCTCCATTGGCGTGGACAAAGCCACCGTCGATGAGTCGAAACAGAGCATCAAAAAGATGACGCTGACCAAAACGGGTGTCTCTCCCATCCGCTCCCTGAACCCCTATGCGCTGCAGCAGGCTGAGACGATGGCCAACGCGGGCGGCATCACCTACGAGGACTTCACCAACATCAAGAGTGCCACCACCATCAGCACCTTGGGCAATGACGCTTCGGAGAACTTGCAGGTGAACATGAAACCTGGTTCCTGGACGTTGGTGCGCAACGTGGACTTCGGCTCAGAGGGAGCCGGAAAACTCTCCCTGATGGCCAAAGGCACGGGTAGGGTGGAGGTGCGGCTGGGTCGCAATTCTTCCTCCTCCGTGGCTGTCGTGGATCTCTCGTCGTCATCCATGGCGGAAACCACCGTGGAGGTTGACCCCTCGGTTTTCAAAGGCGTGAAGAATGTCTATTTCGTGTGTACTGCCGCAGACAATTTGAAATTCGACGCGTGGCAGTTTGTCGAGTCCGATGCGAGTGGAATAGAGTCTCTCCCCGTTTCGGAAACCGCCACAAAGCATGAATTCTTCACTCCCGACGGCCGTCTCCTTCCCAATCCACCCGCCAACGGCTTCGTCATCGAAAAGGTCACCGGGGCGCAGGGCAAAAAACTGGTCCACAAAAGTGTGGTCCATAAATCATGGGTGCGCTAATTCATGACCAATTCATGCTATTATATGTTTCAAGTTTCTCAAGTTCAAACCTATCCGAAAAGAAGAGATCATTATTAAAAACCGCTTCGCCTGTCTGCCCCGACAAGTGGCGGGGTGTTAGCGGGGCGAACGATAGCGGGAGCCGTCGGTAACAAATGAGGCTTTTCGGTGTCGTCTCGGGCGAGGACTGTCTGAGCGGCGAAGCCGCGAGTTCCGCAGCCAGACACCGGAAAGCCCATTTGTTCGACGGCGGAGCGTGTTCGCGGTTCTTTCTTGTTTCTTCTTTCTGTCCACACAGAAAGAAGAAAATACATGAATATCAATTAAATATTCAAAGTTGAATTATATGTTTATATCCTCCCTCTCCATCCTCTCTTTGACCTTCTTCCACGCATGGGAGTCGAACAGGAAGCACTCCTTCATCGTGCTGCACATCGCAGGAAAGCGGCTATAGGGTATGGTGAAACTCAATTCGTTTTCTCCCACCCACGGACGCACGGACGGGTCAAACAAACCGATGAAGCACCTGTAGCCGTTCCTCCTGTTCTCCGCGACGGTCATCGACACGACGGTGCTGCAACCGGAACCAAACTGCGACACCACTGCGTCGGGGGCGTCGTTGTCGAAAAACGCCCATCCGCAAAGTCCTGAAAGCATGTCGGGGGTGGCATAAAACAACAATCCTTCCGTTCCCTCAAACGATTCTGCCTGGTCTATCCTGATGAAGTTCAGGTAGGGCTTCTCGGCGCGTTCCAACCCAAGGTTCTGGATGTATTCCGCCACCATTTCCGGCGTTTTCTTGTATTTCTCCTTCAACGACACAAACCCTGGGACGTACTCGGGCATGTCGGAGAATCCTGTATATAACTTGCCGCCACCGCATCCGATGACATCCGCACTCAGGCTGACGGCTACACCCTCCCTCGCGGATTGAAGTCCTTTGAAGAAGCAACCGCCAATCTTCTTGGTGTCGCCGATGGGGGTGTCGCTATAGCCAAATAGCAGGGGCAATGGTGCCTTGTTTCCAAAGGCCTCCCTGTAGCATTGGATAAATTCCTTGGTGTCCATTTTTCTTGAAATTACAAAAGGTGTGAAAACATCGTTGTTTATTGCGCTGCCAACAAACCTGCCAGTCGTTGCATTGTCGCGGAAATGTTTTTTCGGGCCACTTCTGCTTTCATCGCTTCTGACAGCGGAAGACCGGCGGGATTGATGCACGCTACCTGTGCGAAACTGGCATCGAGCAATGCTTGTTGGTCGCTGATACGTCCTGCTATCAGACAGATGGGCACGCCGTGGACTTCGGCGCGGCGGAGAATGCCGGAAGGCAGTTTGCCCATCAGCGTCTGGCGGTCGGCAGAACCCTCGCCTGTGACGACGAACGACGCTTCCTGCAACAAGTCGTCGAATCGAACGGCGTCGAGCAACAGGTCTATTCCGGGGCGGCTCTCGGCATTCATATACTGTAGGAAGGCGTAGCCGAGGCCTCCTGCGGCTCCTGCGCCGGGCATGTCCTGTCGGTCGTAGCCAAAGTGAAGGGCGGACTTTTCCGCAAACCGTCTGGCGCGGTCGTCGAGGCTGACGACCATCTCGGGCGTGGCGCCCTTTTGGGGACCGAAGACGTGGGCGGCGCCGTTGTCGCCGCAGAGCGGATTGGTCACGTCGGTGGCAATGGTGAAACGGACGTCGGCAAGTTCTCGAATGTCGTCCCATGTGCCGTTCTTGGCGAATTGGTCGATGATGGCTCGGATCATGCCGATGCCGCAGTCGCTGGTGGCGCTGCCGCCGAGTCCCACGATGATGTGGTGGCAACCTCGTCGCACGGCGTCTGCTACCATCTGGCCTGTCCCGTAACTGGTGGCACGCATCGGGTTGCGCTCTTCTTCCGTGAGTAGCGTGAGCCCGCTCGCCTGGGCTATCTCTATCACTGCCGTGTCGCCATGGATGAGATAGCGGGCGGTGATGAGGCGCATCATCGGGTCGTGCACCGTCAGTTCGATGGTCTCGCCGCCGACCGCCGCGCGAAATGCCTCTAACCATCCTTCGCCGCCATCGCTGACGGGAATCTGTATCACCTCAGCGCCGGGCAGGGCGGCGAGGACTCCCTCCGCCGCCGCCCGATTGCTCTCCCGCGAGGGCAAGCACCCCTTAAAGGAGTCAATGGCAATGATTACTTTCCCTTTCATGTTGTTTTCCCGGCGTGTCGCTATATCGTCATATCGATATATCGATATATCGAGACATTTTCATCCCGATATATCGAGATATCCCCATCACTTGGTATATCCGCATTTGGGGTTCTCATACATCGTGATGGGAATCCTGAATGCCTTCATCTCGTCGAGGTTGTGGACGGGATGCTCCACATCCTGCGGGATGGGACGGCGCGAGAAGGTCTGGAAATAGAGCAGGCAGGCGTCTCTCCACCATTCGGCGTCGCGGGCCTGGATGCGCAACTTGTGCTGGACCTCTTCGAAGCGCTGGGGGTCGATGTAGGGCTGGGCGGCATCCCAGATGGCCAAGAACTGGCGGGCCTCGTGCACGCCTTCGTCGTACCTATGGCAGAGTTCGTCCCAGAAGGTGCGCCCGTTCTTCAAGCGGAAGTCCCATGGCACGTGGTGGAACCATGCCAACAGGTTCACCGGACAGGTGTTGATGTCGTTGTAAAGGCGGCAGAGCGAGTCGGGATATTGCTTCACGTTGCCCGACCCCGTCAGCGTGCGGTTGAAACCTAAGCCGATGCTGTCGGCACGGTGATAGTAGGGGGGCGTCCAGTCGGCTCTTACTCCGGGAGGACAGTACCAGGGCTCGGGACCGTAGTGGTGCCCTCCGGCGAAGATATGGTGGATGCCCATGGGCATCATGTAGTTGACGCACGCCTCACGGCTGTTGAGCATCATGCCAATGATTTTGTTCCTGAGATTTTGGGTGAGGGGGGGCTGGTTTCCTCGCCCGCAGAAAGTGGCGTTCAACCATTCCTCGGCTATCTGTGCCGACGACAACGTGGGGTTCCAGGCGAGACGTCCGAAGGCATACCAGTTGGCTTGCGCAAAATGGTGGCCGCACCAGTTGGTGTCGTCGCCGATGTTGGCGACGCCTGCCATCGCTTTCAGGCTCCCTGGCTTGACAAACGAGAAGAACTCGCTCCACATGGGGGCGAGATAGACCAAGTGGTTGGCGGCGCCAAGATACTCTTGGGTAATCTGGAATTCCACCATCATCTGGGTCTTCTTCAGCGAGGTGAACAGCGGACTGTAGGGCTCGCGGGGCTGGAAATCCACGGGACCGTTCTTGATTTGGATGATGACGTTGTCGGCAAACTGTCCGTCGAAGGGAACGAACTCCTCGCAGGCTTGGTTGGCGCGGTCGTTGCTCTTCGGGTTATAGACAAAGGCACGCCACATCACGATGCCGCGATGCGGGCGCAGCGCTTTGGCGAGCATGTTGGCGCCGTCGGCATGGGTGCGGCCGAAGTCCTGCGGACCTGGCTCGCCTTCGGAGTTGGCTTTCACAAGGAATCCGCCGAAGTCGGGGATGAGTTTGTAAATCTCGTTCACCTTGTTCTTCCACCAACCGATGACCTCGGCATTGAGGGGGTCGGCTGTCTTCAGGCCGCCTACCTTGATGGGCGAGGCGAAGTTGATGGAGAGATAGACGCGAATGCCATAGGGGCGCAGTTGGTCGGCTATCTCCTTGGCTTTCTGCAGACTTGCGGTCGATAGGGCTTCGGGCTTGGCGTTCACGTTGTTGAGCACCGTACCGTTGATGCCGATGGATGCGTTGGCGCGGGCGTACATCTTCATCCTTGCCGGGTCGGGCGACAAGAAGATGCTCTTGCCGGCAAAGCCGCGCTCCACGGTGCCGTTGGGGTTGTCCCAGTGGTTCAGGATGCGCA
>CAMKSZ010000202.1 GCA_946415525.1 uncultured Prevotellaceae bacterium | reverse complement strand
TGTCGATGAGTTGCTCGATGATGTCGAGGCTCTGGTACATCTCCTGGATGTGCACCAAGTAGCGGTCCATGGAGTCGCAGCCCGAGAGGGTGATTTGCTTCCAGTCCACCTTGTCGTAGAGGTCGTAGGGGTGGTTCTTGCGCACGTCGTTGGCCCATCCGGCGGCACGGCCTGCCGGACCGGTGACGGCGTAGTTGATGCAGTCTTCGCGCCCCATCACGCCCACCTTCTCGAAGCGGTTGTGGGTGATGACATTGTCGCCGAACACGTCCATGTATTCCTGTATCATCGGCCGCAGGTAGGTGCAGAGCGTCTTTGTGTTCTTCACGAAGTCGGGGTCGATGTCGTCTTGCAGTCCACCTATTCTATAATAGTTCTGGATGAGTCGCCCGCCGGTGGTCTCCTCCATCACGTTGAGCACGTGCTCACGGTCGCGCATGCAGTAGAGGAACGCCGTGAGGGCGCCGAGGTCCTGTGCGCAGCAACCGCAGTAGAGCAGGTGCGAGTCGAGTCGCTGCAACTCGTCCATGATGGTGCGGACATACTTGATGCGGTCGGTGAGTTCGATGCCCATGCCTTCCTCGATGACGCCCACCAGTGCGTGGCGGTGCATCATGGCGGAGAGGTAGTTGAGACGGTCGGTGAGGGCAAGGGTCTGGGGATAGGTGTAGCCCTCCCACATCTTCTCGATACCGCGGTGGATATAGCCGAGGTGGGGGTAGATGCGCTTCACGGTCTCGCCGTCGAGCACGGTCTGCAGTCGGAGCACGCCGTGGGTGGAGGGGTGCTGCGGACCGATGTTGATGACGTAGTCGTTCTCGTCGAAGAGACGGTGCTGCGTCTTCACGAGCCTGCCCTCGTCGTCGAGGGAGTATTGGCTGGCGTAGTCGCTCTCGATGTCGTCCTCCAGACTGTAGGAGTCGTCAAACTTCCAGTCCTTCCTGAAGGGATGGCCCTTGAAGTCGTTGCGGAGGAAGAGGCGCTCCATGATGGGGTGACCAAGGAACTTGATGCCGTAGAAGTCGTAAACCTCTCGTTCCAGCAGGTCGGCGGCCTTCCACAGGTCGATGACGGAGGGGATGACATAGTCGTCGCCGGTCTGGCGGGCGATGGTCTTCACGCTGGTGCGGTCGTGGGTCTGGGTGTTCTCCAAGATGTAGATACATCCCAACCCTTCCTCGCCGAAGTCCTCGCCGACAATGGTGACGAGGTAGTCGAAATGCTGTTTCTCCTTCAGTTGGCGCATTTCATTGGCGAAGTTGTCGAATCCGATGAGTTTGCTGTCTAATTTCATTGCGCGCCCTCCTTCTCTTTTTTGAGTTGCTCGGTGAATTCCTCGGGCACGTCGGTCACCACGATGGGACTCTTCCAACCATAGGCGATGGCCTCGTTGGAAAGGCCGAGTTCACGCTCTTCGGCGCTCTGCTTGTGGTTGGCGCCACCAAGGAATTTCTCGATCTTCACCTTGCGCTGCAACTGCATCATGCCGTAGAGGATGGCCTCGGGGCGCGGCGGGCAGCCAGGGATGTAAACATCGACGGGCACGATTTCCTCAATGCCCTTCACCACATGGTAACTCGACTTGAACGGACCGCCCGAAATGGTGCAGCCGCCGACGGCGACCACGTACTTGGGCTCGGCCATCTCGTCGTAGAGACGCTTGAAAGCCGGGGCCATCTTGTGGGTGATGGTGCCGGCGGTCATGATAAGGTCGGCCTGACGGGGGGAGTTGCGGGTCACCTCGAAGCCGAAGCGCGAGAAGTCGTAACGGGCACAGCCCACTGCCATGAACTCGATGCCGCAGCAGGAGGTGCCGAAAGTGAGCGACCAAAGGGAATTGGAGCGCCCCCAGTTGATCAGTTGGTCGAGGTTGCCCGTCACTACGTTGACGCCGCCCTCGTGCAACTCCTCGACGAGTTTCTCCAGACTCTCATTGTCCTTGAACTCCTCGTAGGGGATGCTTTTGATGTGTGGCTTCCTTACTTCCATTCCAACGCTCCTTTCCGCCAAGCGTATGCCAGGCCAAATACGAGCACGAGCAGGAAGAATCCGATGCTGACCACAGCCATGGCACCGTATTTCTGCACCACTACCGCCCAGGGGTAAAGAAAGACCGTCTCGATGTCGAACATGAGGAAGAGGATGGCAAAGAGGTAATAGCCGATGGACACGGGAATCCACGAGGAACCGTGTGTCGGAATACCACACTCGAATGGCTCTCCTTTAACCTTGTTGTACGACCGAGGCCCAATCAACTTGGCGATGACGTATGCGCCCACCACCAAGACAACTGCCGTCAAAATGACGGTAATTAACAAAGTGAAATACATATATATGTGTTTTATAATGATTGTGTGCTCACCGAGAGTTACAACTTTGGGTGCAAAGGTAACAAAAAAAAGCCAATCATTAACACTTTTTTGAAGTTTTTTTGGGGCGATTTGCCTTTCGTCGATGCTATGTGGCCTCCCTGCCGTGAAAACGCACCAAACCTTCCATCGGACTTTGCACCACCGTTCCGACAACGAAACCTTCGGCGCGGGCGGCTTGGGCGAACTGACTGCGGAAATGCCAGGCGATGCTGCCGATGGCGCACACGGGGAGGTCGGGACGGCGATATTGCACCAGGTTGCGGCGGAAGAACGCCCTGAAATTATCTACGACCAGGTGTTCGACTTCGGGGATGCCGAGGTGCTGGTGGATAAAACGGGTGGTTTGGGCGAGGTAGCGGTTGGGCAGGGGTTTCCGATAGACGGCATCGATGATGGCGGCGACATCCTGGCGGGTCGTCGCCATGTACTCTTCTTTCAACCCATCGGGCAGCAGGCCCTTGCACAAGGCGCCGACAAACAGTTTGCCCATGACGGCACCGCTGCCTTCGTCGCCGAGGATGAAACCGAGCGGCGGCGTGTTGGCGACAATCTCCTTTCCGTCGTAAAGTCCTGAGTTGGAACCCGTTCCGAGAATACAAGCAATGCCTTCTTTAGTGCCCAACAACGCCCTGGCGGCTCCGAGCAGGTCGCCTTCCACCTCTACCTCATCGACATGGAGAGCGGCGGAGAGTACCGCTTTCACCCGCTCACGCATCTCGGGACGGACACCGGCACCGTAGAAGCAGACTTTCTCCACCTGCTTGGCGTTGGCGTCTCCTATCTGGGGGAGCAGTTCGCCGCCCACGATGCGGGCGATGTCGTCGTCGCTCTGATAAAAGGGGTTGATGCCTTGCGTGGCGGCGGTGGCGGTCACTGTCGCTCCTTGCACCAGACTCCAGTCGGTCTTCGTACTTCCACTGTCTGCGATGAGTATCATGTCGAATTATAGATGGGTAGATGTCAATTGGTTGCAAATCAGTTGGTTGCGAATCATTATTTCCGTCTCGCCACCCATCTCAGCACGTCGGGAACGATGAGGATGAGCGAGGTGAGCGCGATGATGAGACACCAGTCGAGGGCGGAAATGGCGGAAACGCCAAAGAAACCGCCTGCGAAATTGACGATGAAAATCTGTCCGAGAAGGATGACCGTCACGATGAAGAGGAAACCGGTACTGAAATAGTTCTGCCAACGACCGGGGTTTCGCACCAAATCGACGAGGTCGCCGATAAGACTGCGCCCGCTGCGGAAATACTTGGCATTGAAGAGGTTCCAAAACTGCATCATCACAAAGAAAGAGAAGAACACCGCCAACTCGTAGGTGCTCATGTGGGCCTTGCTCTTGCTCATGTCGGCGAAACCGACGAAGAACTCCTGGATGAAGTCCCAACTCAGCATGGCTGCAACGCCGGTGCCGGGGGCGATGTCGCGGTGCCACAGCAACTGCCACAGGCCTAACAACATGAGGAAGAACAACAGGCCGACAACGACAATCTGCCGTGCCATGGAGCGGTTGATGATATGGCTCTTGGCACTCCGTGGCTTGTCGTGCATCACCCTGGGGTCGGGGGGCAGCGCCGACAGGGCCATGGCGGCGAAGGTGTCCATGATGAGGTTCACCCACAGCATCTGCGTGACGTTCAACGGCGAGTCAAGTCCCATGAACGCGCCGGAAAGGACGATGAGACAGGCACAGATGTTGATGGTCATTTGGAACAAGAGGAAGCGCTGGATGTTGAGGTAGAGGGAGCGCCCCCAGAGGATGGCCTTGTTGATGCTGGCGAAGGAGTTGTCGATGATGGTGATGTCGCTGGCTTCCTTGGCGCGGGCGGTGCCGTCGCCCATCGAGAGGCCTACCTGCGCCTTCTTGAGGGCCAGGGCATCGTTGGTGCCGTCGCCGGTGACGGCTACGACGTGTCCTTGCTGTTGGAGCAGCGACACCAACCGTGCCTTGTCGGCGGGACGTGCTCGAGACAGCACTTTCAGCGTGGGGAGCACTTTCTCCAAGAGGTATTGGTCGCTCATCTCGGCAAAGGCGGCGCCAGTGATGGACTGCACGGGGTCGTCGGCGCCCATGATGCCTGTCTCGCGGGCTATCTCATTGGCTGTCAGTGCCACGTCGCCGGTGACCATGATGACGCGCACGCCGGCGCCACGACAGGTGTCCACTGCCTCGCGGACATCCTCGCGCACGGGGTCGGCCATACCCACAAAACCGGTGAACAGGAGGGGTGTCTGCCGCCCTTCGGTGAGTTCCTGACAAGCGAAACCGAGGGTGCGGCGACCGATTGTCTGCAACTTCTCCAAACCCCTTCTGACTTCCTCTTCGCTATGTCCGCCGGCGATGCCGTCGCAAAGCGAAAGGACCACTTCGGGGGCGCCCTTCACAAATTTCCATTGTCGGCCGGTGGCGTTCTCCCTCGCTACCGTCACCATGCGCTTGGTTTCTGGGTTGAAGGTGGCTTGGTCGATGATGGTGAAGGCGTCGCGCAGGGGTTGGTAGTCGATGTCCTTGCGGCGCTTGAGCCAATAGAGCAGCGACCCTTCGGTGGGGTTGCCCACGGTGCGGGGCTTGCCGTTGGGGCGCGTGGCCAACTCGGCGGTGGAGTTGACGGCGATGCCTAACGCGAAGGAATGGAGGTCGATGTAGATGTCGGTGTCGTCGAGCACGCGCAACTTGTTTTTGGTGAGCGTGCCGGTCTTGTCGGTGCAGATGACGGTGGCGGCTCCCATCGTCTCGCAGGCATGGAGTTTTCTGACGAGGTTGTTCTCCTTGAGCATCTTCCTCATACTCAGTGCCATACTGATGGTGACGCTCATGGGCAACCCTTCGGGCACCGCCACGACAATCAGTGCCACGGCGATGAGGAGGGAGTCGAGGGTGAACTCGACAATGGAGATGAAGTCGGTGTTGTTTTGCGTGTTGCCGTCAAAGAAGAAATAATACAACAGTCGGCCGATGACGATGAGCAGGGCGACCAGGTAACTGGCATTGGTAATCCACTTCCCCAAGGTGTTGAGTTGCTTGTTGAGGGGGGTCTCCACTTGCTGCTCCTCGTTCATGCTGCACTCTCCCCTGCCCTCTTCGGTGTCGATGCCGACGGAGGTGACTTGATAGAGGCAATGGCCTTCGAGCACGATGCTGCCGCGCAACAGGAAATTGCGAGGGTAGGCGGTGGTCTGCTCCCCTTCCTCTGCTTCGGGGGTCTTCTTGGTGAACATCTCGCCGGTGAAGGCGCTCTCATCGACATGCATCGACTGGGCCTTGAGCACATGACCGTCGGCGGGCACCTCGTCGCCACTCTCCAAGCGGACGATGTCGCCGACCACGACATCGCATTTCTTCACTTGCAACATCTGCGGACGGTCGGTGTCCCTATTGGCGCCGGCTGCCCAGCGAAGCACTTTCACGGGGCGCTCGTCTTTCTTCTGGTTGAGTAAACTGAATTCTCGCTCTGCCCGCACCTCAAAGATAAAACCGATGCCGGTGGCGAGCATCAGGGCTATGAACACGCCGATAGGTTCAAGGATGTTATACCACGGCTTGCCGATGACGAGAATCTCATAGAGGGCGACACCGACAGAGAAGCAGAACACGACGAGCAACACCACAATAAGGGGGTCCTTGAATTTACGCAAAAATCCCTTCCATAGCGGTTCGCGCTCGGGTTGCGGTATGATGTTGCGTCCTTGTCCGCCAACGACTTCTGCCGAGTCTTGCCCTAAACAAAGATGGTTGATGTCTGATCTCATTATTCTTACTTCAATGCTTTTGCCATACTCCGACGGCAATTTGGCTGCAAAGTTAATCAAAGCGGAGGGGAGGACAAAATGAATCGCCCCATTTTTTGTTAAGAGCCGCCCCCCGCCCCCAAAATTTAACAAAAATGTAACAAATCACTCAAATTAAAAGGAGTTTGAAAGAATAGGCGACAATTAGTATGTCCCACATGTCCCGTTTGTTGCGTTGTGTCCCGTTTGTTGCGTTGATAACGCAACACAAAATCCCCGCCACCCGCTCCTTCTTAAAATCTCCTAATCTCCCATAAAAAAACCATATATCTGAACAACGGTATGGGAAATTTGTTTAAATTTGCACAAAGAGAATGTAACCATCAAAAAAAGCAATTTTAGTCCGTTTAAGGAATCATCATTTTACTTGTTATGGAATTAGGCAAAAAAATCTGTGAAACGTTGAA
>CAMKSZ010000201.1 GCA_946415525.1 uncultured Prevotellaceae bacterium | reverse complement strand
TAATTGATCATAAATTTGTGCGCACAATAATTTATGGATAATTCATGGTAATTCGCGTGAAATAATCAAACAACATAGGACAACAAAAGACAACAAGGGACAATGGAGTATAATAATGGTTGTTCTATGTTGTTGGCTCAGGTGGATTTGCAATCCACCTGCTTTGAATATTAGCATTTATAATGCTCTTCTCGGATTTAAAATCCTTATACTCAAACATCGGGATTGCAAATCCCGATGAGCGTCAGGAGCCGTGCGCACAAATTCATGATTAATTATATGGTAATTATATGTTTCTTTTTGTTGCAAATAAGAGTAATGTCTAAACTCCCAAACTCTTAAACTCCTAAACTCTTAAACTCTTAAACTCCACAATACATACATTATATGTTCACTACATTGCCCATAGTCCCTTTGATGATTTTCGCGATGCGCTTCGCCATTGCCATGATGGTAAGCATCGGGGGCAAGCCCAATGACTGGGGTAGGATGGTGGCGTCGCATACGTAGAGGTTGTCGGGCAGCAACGGCGAGTGGAATGTCTCAGCCTCGGCAGAAGTCAGCGGCAGCATGCCCCCCGGATGACCGGCATTGAGGATGCCGAGGAAGATGTCTTGCTGCCTTGCCCCCAACTGCATAAGGATTTCGCGGCAGTCGGCGACTCCTTGTTGCAGTCGCTGGTGGTCGAGAGGCGTGAGCACCTTCTGCATCCTGTTGTGGCGCACATCGCCCTGTTCTACATCCGCCAACTTGATCATCAGGCTCACTATTCCGTCCATCGGTTTGCGCCACGAACGGCTGAAGAAGAAACTGAGCCAGTCCATATAAGGCGAGATGATATATTTGTCGCGCATGCTGACGAAGGGCATGAGCACTTGTCTGTGCTGACGGGCTTTTTCCATGGGGGCCGCCACGCAGAGCACGGGATCGACGAAAAGCGTCGGTTGGCAGTCGATGCCCGAGGCACGCAGGATATCGGGCGTGCCATAGCCACCTGCCGCCACGATGATGATGTCGGCTTCGAATGTCAGGTGTCGCATTCCCTTGACAGCGTGAACACGCTGTGCCCTGCGGTCGCCGATGTCAATGCGTGTCACCTTGCAGCCGGTCACTACGTCGATTCCCGTCAACAGTTCCCGGGCGTCCCATTTCGCGCGTGTGGGGCAACCGATAGAGCAATGGCCGCAAAGACGGCAGTCGTTAGGGCGGAGCAATTTGGGCATGGGTTGTGGATCCAAGCCCATCTCTTGCATCACCTGGAATGTCTTTTTGGTGATGGGCGACCAGAATCGCTGATGGTCGGTGGTGATGGGGAGTTCGTTATGAAGTTCACTGAATTCAGCGTCGAGGTTGATGCCAATCTTCTTGAGTCCTTCGTCAGCCCTCACGGCGTTGCCCGTGGCCAAGGTGGTGGTGCCGCCTACCCCTCGGCCATAGACCATCACCATCTCCGCCTGTTTGTCGATACGCATCGCCGGCAACAGCAACTGAATCATCCTTTCGTCGAAATACAGGCCCGTCTTGCGAAACATCGCCAACTTGTCGAGTGGCAGCGCAAGCGGTTTGAAGGCTTTTCCCGCCTCCAGCACCGTTACTTCGAAATGACTCGCCAACATGCGTGCTGCCATTGCACCGCCGGCACCACTGCCTATGATGATTGCTTTCTTTTTCATTTGTTAATGCTTTTTGGGTTGAAATGTTGCCTTGCAGCAGTTGCAGCCTTCGGTGATACGCTGTGAGAAGCACAGGCTGCCGTCTGTCCTGCCTGTTATTCCTCGGATGATGCCGTCGTCGAGTGCCGAGGCCGCAAGACAGACGGCAGGGGTATAGTGGGCGCTGAAAAAACAGCGGTGGAAACAGAGTTGTTGGCCGCTATCGAACGACAGGTCGATGCCTATGTTACGGTAGAGGGCAACGATGAGACGTTCGGCTGCGGCATCGTTGCTGATGAAGAACATGCGGCGGAGCATGCGTCCCATGCGATAGGCCTCGCCGTTCATGCGTTGCAGCAGTGACTCGTCTGTTCCCGCTTGCAGATGGCGGCTGGTGAACTCTGCGTATGCTTGCAGGGCATTGGCATTCGAACGCGTCCAAAGGCATTCTGGACGCTGTCCGATGGCTCGTGCCGTGAGGTTCATCAGCAGTTGCAGTTCTATGCGGCGAAACAGTGAACTGTTAACCATTGTCCGTATTCGTTGAGTAGAGTTTTTCTATTTCTTGCCGGTAGTGCTCCATCACCATATTGCGCTTCACCTTCAGGTTGGGTGTCAGTTCGCCGTTTTTGATGCTGAGCGGAGTGGCGACCACCGCAAATCGCTTCACCTGTTCGGGGTGGGAGAGGGCCTGGTTCATGGTTTCTATGTCGGCGGCGAGCGAGTCGGTGGGACCGTTGGTCCACAACAGGGCGGTGCAGTAGGGCCGCCGTTCGCCCACCAGTACGGCATGTTCCACGCAGGGGATGTCGGTCAACCGCTGTTCTATCTTGGAGCAGTTGATGTTCTTGCCGTAGGATGTGATGAGCATGTCCTTTTTGCGGCCAGAGAGAAACACGTTCCCGTCGGCATCGACATGTCCTAAGTCGCCGGTTCGCAGACGACCGTCCTTGAAGGTGTCGGAGTCCGTGCGATAATAGCCCAAAGCCACCTGCGGCCCGCTCACGATGAGTTCGTTGTCGGCGGCCAGGGTGACCGTGGTCTCGGGCAGCGGTTTGCCTATGCTGGGGATGACGTTGTTTCCCAAATGGTTGAGGGTGATGAGAGGGGCTTCCGTCTGACCGTAGGCATTGTAAATCTCTATGCCTAATTCCCGGAAGCGCAGCAGCAGTTCCTCGCTGACGGGTGCCGACCCCACCAGCAGTTGCGAGCACTTGTCGAGTCCTGCCTTGCGCAGCACGGCATGTCGCAGCAGCGTGCCCGCGAGTCTTTTCAGCCAACCGTCGTTCATCTTGAGGTATTTTCGTCCTAATGGGTTTTGGGCAATCTGTTCCCACAGTTTCTCATAGAATCGGGGCACGGAGAAGAACACCGTGGGGCGCACCTGCGGCAGTGCACTGCTGAGCATCTGGAAGTCGTGGAGATAGAAGAACTTGGCCTTGCACAGCATGCAATAGGGGGCGTTGGCAGCCAAGATGCCTTCGACGACATGGCTCATCGGCAAGAATGACAGATAGCGCATCTCGCGGTTGCGGTCGTCCCAGGACAGCAGATTGGTGAGGGCCTCGCCCATCCATTTCAGTTGACTGAAAGAGAACATCACCCCCTTGGGTTCGCCTGTGGTTCCTGACGTGAATCGAATGGTGGCGAGTTCCGAGGACAGGTGTCCGGTGCGTGTTGTGAGACGTGAGACATCGGGAGCGTGATACTCATGCTGCTGTTTCCTCAACGGGCCAAACAAGATGACCTTCACGTCGGCTGGCAACTTCTCGGCGTTCTTCTCCATGCGCTCGTCGCCAATGAAGAACCATCGTGCACCGCTCTTTTTGAGAAGCAGGGCCGTCTCGTCGGCTGGCGTCGTGTAATAGATGGGCACACTGACGGCTCCTGTCAGTCCGATGGCGTTGCTGATGGCGGCGTGCTCGGCGCAGTTGATGCCTGAGACAGCCACGGTGTCGCCGGCCTTCACGCCAAGTTCACTCAATTTGTCGATGTAATGGCATATCATGCCGTTCATCTCCTTGCCCGTGATACGCTGTGTGCCGTTGGCGGTGATGTCGTAATAGGTGATAGGGTAGTGGTTGCTCTCGCGGCGCGCCACCGCCTGTTGGAAGACCGTCTGGCCGTTAAGCCGCATGAAATGATGGCGACAGGCGAAACCGAGCAGGGCTGGCAGGAAATCGCGCCATGCCAAAGGGTAAGTGCCGGCAAACCGGTCTGTATTGGTGCGGTCGAACACATGGTCGTCGAGGAAATACGGCATCAGGGCGGTCAGGTTCGACAGTCGCGAACGGCTCTTGGCGTCTTGTCCGGCGTTGTAGTGCCGACCGATGGTGCGGAGCAGGGGCATCGGGATGATGAACGGTCTGGGCATGTCGAAGTGCAGGTTTTCCTTCGCCCAGGTCCTGACGGCTTCCACCAATTCGCCTACCTGCGGCAGACTGTCCTTTGGAGCGGTCAGGTGGAAGGTGCACCCCTCAGTGGCGGCGTCAAGGGTGAGGTCGGCTGCCAGTCGTGCCACATAGTCCACCGGCACGACGTTCACCGTCTGGTGGCGACTGACAGGCAGCACGCGCATCTTGCCTCCCAACATCAGTCTGAGTACGTAATATACGGTGTTGAAGATGCTGGTGCGTCCCGTCTTGCTGTTGCCTACTATCATCCCGGGGCGGCAGATGACGAAGGGCAGCGACGATACCCTGACAATGTTTTCCGCCTCCGCCTTGCTCTGTTCGTAGAGGCTGTAGAAACGGGTGGCTGTCGATGCTTCTTCCATGATGCGTCCGCTCAGTGTGCCTGCCACGTAGGCGGTGGATATGTAGGTGAATCGCTGCAATAGCGGTAGCGACTGGGCCATGGCGACCACCTGGCGGGTGCCTTCCACATTGATGCGCCAGAGTTCCTCGCGCGATTTCTGGACGCCTGTCTCTGCGGCGCAGTGGATGACGTGTGTTACGTCGTGCGGCACATGGGACAGGGATTGGGTGATGTCGCCCACCACCGGCAGCACTCGTTTTCCTACGGCATCGGCGAGTGAGGGGAGATCCCACCAGAGGGCACGCAGACGACTGCCTGCCTCTTCTTCGGAATGGGCACGGACAAGTACGTGGAGTGGACTGTCGGTGGTTTCCAACAGCCGTGCGACCAGTTCTGTTCCCAGCAGTCCTGTGGCTCCTGTTATGAAAAATGATGGTTTTCTTTCAGCCATGTTGTGAAATATCGGCTCATCGCCGCTGTTTTGTTCTTGTATGTTGTCAGGTGTCGCTGCAAGTTGTCTTTGATTTCCCGTTCGTGCTCGTAGGTCCACCGTAGCGAGGCCATGACTTTGTTCTCCAAATCGGTGTCGGTGGCTTGGTGCAGGCAACGGTCTGCCAGTTCCACCTCATTCATCAGGCCGTTCAATCGACTGTCTATCGATATCGCCACGATGGGGACGGTGCGCTCCATACTGAGAACGGCGGCATGGTAGCGTGAGGTGAGCAGTACCGACAACTGGCGCAACATCCCTGTCATCTGAAACACGTCGCAGGACTTTGACATGCAGGCGACATGTTGGCTTTCTATCTGCCGTTCCAACTTCTCGCATACGCTGACATCCAGTTTTTCCATACCCAATATCACGACAAAAGCATTGTGCTCTCGACTATAACGGTTGGTGGCTGCCGCCATCGCCTGGAGGTAGCGCTCAAACTGCTGGCGCCGCTCTGCACTGTCGTTGAAAAAGTAGAATTTATCGTACTGTCGGGAGAAGTCTCGGGTGACAAAAGCCTTCAGCCATCGCCATAGCGACGGACGTACAGGCCAGCAGAAGGGGTTGATCGGTGCCACGCCCATCAGGGGTTGGCGCCCGTCCCACCCGGCTTCCATCAGCCGTTTCCTTGCCCATGCCTCCCCCTCGTCGTCTTGGAAGGTCCAGGCGGTGTCCGTGCCCACATGTCCTTTCAGACCAAGGTCTTGTAGGTTGCGGAGCGATTCCTCGGTGCGCACCATAAAATAGGTGTCGCGGCACAGGTCGCTGCTCAACCGAGCCAGCCATCCGTCGAGTCGGCCCACCTCTGAACCGTATGCGATGCAGGGCTTTCCCTGTCTGCGCATGATGCCTGCCGCCTCGCAAAAGAATACGCAGAGGGCTTTGGCAAAGGTGGGGGTCAGTGTGGATCCTTCGCACAGGATGGCTACATGATGGCGCGAACAGGCCCGCAACAGCGAAAAGATGAAGAAGGTGGTGAACGGAAACAGGCGTACTTGCCTCGGGAAGTAGCCTCCCATATTCTCCTTGTCGAGTGTCATCACGGTGAGTTCTGCCTTCTCCGTTCCCAATGCCTGTTGTAGTTGCTGGGTGAGCGTCACGACACGGGCGTCGGCACCGGTGTTCCTGGCGCCGTTGTAACCCACGAGGAGGATTTTCAGCGGTCGTCCCTTGGCGTAGGTCTCGAAACGGCAAAGGCGGAGGCGCGACAATGGTTTGGCGAAGCCGGAGAGCCAAACCACCATGCGTACGATGTATGATAACAGCCTGTCCAAATTCTACTGGTTTTTCTTGAGCGTTTCGATGATTGCGTCCAATTCCCTTGCCAAGTTCTCATAGTCTTCGAGCCGAAGCGGGCAGGCTTTCAACTCTTCTCCCATGCCTGCTGGGATGGAGTGGTAGGCCTTTTCTTCCATCGCCTTGCCCTTTTCTGTCAGCGACACTATCTGCTGTCGCTTGTCAAGTTCGCCTTTCTTCCTGACGACGATGCCTTGTTTCTCCATGCGCTGGAGCAGCGGCGTGACGGTATTCGTTTCCAGCATGAGACGGTGGGCGATGTCGTTCACGGGTTGGCCGTCTTTCTCCCATAGCACCATCAGCACAAGATACTGCGGGTAGGTGATGCCTAATGTGTTGAGAATTGGCGTATAAGCCTGGGTGACAAGTCTCGAAGCCGTATAGAGACGGAAGCAAATCTGATTGTCGAGTTGTAATTCTGCGTGCATAA
>CAMKSZ010000200.1 GCA_946415525.1 uncultured Prevotellaceae bacterium | reverse complement strand
CACGCCGAGCGAAGGCAGCAGCACGCTGTAGAGCAGGTCGCCAAACCATGTCTCGGTGATGGGAGCCGGTTTGAAAGGCAGTCCTTTGGCTGCGAGTTGCTCCCTGCGGGCGTTCTCCCTGCGCTGGAGGAAGGACTTGATCCACGAGCGGAGGCAGGTGATGGTGAGTATGCAGGTGAGTTGCATGATCCACCAGATGAGGAGTTGCACGCTGAGCAGCGTATAGCCCATCCACGAACTGATTACCGACACGCAGAAGACGAGCAGTGAGACAAACGTATAAAACATGTCGGAGCGCGGTATGTTGTCGTTGTGGTGGCTGATGACCCACCACTGCCAGATGGCGCATGCCAGCAAAACAGGCGGGAGGATGAAATTGACGAGTTCGTTGGGGATGAGGATGATGCGGAAGGCGATGATGATGAACCCGATGACGACGAGGGGAGCATAGATGCGGAGCGCGCTGATCAGTTGGCTGGCCTTGACCCTGAGCAGGAGGGAGACGAGGATGACACCCAACAGCCAGGCGTATTGGGTGAGCAGGCTGCTCGCCATGATGAAGAAGTTCTGGTCCCAAGTCAGTCGGATGAGTTGCAATGCGACGGCGAAGATAAGTACCGTGGCCGTCATGATGATGACCGTGCGCTTGGCAAGGAAGTCCTCTGTGCGGAGACTGGACGGCAGTGCCTTGGCACCGAGGTAACTCAGCATCATGGCAGCGAGGGCGAAGATGGCCATCGTGATGAATAGACCTACAATCATCCGACTGTCCCATTGCGACTTCACGTCATCGTAGGGCTCGTATTTGTCGCGCACGGTGTATTTGCTCTTCGACAAATGGTTGTTGAAGTTAGAGAGGATGCTGAGGTAGTTCTCGCCGCCGTTGACGAAGATGCTGTTCTGTATCTGGTTGTAGCGCATGTTGGCGTAGGAGTTGAGGCGTTCGAGCCGCTCCTCCGTGCTCTTGTAGATGTTGATGTAGTCGCTCATGCTCTCCTTGTTCTCGCGCAGCATCCTGCCGATGCAGACGGAGAGGGTGAGGCAGACGTTGCGGTCGGTTTTCGCCTGTGGCGACAGGTTATAGACCGACATCTTGTCGAGGCTGTTCTTCAAACTGTCGTAGCGGGCGATTTCCGTGTCGATGTTGATGATGCTGTTGCGGAAAGGCTGAATGCTCCGGTGGTAGTCGCGGTAGAGCGTCGTCACCTCGTTGCAGGCATAGGTGAGGTCGAACACATAGTCCTCCTTCTGGGAATAGAGCATCAGCGCGTTTTGGTTGCTCCGCTTCGAGATGTCCAACAATTGCTTGTACACCTGTTCACGGTAGTCCTTGTGCCCGAGGGCCTCGTCTTGCAGTTGCTTGTAATAGTTGGTGATGTCCTGGCGCAGGATGGTCAGGGTCTGTTCCAAGTCTTTCTCCTTGAGCACGGCGTGCGAAGGGAGTGCAACCGTCAGAAGGAATATAAATAGCAATTGTATCTTCTTGTTCATGTGGGCGTGAAGTGTAATGTGGTGTTCCTTTTCTTCGTTTCGTGTGCAAAATTAGCGATTCTTTGAAAAAACGTCGCATCCATGAGCGTAAATTTGTGGGTGAAGACAAAAAAGCAATGCATTTTTCGTGCTTGCCCAAGCATTCAAGGGCTGAGCAAGGCACCAAAGGCGTATGCCGTGACGGTGACTTTCTGCTTTTTTTGCGGTAAGATGATGGGAAAAGGAGGAAAATGATTAATTTTGTGGCTGAAATATGAAAAATGTAAGACCTAAGAAAAATCTCGGACAGCATTTCCTCACCGATCTCAGTGTGGCCAAGGCCATCGCCGACACCGTGGATGCCTGTCCCGACATTCCTGTCCTTGAGGTGGGGCCGGGAATGGGCGTGCTCACCCAATATCTTATCGACAAGCCGCGTGAACTTCGCGTGGTGGAGATAGACAGGGAGTCTGTGGACTATCTGCACGAGCATTTCCCACAACTCGACGGCAAGGTGATTGGCGGCGATTTCCTTCGCATGGACCTTCGTCAACTCTTCGAGGGCAGGCAGTTTGTCCTCACCGGCAACTACCCTTACGACATCTCCACGCAGATATTCTTCAAGATGATTGACAACAAGGACCTCATCCCTTGTTGCACGGGCATGATTCAGCGGGAGGTGGCGGAGCGCATCGCCTCGGAGCCGGGCAACAAGGCGTATGGCATTCTCAGCGTGCTCATCCAGGCTTGGTATCGTGTGGAATACCTTTTCACCGTCGATGAGCATGTCTTCAATCCGCCACCCAAGGTGAAAAGCGCCGTTATCAGGATGACCCGCAACGAGGTCGTTGACCTGGGCTGCGACGAGCGCCTCTTCCGTCGCGTGGTGAAGACGGTGTTCAACCAGCGGCGCAAGATGCTGAGAGTCAGTCTGAGGCAAATCTTTTCGAAGGGTGCGCCCGATGGATTCTTCGAGCACGAATTGATGACACGCCGCCCCGAGCAACTGTCCATCCCGCAGTTTGTCGAATTGACCAACAGGGTGGCCGAAGTGCTGTCGATGGGAGAATCTTGACCACAAGTGAATTTTTTCACCCCGAAAGTTGGAGAATACGGAAAATATTCATACATTTGTCACTCAAAACTAATACAATCAATATATGATAGACGTTAAAGCAACATTGAGCGAGGCTGAGGAGCGCATGGAGATGGCCGCCATGTTCCTCGAGGATGCCTTGGCAAAAATCCGCGCCGGCCGTGCCAATACCGCCATCGTCAGCGGAGTGAAAGTGGAATCCTATGGAAGCATGGTTCCGCTCAACCAGGTGGCCAACGTATCGACACCCGACCCGCGCACCATCGCCATCCGGCCCTGGGACAAGAAACAGATTCGTGCCATCGAGAAGGCCATCATGGACTCTGATGTCGGCATCACGCCCGAGAACAACGGCGAGGTGATTAGGCTCAACATCCCGCAGCCCACCGAGGAGCGCCGCCGCGACCTCACCAAGCAGTGCAACAAGATTGCCGAGAAGGCGAAGGTGGAGGTGCGCAATGTCAGGGGCGACATCAAGGACAAGTTGAAGAAGGCCATCAAGGACGGACTCTCTGAGGACAACGAGAAAGATGCCGAACTCGACCTGCAGAAGTTGCACGACAAGTTCATCAAGAAAATCGACGATATCCTTGCTGCCAAGAACAAGGAAATCATGACCGTATAAGCCGGGTGAAGGGACTCGTCATCAGGAATACCGGAAGTTGGTACACCGTGCTCACCGACGAGGGCGAGACGGTGGAAAGCAAGGTCAAGGGAAATTTTAGGCTGCGGGGCATACGCAGCACCAACCCTGTTGCCGTCGGCGACAGGGTTTCCATTGTCACCAACCAGGAGGGCACCGCCTTCATCAATGAAATTGAGGACAGGCGCAACTACATCATCCGCAAGTCGCCCAACCTCTCGAAGCAGAGCCACATCATCGCCGCCAACGTCGATCAGGCGGTGCTCATCGTCACGGTCTGCCATCCCGTCACCTCCACCACGTTCATCGACCGATTCTTGGCTTCCGCCGAGGCGTATCGCGTCCCCGTGGTGCTCGTGTTCAACAAGACCGACTTGCTCGACGAGGACGACATGCGCCTACAGGGCATGATGGTCGATTTGTACGAAGGCATTGGATATACCTGTCTGCAGGTGTCGGCGGAAACGGGAATGGGCGTCGATGCCTTGAAACTGCTCCTCCACGACAAGGTGTCGGTGTTCAGTGGCAACAGTGGGGTGGGGAAGTCCACCTTGCTCAATAGGTTGATCCCTGGTCTAAAGTTGCGCACCGCCAAGATTTCCGAGGCGCACGACACCGGCACCCACACCACCACCTTCAGCGAGATGATCCGGTTGCCCGAGGGCGGATGGGCCATCGACACGCCGGGCATCAAGGGCTTCGGCACATTCGACATGCAGCCGCAGGAGATTTGTGGCTATTTTCGTGAAATCTTCCATTTCTCAAAGGATTGCCGTTTCGGCAACTGCACCCACACCCATGAGCCGGGATGTGCCGTGCTGAAGGCATTGGAAGAGCATTACATCGCGGCGAGCAGATACAGTTCCTATGTAGGCATGCTCGAGGACAAGGACGAGGCGAAATACCGAGAGGCATATTAGCCGCGGCTAAAAAAACGTATTTTCTTACATTTATGACTTTATTCAAAAAAATCTTATTCTCATTGGTCCTTGTGCCGGCATCGTTGATGACGATGGCACAGGGCAATGTGCCCACGGCCATTCACCCGCCCGTGGGCACCGCCAGCAAAGGCGAGAGCGTCAGCATGACCATCGTCAACAAGCACATCAACTACAACGGTTGCCCTGCCGACTACCGTGACCCGTATGTCAACTCACCCAAGTCGGCCAACATCCATCCCGACGGCACGAAATACTACGTCAACTCGCTGGAGGGATGCGCCACCGTCGTCTATGACATGAAGACGCACGAGCGGCTCAAGGTCATCAACTACAAGTTTGAGGACAAGAAGGACTCGGCATTGTGGAGCAAGCCCAGCGAGTTCTATCCTTTCACCCATTACACCGAGCGCCTCAACACTTTCATGGGCAAGCCCGTGGAGAGCACGTTCTCGCATGGCGGCAGGTATCTGTGGATTCCCTTCTATCGGCGCACCTACGACCTCAATGCGCAGGACCCGTCGGCGGTGGCGGTCATCGACACGCGCACCGACGAAATCGTCAGACTCATGGAGACGGGGCCGCTGCCCAAGATGGTGGCTTGTTCGCACGACGGGCGCCATGTCGCCATCACCCATTGGGGAAACAACACCGTGGGACTGGTGAATGTCGCCAGCCTTAATCCCGAGGAGTGGTTTCATGAGAAACTCTTGGTGGTGGACTATGTGCTGCCGCTTAACTACAGTCTCACCGAACCCGTTGACCGCGACAACAAGAGTGGCTACTGCCTGCGCGGCACGGTGTTCACCCCCGACGACAAATACCTGCTCGTTGGGTGCATGGGGGGCAACGGAGGCATTGCCGTCATCGACATGACTACCGAGAAATACTTGGGACGTGTGCTCGGCATGATGGCCAATGTGCGCCACCTCGTCATCCGCGACGGCTATCTCTACCTGAGTGTCAACAAAGCAGGCTATGTGCAGCGCCTGCCGCTCGACAAGTTTATGAAGGTCGCCCAAAGCATGACGGGCAAGACCGCCACTGTCGGAGGATGGCAGAACTGCAAGGTGGGCGAGGGGGCACGCACCATCGAATTGTCGCCCAGCGGCCATTTCGTTTTCGCTGCTTGCAACCTTGCCAGTAGGTTGTATGTGGTCGATACGCGCACCATGACGGTGGCCGATACCATCAGCGTCGATTCTTATCCCGTAGGTCTCGACATCTCCAACGACGGTCGCTTTGTCATCGTCACCTCGCAGGGAAGGGGAAAGCAAGGAGGCAATGCCGTCAACATCTATGAGGTGAAATATGCCGAGCCAGAACCGGTGTTGGAAAACACCGATGGCGCTGCTGTGCTGGAATTGCTCGAGGGCGGCCAGCCCGAGGGGCCAGCATCGGCAGAGAATGAAAATATCGCCACCGCGCCGACGCGCGATGGCGATTTCCCTTTTATTTATTGGTTGGGTGGCGGATTGGCCGCTCTTGTTGTTTTGTCCCTAATTCTTTTCCGTCGGAAACAAGTAGGGCACAAGGCTTAGCCTTGAATCGTAATCGTATATTCGCTCATAAACGAGGCACCGGGCTGTAGGTGGTTCATCAGATATTTGTCCTTGAACTCCCCCGTGAACTCCACGTAGTCGTGGACGCCATACCACGGTTCGATGCACACAAACGGCGCGTGCTTGCCGTAGGGGCTCCACAATCCAACGGCAGGGGCGCGGAAATCCACGGTCACCACAGGGCGCTGCTCGCGGTCGAGCAAACTCACTTGATGCACTTGACTGCGGTCGATGATGACAGCGTCGTCCTTGAAACTTTCCTCGGTAAATGCCCAGAGGCCGTCGGCACAGTCGATGGCGAACCGCTCGGGGCGGATGCAACCGCCAACATTGCCGAAGATGCGCTCCACGCGTCCCTTGTTGTCGAAGCGCATCGTGCCTGCCAACGGGTCGCCCTCGTTCACACCGGGCACATAGAAAGCGGGATGACCGCCAATCTGGAAGTGGATTTCCTTATCGTCGGTGTTGTGGACGTGCCACACCACATGGATGCGGTTGCCTTCCAAGCGGTAGGTAACAGACAATACAAACCGATAGGGATATTTCTGTAGTGTTTCCTCGTTGCTCTCAAGGGCGAATGTCAGTTTGTCGGCTGTCTTCTTGATGAGTTTGAATTCGGTGTCGCGGGCGAAACCGTGGCGCTCCATGATGTATTCCTTGCCCTCCGTGCGGTATTTCTTTTCCCAAAGGCCACAGACGATGGGGAAGAGAAGTGGGGAGTGGCGGGGCCAGAACCGGGCGTCGGCTTGCCAGAGGTATTCGTGTCCTTCGCTGTCGCGGATGCTCTGGAGTTCTGCTCCAAGGGCGCTTACACCTATGCTAAGGTGTTCGTTTGAGATTTTTTCCATATTGTTGCGATTAGATTGAAGTCT
Organism: uncultured Prevotellaceae bacterium; assembly: GCA_946415525.1. Taxonomy (GTDB): domain Bacteria; phylum Bacteroidota; class Bacteroidia; order Bacteroidales; family Bacteroidaceae; genus Prevotella. The sequence continues at coordinate 66 of CAMKSZ010000200.1, read as the reverse complement.
TTTGCAAATATAGGTATTTTCGGCGACAACGCAAGCGATTTGGAAGACTTTTTGGGAGATTGTTTG
>CAMKSZ010000199.1 GCA_946415525.1 uncultured Prevotellaceae bacterium | reverse complement strand
CCTTCTTCACCTTGTCGAGCATGCCTTGCATGGTGGACTTCACCTCGTCGATGGCGTCGTAGATGATGGAGTAGGTGTTGATTTCCACACCCTCGCGCTCGGCAAGTTTGCGGGCGTCGGCCGACGGGCGCACCTGGAAGCCCACAATGATGGCCTGAGAAGCGGAGGCAAGCATCACGTCGTTCTCCGAAATCTGGCCCACCGCCTTGTTGATGACGTTGACCTGCACCTTCTCTGTGGAAAGTTTGATGAACGAATCGGAAAGGGCCTCGATGGAACCGTCGGTGTCGCCCTTGACGATGATGTTGAGTTCGTGGAACTCACCCAAGGCGATGCGGTGGGAGAGTTCGTCGAGACCGAAGGTCTTGGCTGTGCGAAGGCCTTGCTCGCGCTGCAACTGCATACGCTTATTGGTAATCTCACGGGCCTCCTGCTCGGTGGGCATCACGTGGAACGTGTCGCCGGCTGTCGGGGCGCCATTGAGACCCAGGATGATGGCAGGCTCGGCGGGACCGGCTTGCTGGATGCGCTGGTTGCGCTCATTGAACATGGCCTTGATGCGGCCATAACTGGTGCCGGCAACGACGATGTCGCCGACTTTCAACGTGCCGTTGGAAACGAGGACGGTGGAAACATAGCCGCGGCCTTTGTCGAGGGACGACTCGATAATCGAACCGGTGGCCTTGCGGTTGGGGTTGGCCTTGAGGTCGAGCATCTCGGCCTCGAGCAGCACCTTCTCCAACAGTTCTTCCACGCCCAGTCCTTTCTTGGCGGAGATTTCCTGACTCTGGTACTTGCCGCCCCACTCTTCTACCAAGAGGTTCATGTTGGCGAGGTCCTCGCGTATCTTGTCGGGGTTGGCACCGGGTTTGTCAATCTTGTTGATGGCAAACACCATCGGGACATTGGCTGCCTGGGCGTGCGCGATGGCCTCCTTGGTGGTGGGCATCACGGAGTCGTCGGCAGCGATGATGATGATGGCGATGTCGGTGACCTGGGCGCCACGGGCACGCATGGCGGTGAAGGCCTCGTGGCCCGGGGTGTCGAGGAACGTGATTTGACGACCGTCGGACAATTTGACGTTGTAGGCGCCGATGTGCTGCGTGATGCCGCCAGCCTCACCGGCGATGACATTGGTCTTGCGGATGTAGTCGAGCAGCGATGTCTTGCCATGATCGACGTGGCCCATCACCGTGACGATGGGAGCACGGGGCACGAGGTCGTTCTCGTCGTCGGCTTCCTCGGTAATGGCGTTTTGCACCTCGGCACTTACATACTCCGTCTTGAAGCCGAACTCGTCGGCAACGATATTGATGGTCTCGGCGTCGAGGCGCTGGTTGATGCTCACCATGATGCCGATGCTCATGCAGGTGCCGATGACCTGAGTGACATTCACATTCATCATCGTGGCCAACTCGCTCACGGTGACAAACTCGGTGAGTTTCAGAATCTTGCTCTCGGCCTTGGCTTCGGCACGCTCCTCTTGCAAGCGTTCCTGCACGGCCTCGCGCTTCTCCTTGCGATATTTGGCGCCCTTCTTGTTCTGGTTCTTGGTGGTGAGGCGTGCCAAGGTCTCCCTGACCTGCTTTGCCACATCTTCCTCATTCACCTCGACGGGACGCTGCGGACGTTTGTGCTCCTTGCCTTTGTTCTTGCCTTTGTTCTTGCCGCCCTGACCGGAGTTCTGACCACCGCCCTGACCGCCTTGTCCGGCGTTCTGGCTGGCGGCAGCGATATCGACACGCTCCTTGCCAATGCGGCTGCGCTTGCGCTTCTCGCCACCTTGGCCGGCGTTGGGGGTACCGCCATGTTGCGACTGGGCTTTCTTCTCGCGCTCCTTACGCAACTCCTCCTTCGACTTCTTCTTGGGACGGGTACGCTGGTCGATTTCGCCGAGGTTCACCTTGCCCACCATGTTCACCTTAGGAGCGATGGTGCGCTCACTCTCGAGCGTGAAAATCTCGGGCTTGGAGGATTCCGGCGACTGGGAGGGGGCTTCCTGACTCTCCGCGGAGGCGGGTGCCTCTGGCTCCTCTTCTTTCTCAGCAACCTTTTGGGGCTCGGGCTGTTGGGGCGTTTCTGAAACTACCGGAGGTTCCGGCGTTTCCTCTTTTACGGCTTTCTCGACAACAACGGGCTTTTTCGGAGGCTCCGGGGTTTCCTGCTTTTCGACTTTTTCGGGGGCTGTAGGCTTCGCCTGTACTTCAGGTGCTGCTACAGGCTTTTCGGGTTGCTGCTCGGGGGCAGGAACCTCAACGGGGGTCGGAGTAGGTTGTGCAACCTTCTCCTCTACGGGTTCTTCCACTTTGGCGACTGCGGCATCAGTCTCCTTGGCAACTTCAGGGGTGGCAGGCTTGGGCTCGCTCTTGGGGGCAGGACGACCAACATTGGCGAGGTCAATCTTGCCGAGGGGCTTCACTTGCTGTCTGCCAGATTCCAATAATGTCTCTGCCCTGTGGCTTTCCGGCTCTTTCTTCTTTTCCTTGGGTTTCTTGGGGAATATCTTTGCAGCCTGGTTTCTCACCTCCTTGTCTTTTTTGAATTCTTCGACGAGGGCTGCATATTGGGCGTCGTTGAGTTTGAAGTTGGGGTTCGCCTCCACCTCGCCCAATTCGCTTTTCTTCATCAGGAAATCCACTGCCGTCTGGAGCCCGATGTTCAGTTCTCTTACTACTTTATTTAATCTTATAGCCATTCTTTTTTAAATTTCAGGTTTCGTAAATAGGGTGCGCCGGGAGCCTGGCGGGATTAACTGTCGAACTCGGCCTTCAGTATGCTGAGCAGGTTATCGACGGTCTCTTCCTCAAGGTCTGCCTTCTCCACGAGCACCTCTCTCGGTGCCTTGAGCACAGCCTTGGCAGTGTCGAGCCCAATGCGCTTGATGGAATCGATGACCCACTGGTCGATCTCGTCGGCGAACTCGTCGAGGTAGATGTCCTCCTCGGCTTCATTCTCGTCTATCTCGCGGAAGACATCGATGGTGTATTCGGTGAGCATGGATGCCAACTTGATGTTGAGGCCGCCACGGCCAATGGCGAGCGACACCTCCTCGGGCTTCAGATAGACCTCGGCCTTGTGGTTCTCCTCGTCGATGTTGATGCTCGACACCTTGGCAGGGCTGAGGGCGCGCTGGATGAAGAGTTTGGTGTTGGCGGTGTAGTTGATGACATCAATGTTCTCGTTGCAAAGTTCCTTGACAATGCCGTGCACGCGGCTGCCTTTCACACCCACGCAGGCACCCACGGGGTCGATGCGCTCGTCGTAACTCTCTACGGCCACCTTGGCGCGCTCGCCGGGCATGCGGGCAATCTTCTTGATGGAGATGAGGCCATCGTTGATTTCGGGCACCTCGCCCTCAAGCAAACGCTGGAGGAACACAGGGCTGGTGCGCGAGAGGATAATCTTGGGATTGTTGTTCTCGTTGTCCACACGGAGGATGACGGCACGGATGGTCTCGCCCTTGCGGTACTGGTCGTCGGGAATCTGTTCCGACTTAGGCAGAATCAACTCGTTGTTCTCGTCATCGACAATGAGCACCTCGCGCTTCCAAGTCTGATAGACTTCGCCGCTGATAATCTGACCCACGCGGTCCTTGTATTTGTTGTAGAGGGAGTCGTGCTCCAGTTCCAGAATCTTGGAGGCAAGGGTCTGGCGGAGGTTGAGGATGGCCCTGCGGCCAAACTTCTCGAACTCGATGCGCTCGCTCACGTCCTCGCCCGTCTCATAGTCGGGGTCGAGTTTTTGGGCGTCGGAAAGAGAGATTTCCTTGTTGGGGTCGGCCACTTCGCCGTCGGGGACGACGACGCGGTTTTGGTAGATTTCGAAGTCGCCCTTGTCGGGGTTGACGATCACGTCGAAGTTATCGTCGCTGCCGAATATCTTGCTGATGACGTTGCGGAAACTTTCCTCGAGCACGCTCACAAGGGTGGCGCGGTCGATGTTCTTGGTTTCCTTGAACTCCTTGAACGTCTCGAACATGTTCGGTTTCGAATCGATGATTTTCTTTGCTGCCATAGCGCTTTACTTGAAACTAATAATATATTTTGTGTATTTTACTTCATTCATGTCGAATTGCTTGTCAACATCGACCAGCACAGGGCGTTTCTTGCCTTCGGGCTTCACCTTCTCCTTCGTGGTGACGACGAAAGCCGAACCATCGACCGACTTGAGCACGCCCTTTGTCTTCTTTCCTTCGGCGTCGAGTACTTCCACTTCCTTGCCGACGAAGTTGATGTATTGCTGAGGCACCTTGAACGGCTGGCCAAGGCCTGCCGACCCTACTTCGAGTTCAAAGTCCTCGGCGTCGCGGTCGAGACGGTCCTCGATGTAGCGGCTCAACTCCACACAGTCTTCTATCCATACACCGTCGGCATGGTCGATTTCAACGACGATTTTGTTGTCTTGGCTGATTTCGATATCGACGAGGAAATAGTCTTTCCCCTCCAGCCATTCTTCCACTAATTGCTTGATAGTGCTTTTTTCTGTCATTTTCTACGCTTTTCGCTTTTCTTTTTCGCTTTCTCTAAATAATGGTTGCCCTCGCGTGTGCGAGGAATTGCAAGCCGCCCGATAATGGGCGGTGACTGCCTCGGTGCAAGCGGGACAGCACGGAATGATAATGAAAATGAGGGGCCTTTTTCAAGCCCCTCATTCCACTGAACGCTGCAAAGGTAAGAAATTTCAGCATTATTCCAAAATAATTTTTTGTTTTTTATGCAGTCAGCCCTGAAATTTCACTCATTACGAAGACAAAACGTCTTCGTCTTGGCACTTGCGGCATCCGTTCTGCCAATGCCCCATTCCCTTTGCAACATCTCATTTGCGCCATTCCATTCGACACGGAATCCCCTCCCCTACGGACGGAGAATCTTGGAATATTCCTCCGTATCGTGGATGAGTTGACAAGCCTTTTCCATCTGTTTGTCGCCTCGCAAACTGTTGGCGATGGCGCCTCGCTGATAATAGTAGGCGGCGACAATGTCGGAAGCAAGGATTTTCTTGAGTTGTGGCTTGTTGTAGTCGAGGTCTTTCGACAGGTTGTGGGTGAGTTTCTTCTCCAAACGGTCGAACTCGTCCTTGGCGTCGTCGTAATAGCCTTCAAACTTGGCGAGTTTCACCAACTGCTTGAGGTATTTCTCCGTTTCGGGGTCGTAGGTGAAGCCGCTGGCCATCACGCGCTGCTTGAACTCTTCGTAGTCGGCTTCGCTAATCTCAAACTCGGAAGCCGGCGCTATCGTGGCATGACGGGCGATGTAATCGACCTCGTAGTCGAGCATCACCTCGGTGGAATCGGTGCCCGACGAGGCGAGATAATAGGCGATGTTGGGTAGCGAATCGGGCTCCACCACCACGTCGGGCATGATGCCGCCACCGTCGCGCACGATGCGACCGCCGGCCGTATGAAACTCCTTGGTCAGCGAGTCGGGGATGTGCTCGGTGTAGCCTCCGCGAGCATGCTTGTAGTTGATGGCCTGGATGCAACGCCCACTGGGGATGTAGTATTTGTTGCTCGTGAGTTTCAGACTGCCGTTATAGGGCAAATCGACACTGGTCTGCACGAGTCCCTTGCCGTAGGTGCGCGTGCCGAGGATGACGGCTCGGTCGAGGTCTTGAAGGGCGCCGCTGGTAATCTCACTCGCACTGGCGGTGGACTCGCCGACAAGCACCACGACGGGCATCACCGTATCGACAGGCTCCATCTTGGTGGTGTATTCGATGTTGGAACGCTTCAACTTACCCTTGTTCGTCACAATCAACTTGCCCTTGGGGACGAAGATATTGACAATCTGCACAGCCTCTGACTCCGACCCACCGCCGTTGTTGCGCAGGTCGAACACCAAGCCCTTCATCCCCTTCTCCTTCAGTTCGATGAAGGCGTTGCGCACTTCCTTGGCGCAACCCTCCGTGAACTGCCGGAGGTGGATGTAGCCGATATCGCCCTCTTGCATGCCATAATAGGGAACCGACGGTGTCTGTATGGTCTTACGGGTAATCTTCATCTGCATCTTCTTGCCGGTCGTGGGGCGTTGTATTTTGAGGATGAAACTGGTGCCGGGGTCGCCACGCAGGTGCTCGCTCACATACGACACGCTCTTGTCGATCATCGACGAGTCGTCGATGCTCAGGATGATGTCGCCTTTCTTCAAACCGGCTACATCGGCTGGCATCCCCTCGTAAGGCTCGTCGATGACCACCCGCTTGATTTTCGTGTTGTACCGGATGAGGGCGCCGATGCCGGCAAACTTACCGGTATAGATTTCCTTCAACTCCTTCATGTTCTCCTCAGGGTAGTATTCCGTGTAGGGGTCAAGACTTCGGAGCATGGCCTTGATGCCGGTGCCTATCACCTCGCCGGCGTCGAGGGTATCGACATAAATCATGTCGAGGTTTTTGTAGATGGCGTTGAACACGTCAAGGTTTTTCTTCACCTCGAAATTATGGTCGTTGTCGGTCTGTGCCAGTGCCGTAGTGGCGACCAGCAACAAGAGCAAATGCAGCAGTGTGCGTCGTATGTTCATATCAATGTTTGGTTTTACGCTGCAAAAATACATCTTTACGGCCGTATTCTGCCTAAAAATGAAGAAAAAATAGATTATTTTTGATGAAATTTGATTTTTTTCCAAAAAAAGTTTGGCGAAACCAGAAATTCGTTATACCTTTGCAACCGCAAAACAAAAAAACACTGCTTCAGTAGCTCAGTTGGTTAGAGCACCTGACTGTTAATCAGGGGGTC
>CAMKSZ010000198.1 GCA_946415525.1 uncultured Prevotellaceae bacterium | reverse complement strand
GTTGCACGCTGACATCATAGGCGAAAGCCTTGAGCACCTGGCTGACGATGGTGACAAGCGTTGCCACGACCACCAGTTGCACGATGATTCTTATGCGGTTGGGTATGGTGTTTCTAATCAGCGAGATGATGACATTGGCGAACGCAGTGATGATGGTGACAGCCAATCCCATGACGATGGCCGGCTTTAGTTGCGAAGTGACCGCCAATGCAGAGCAGATGCCCAGCACCTGCACGAGAATGGGATGGTCGAGATTGAGAGGTTTGGCAAAAGCCTCTTTGTTCTCTTTAGAAAACAGTTTGCTCATATATCTTTTCCTCCTTTATTTTTTATGTGACTTAAAAAAGGCGACATACTTGCCCAAGCCCTCCTTGAGCATGTCTCTCACGCCATTGGAAGTAAGAGTGGCACCCGTGACGGCATCCACCTCGCTGTCCGCATTCGAGACATTCTTCTCGACAGAAAGCGCGATGTCGTCGCTCCCCTCCAAGAAGAGTTTCTTGCCGATGAATTTTTCCTGCCAAGCCTGGCTATCCTTGATTTCAGCCCCCAGTCCAGCCGTTTCGCTGTCGTGGTTGAAATAAGCGCCAAAGACAGTCTGGCAGTCGCCGTTGAGTGCTACGTAGCCGCTAATCGGTCCCCAAAGACCCATTCCGTAAACCGGGATGACGAACTTCTCCTCGCCGTCAACCTTACAAGTAAAGACAGCCAATTTGCCCTCCTTGTAGTCAGCGCTTCCGAGTTTGAAGCCATTGCTCTCATTGTCCTTATTTTCATTGGGCACTACGTTCGAGTTGGCATCGAGGATATCGTCGCTGATGACCACCTCCTTGTATTTAGCAGCCGCCTCATCGTCATTGAGTCCCCTGATGTTGAGCGAGTATAGGATTTGCTTTTTCTTGTCCAGCGCCACGTTGGCATCCTGCCTGTCCTTCAGCACTTGGTAAACAAAAGCCAACAGGAAGGCCACGATGATGACCATGATGGCGGAATAGATGATGGTATAGGTGTTTGAGTTGGTGTTCAAACCCTTCTTTGCTTCGTTTGCCATGGTCAATTATTTGTTAGGAGTTAAACGTTTCATACGCTTGGATACGTTGCCCTGCACCACGCAGTGGTCGATGAGCGGAGCGAACATGTTCATAAAGAGGATGGCCAGCATCATACCCTCGGGGTAGCCAGGGTTCATCACGCGGATGATGACCGCCATGGCTCCGATGAGCAAGCCATAAATCCATTTACCACACTCCGTGCGCGCACTGGTGACCGGGTCGGTAGCCATGAAGACAGCACCGAAAGCGAAGCCACCAAGGACGAGGTGCTCATAGAAAGGCACCGACGTCATTCCAGCAGCCTCGAAGACAGCAGCCATCACGCCACCTCCGACGAATACGCTGAGCATGGTTTTCCACGAAGCGATGCCCGTCCAAAGGAGGATGAGAGCACCGATGGCAATGGCAATGACGCTTGTCTCGCCGATGGAGCCCGGGATGAAGCCAGTAATCATGTCGGTCATGGAAGCCGTCACTTCAGTGCCCTGTCCAATCTGAGCCAGCGGAGTAGCCGCCGTGAAGCCATCAGGGAGCGTATTGCCCAGTCCGAAGATTTTGTCGGAAGCAATCCACACGGAGTCGCCACTCATTTTCTGAGGATAGGAGAAGAAGAGGAAGGCACGAGTGACCAAAGCGACGTTAAAGATATTCATGCCCGTTCCGCCGAAAATCTCCTTGGCAAAAATGACGGCAAAGGCACAAGCGATGGCCAGGATCCACAAGGGGCATCCCACGGGAATGATGAGCGGGATGATGATGCCCGAAACCAGGTATCCCTCTTGTATCTCCTCACCTTTCCATTGAGCCCACATGAACTCTATGCCAAGGCCGACGATATAACTGACCAATATTTTTGGCAGCACTGCGAGGAATCCGTAGAAGAAGATGCTCCAGAAACCAGCCTGTTCGAGTGTCCCGGCAGCCAAGTAGTTTTGGTAGCCCACATTATACATACCAAAGAGCATGGCAGGCATAAGCGCAATCACCACCATGCTCATGATTCGTTTTGAATCGATGGCATCGTGGATATGCACGCCACTCTTAGAAGTCGTGTTGGGGACGTAGAGGAACGTCTCAAATCCCTCGAACACGCTTTTGAAGGCATGCAATTTTCCGCCCTCCTCAAAGGAAGGCTTTATTTGATTTAGATAATTTCTCAAAGACATAACCTAAGAATGTTAAGTGAATTATGCATTCTCCTTTCTGAGCATATCAAGACCCTCCCTGACAATGCGTTGCAGTTCCAACTTCGAGGAATCCACGAACTCAGCCAGGGCGAAGTCCTCGGGAGCCACCTCATAGATGCCGAGTTGCTCCATTTTGTCGATGTTCCCCGTAATAATTGCCTTGATAAGGTATTCGGGATAGATGTCCATTGGCATGACGCTGTCGTATTCGCCGCTCATAATCATGTGGCGTTCCCCGCCTTTCACACGTGCGTCGAGCACATATTCCTTCGCCTTGCCAAACAGCCAAGAGAAATAACTTCTGTTCGCCGAGAACTCATTAATGCGTGGCATGATCCATCCCAGCATTTCGTCGCAGTCGTCGCCCTCGGGGATGGCCGTCACCTCAGAAGTATGGCCCCCCACATAATCGTCGAGCGAGCATTTCCGCCCAGTGAGCGGGTTACCATTGATGAGACGGACATGGTCCCCGCCATTGAAATGTCCTGCCAGCACATCCTTCAGCGGCTGTCCGACCAACACATCAGCGTAACACGGTTGTTGCATCTCGCTGCCTGCGACAGCGATGGTCCTATTCATGCGCACCTTTCCCTCAACGAAGAGCCTGCCGATGAAAATCACCGTAGTGGGATCGACGGTCCACACCACCTCCCCTTTGTTGACCGGGTCGAGATGATTGACCTGTACTCCCACATTGGCAGCGGGGCAAGGTCCGTCGAAGACATTCACCTCCACATCCTTCATGGAAGCCAGCGGTCCTGAAGCCTGTGCGGGAGAAATGCCGAGATAGGTCTTGGCGATTTTCGACAAGGCGGTCAGGCCTGCTTGGAACGCCTTTTCATTCCCCTCCAGTTCCACATTGAAGTCAGCAGTGAGCGGCATGTCGCGGAAAGCACTCACAAAGATGGACTTTGGCAAGGCATCGGGAGTGGCAGAGACAGCATAAGGCAGTTGGTTGACAAACCCCAGCAATCCCCCTTCGAGAAGCGCCTTCATCACAGCCTCTCCTTTCAAGGTAGCAGGGTCTTTAACACCGAAATCGCGGAACTCCTGTTTGTCGTCAGGTTTCACCTTGACACACAGCAATTTCCGTCGCTCACCTCTTACGACCGCAGTGACGGTTCCGCTGACAGGCGACGCGAATCCTACTTCAGGGAATTTTTTGTTGACAAACAAAGCATCCCCGGCCTTGACATGATCACCCTCTTTGACAACCACTTTGGGCATCACCCCCGGGAAATCTTCAGGAACGAGCGCATACTCCCCCGAAGGCTTTACCGAAATCCGATTGCTTGCAGCGGCTTTTCCTTTGAGATTGATGTCGAGGCCTTTTCGTAATTTAATTACATTAGCCATATTTGAAAAAATAGTTGATGATTGTGTCAGACGTATATACAAATGATTTGCAAAGTTAACATTTTTTTCTGAATCATCACACGAATTTGAATATTTTTACAATGAGGATGGTCATTTTACAAAAAAATGCCGAGAATCGGGCAAGGGGCGAGGAAGAGGCATAGGGGGAGAGGGAGAGGAGAGGGTGAACAAGGGATGGAGAGAGCGAGGGAGCGAGGGAGCGAGGGAGCGAACGAGTGTTGCGTTGGCAACGCAACATACAGGACAGGGATGAGACAGACGGGAAAAGAATGAGACAGGCGAGGCGATAAAGAGCATACCATTACGCCATGTGGAGGAATGGCTCCACATGGCGCAATGGGATGTATTTGCAGCCTTTGAGGAATCAATATGCTTGCTCATGCACGCCCTTCACGGCCCTCCCGCTCGGATCGTTAAGGTGGCGGAACGCGGCATCCCATTCCAATGCAATGGCCGTGGAACAAGCCACACTCGCCTCGCTCGGCACACTACTGGCGGCACTGTCGCTGGGGAAATGCTCCGCGAAGATGCAGCGATAGTAGTATTCCTCCTTATTCTTTGGCGGGTTGATGGGAAACCGCTCCGCCGCATGTTCCATTTGTTCGTCGGTGACCGCCTCCGCCGTGATTTGCTTGAGCGTGTCAATCCATGAATACCCCACCCCATCGCTGAACTGCTCCTTTTGTCGCCAAGCCACTTCCTCGGGCAGCAAGTCGGCAAAAGCCTCACGAACGATTTTCTTCTCGATGGTGCTGCCCGGGCACATTTTGTCTTTAGGATTCAACCTCATGGCGACATCAAGGAATTCCTTGTCAAGGAAAGGCACCCTCCCCTCGACACCCCACGCCGAAAGGCTCTTGTTCGCCCTCAAGCAGTCGTAGAGATGCAACTTGCTAAGTTTGCGCACCGTCTCCTCGTGGAAAGCGCGCGCATCTGGCGCCTTGTGAAAATAGAGGTAACCGCCAAAGATTTCATCAGCCCCCTCGCCCGACAGCACCATCTTGATGCCCATCGACTTGATGACACGCGCCAGCAGATACATCGGTGTGGAAGCCCTCACAGTAGTGACATCATAAGTTTCGATGAAATAGATGACATCCCTGATGGCGTCGAGCCCCTCCTGGACGGTATAGTTGATTTCATGGTGCACGGTGCCGATATGGTCAGCCACCAGTTTCGCCTTCGCCAAGTCAGGCGCCCCTTTCAGCCCCACGGCAAAAGAGTGGAGACGCGGCCAATACGCCCTACTCTGCGAGTTGTCCTCTATGCGCCTCTCGCTGAATTTCTCCGCGATGGCCGAAATGACACTTGAGTCGAGTCCGCCACTGAGCAGCACGCCATACGGCACATCCGACATGAGTTGCCGTTTCACCGCCTGTTCGAGAGCATCGTGAATGTCGGAAACATGGCTCACGTTATTGCGAACCGCCTCATATTGCATCCAGTCGCGACGATAATACCTTTTCATGCCAGGTTCCGCGCTCCAATAATAATGCCCAGGCAAGAAAGGTTCGTAACGCTCACACTGCCCTTCGAGAGCCTTCAACTCGGAAGCGACATACACCGTGCCGTCACTATCATAGCCAATATACAAAGGGATGACTCCTATGGGGTCACGGGCAATCAAGAACTCATTTTTCTCTACGTCGTAGAGCACGAACGCGAATATGCCGCTCAACTGTTCGAGGAAGTCAATGCCCTTATCACGGTAAAGAGAAAGAATCACCTCGCAGTCGCTTCCCGTCTGAAATTCGTACTTCCCTGCAAATCTGCGGCGGATATCCTGGTGGTTGTAAATCTCGCCGTTGACCGCCAGAACCTGTTTCTTGTCAGGCGAATACAGAGGTTGTCCGCCACTTTCCGGGTCGACGATGCTCAGCCGCTCATGGGCGAGGACCGCCTTTCCGCCACAGTATATTCCACTCCAGTCAGGTCCGCGATGACGTATTTTCTGACTCATCCTCAATGCTTTCTGGCGCAGCGCAGGCGTCTGCTCCTTCACGTTCAATATTGCTACAATTCCACACATGTTGCTATGTTATTTATAGATACGACAAATAAAGATAATTGGTTTGGGCAGGGTATTCCGCAGCGAGTGTGTCAATCTGATTGACCGTCGGCACGACTCCCAATTCTTTTCGCCACTTTCTAATGGTTAGACCAGCCTTCTGCATGTCCATATAATTCTCCAAGCCTATGGCCCTGCCAATCTGGAAGTCAGAGAATCCACAGACCTTTGCCTCCCTCAATAGGCAAACAAATTCTGGAGCCTCAAGATATTCCAAGAGTTCCAACGGTTCCATGAACATCGCCATCTCCGACAGGTGCCTAAACTCCTGCAATCTTTGGTCAATGTCGATGACATGCTTCAGTTTTTGCAGGAACCAACGGTCGATCATCGTCAACTGGTGTATCTGTTCGACCGTATAGCCCACTTTCATCGCCTTTGACACCACGAAAATGCGCATGTCGGTAGGGTCATGCAGTGACTTATTGATATCAGCAATTTTTATTTCATGATTTTCAACGAACCCGTGCATGCCCTGCCCTATCATGCGCAGTCCCTTCTGCAAAGCCTCTTCGAAAGTCCTACCAACAGCCATCACCTCGCCGACACTTTTCATCGACGAGCCCAATTCACGTTTCACCCCCTGGAACTTGGTCAAATCCCAGTGAGGAATTTTCACCACCACATAGTCGAGAGCCGGTTCAAAAAAAGCAGACGTGGTCTTGGTGACAGCGTTTTTCAAGTCAAAGAGGCCATAGCCCAGTCCCAATTTTGCGGCGACGAAAGCGAGCGGATAGCCTGTAGCCTTGGAAGCCAAAGCCGACGAACGGCTGAGTCGAGCATTCACCTCAATGACCCTGTAGTCCTCCGACTGTGGGTCGAGCGCATATTGCACATTACATTCGCCCACAATGCCGAGATGTCGGATAATCTTGATTGCCAGTGCACGCAGTTTGTGGTATTCCGCGTTGGAAAGCGTCTGACTGGGAGCGACGACGATGCTCTCGCCCGTATGGATGCCCAGCGGGTCGAAATTCTCCATATTGCAGACAGTGATGCAGTTGTCGTAGCGGTCGCGCACCACCTCATACTCAATCTCCTTCCAGCCCTTCAG
>CAMKSZ010000197.1 GCA_946415525.1 uncultured Prevotellaceae bacterium | reverse complement strand
GATTGTCTAAACTCCCAAACTCCCAATAAATAGGAACTCCTTTATTCTTGCAGAACTAAATCTATGGCAAAGCGAAAATCTTTGCCTATATTTGCTCATTTTCTTTTTATTTCCTATATTTGCAGGTGACAATTCAACATTTACCATGATACAACGTTTCCTTACCTTTATATCACGTCGTTTTGTGCGTCATATAGGCATTTGCTTGTTGTTGGCAGCAGCATGCAGCCCAATTCAAGCCAAGGACTTTTTCATCGGCGACTATGGCGCCGTGGGCGACACCACACGCCTCAGCACCGTTGCCATCCAGCGGGCCATCGATGCCTGTGCCGAGGCCGGTGGCGGCAGGGTGGTGGTGCCGGCAGGTCAATACAAGACCGGCACTCTCGTGCTGCGCTCGCATGTCAACCTCCATTTGGAGGCGGGCGCCACGCTCTTTGGCAGCACTTCGCTCGCCGACTACCGCCCCATGCGCCCGGCATACGTCTCGTTGCGCACCCAGCGCGAGACCGTGCAACTCCTCTATGCCGACAATGCCGACCATGTGGTCATCGACGGATATGGCACCATCGACGGTAGGGGAAGGGCCTTTGCCAAACTCTCATGGAACGACGAGGGCATCACCCGCCCTCATCTGTTGCGTTTCATCCAGTGCCGTGACGTCGTCGTCAAGGATGTCACGCTCCGCAACTCCGGCTGTTGGATGCAGCACTATTTGGCCTGCGACCGCGTGCGCATCGAGGGCATACGGGTGTTCAACCGCAACAACTACAACAACGACGCTCTCGACATCGACGGGTGCCACGACGTGGTGGTGCACGGCATGATGGCCGACAGCGACGACGATGGCATCACCCTGAAGAGCACTTCGCCACGGCTGTGCGAAAACGTCCGCATCTCCGACTGTGTGGTGTCGAGCCATTGCAATGCCGTGAAGTTGGGCACCGAAACGAACGGGGGCTTCCGCAACATCAACATCTCGGGCATCGTCATCAAACCGAGCGAGGACCAGAAGGAGAAGTTCTTCGGACAGTGGATAGGTTCGTCGGCCATCTCGCTGGAAATTGTCGATGGGGGAGTGCTCGAGAACGTCAGCATCGCCGATGTCACTGTCGAGGGGACCGAGGCGCCCATCTTCGTCCGTCTCGCCAACCGTGCGCGGGGCTATTATGAGGGCCAGACCATCGACAACGTGGGGAGCATCGACGGTGTCCGTCTGAGCAACATACAGATACGCAATGCGGGGCGCATGGGGTGCTCCATCACCGGACTTCCCGGGCATCCCGTCAGGAATGTGTGGCTCAGCGACATCACCATCCACCACAAAGGCGGTGTCACCCTCGACGAGGCAGCGGACTTGGAGCGCCGCCCCTTCGACGAGAAGGAGAAGGAATATCCCGAGGCGACCATGTGGGGCGACTTGCCCGCCAAGGGCTTTTACATCCGCCATGCCAATAATGTCAAGTGGCGCAACGTCGTGGTGGCCACCGAAGCACCCGACCTGCGCCCCGACATCGTGCAGGTGGATGTGACAGACTGAGAACTATGAATATGAAACAATAACCACCTAAAACAGAGAATGTCATGAGAATCCTTTTTATCGGCGGGACGGGCACCATCAGCAGTGCCATCACCCGACAACTGGCTGCCACCAACCATGAGTTGTGGCTGCTCAACCGCGGCAACCGCCGTGACGAAGTTCCTTCGGGCGTGCGACAAGTCGTCGCCGACATCAACGATGAGGCAGAAGTGCTGCAACTCCTCGGCGACATCCATTTCGACGCCGTATGCGAGTTCATCGGCTTTGTTCCCGAACAAGTGGAGCGCGACTATCGGTTGTTTGCCGGTCGCACCCGACAGTATGTGTATATCAGTTCGGCTTCTGCCTACCACAAGCCGGTGCGCAGCCATGTCATCAGCGAGGCGACCACCCTCGCCAATCCCCATTGGCAATATTCCCGCGACAAAATAGCGTGCGAACAACTATTGATGCGGCTCTACCGCGAGGAGGGATTCCCCGTCACCATCGTGCGCCCCAGCCACACCTACTGTGAGCGGAGCGTGCCCACCGGACTTCATGGCATGAAAGGCAGTTGGCAGGTGCTCCGCCGCATGCTCGACGGCAAACCGGTCATCGTGCATGGCGACGGCAGTTCGCTATGGACCATGACGTGCAATGAGGACTTCGCTCGCGGCTTCATCGGTCTGCTTGGCAATCCCCATGCCATCGGCGAGGCTTTCCAAATCATGTCCGACGAGTCGCTCACCTGGAACCAGATCTATGCTGCCATCGCGGACGGATTAGGCGTGGAATTCAAGCCTTATTATGTCGCTTCTTCCTTCCTTGTTGCGGTGGCTCCCAAGGAGTACGACGTGGAGGGCAATTTGCTTGGCGACAAGGCGGCCACCGTCGTCTTCGACTGCACAAAACTGAAACGTGCCGTCCCTGGCTTCCAGGCAACCATCCGTTTCGACGAGGGGGTGCGCCGCTGCATCGACTATGTGCTCAGCCATCCCGAGTGCCAGCAGGAGGACCCGGAGTTCGACCAATGGTGCGACCATCTGATAGAGGTGCTCGAAGCGGCCAAGAAGCAATTCTGAATTTTGAGACGAACTACTAATACAAACTACTATTACAATGAGAAGAAAAATGATTATTGTTGCAGGATGGGTAATTTTGCAGGCTTTTTCCGTGCAGGCACAGACATTGCCCTATCAAGACCTGTCGCTGAGTTTCCACGAGAGGGCAAAGGACCTTGTGGGTCGGCTCTCATTAGAGGAGAAGGCATCGCAGATGGGCAACATGGTGGACCGAAAAATCGACCGTGCCGACTATTCCGGCGTAGGACGGGTCAGCATCCCCATCTACCAGTATTGGAACGAGGCGCTGCATGGCGTGGCTCGGTCGGGCGCGGCCACCAGTTTCCCTGAGTCAAAGGCCATGTCGGCCACTTGGGACCGCCAACTCGTCTTCGACTGTGCCACGGCCATCAGCGATGAGGCCCGCGTCTATCACAACCAGCAGTCGAAGGGACTCAACTATTGGTGCCCCACCATCAACATGTCGCGCGATCCAAGGTGGGGGCGCGACGAGGAGAACTATGGCGAAGACCCCTTCCTCGCCGGAACATTGGCCGTGGAGTTTATCCGTGGCATGCAGGGTGAACAGACCGTCGAAAACCCGTATTTCAAGACGGTTGCCTGTGCCAAGCACTTTGCTGCCAACAACTATGAGCGTGGGCGGCAGGGCAGCACATCCTTTATGCGCGAGTACATGCTCCGCGAGTATTATTTGCCGGCTTTCGAGATGTGCGTCAAGTTGGGCAATGTGCAAAGCATCATGTCGGCATACAATGCCGTGAGTGTTGACCTCAACGAGAAAAATGCCGCTGGGGTGGGGGTGAGTGACGGTAAGTCAACGGGCGGCAAGCCTTGCGCCATCAATGAGTGGTTGCTCACCAAGATTCTCCGCGATGAGTGGGGATTCCAGGGGTATGTCACCAGCGACTGTGCCGGCATCTCTTGCGTTTATAGGAACAATAAGCACAAGTATTTCGGCGACAACGAAGACGGTTCCGCCCTGCAAGAGGAGTACAAAGCGCGGGCGACGGCTTTGGCCATCAAGGCTGGCAACGACATCAACTGTGAGTTCAAAAACCAACTCTCTGTCTATCAGACTGCCGTAGAGGCGGCCATCGACAAGGGCTATATGACGGAGGCCGACCTCGACACGGCGTTGGTGAGGGTGCTGGAGAGTCGTTTCGCTCTCGGTGAATTTGACGACAATGTACCTTGGCGAAACATCCCCGACAGCAAGTTGGAGTGCGAAGAGCACCAGGCGTTGGCACTGAAGGCGGCGCAAGAGGCCATCGTGCTGCTCAAGAACGAGGCACCTGCGGGGGCGGACCGTCCTTTGCTGCCCCTCGCCGTAGGAAAGACGGTGGCCCTCATTGGACCCTATGCCAACGCTATCATGCTTGGCGACTATTCGGGGACGCCTTCTCATACCGTCACTCCCTTCCAGGCCGTGGCTGCCAAGAAGGACTTCCACGTCACCGACGGGACGGTGCAGTTTGAGGATTATTCCCAGATTGTCACTTGCAAACGTGGGGAGGGAAAACTCAACTTGGGTGCGGGATATATAGAAAACACCTCGCCTGGCGATGAACTGGCCTACGACAACGTGGACTTTGGCAATGGTTGCACCGATTTCTCCATGTCGTGTGCCGCGAAGAACACGGGCGTGGCTACCATCTCCTTCTATCTTGACGACGACAAGTCCGAACCCATCCTCAGTGTGGAAAATGTGAATACGGGGTCATGGACCAAGTTCACCACCGTCACGGCGCAGGTCAATCCAGCGGTGTGCAAGGGAGTCCACAAGGTGTTTGTGAAATTTAGCGGTTCACAAAGTTATTGCGGCAACCTCGACTGGTTCCGTTTCTATAATCCCGACTACAACCCAGTGGAGGAGATGGGACCTGTCTTCCTTTATCCTGCCGTCGAGGATGTCAATGCCAAGGCCACCGAGGCCGCCATTGTCAGGGCGGCGGAGATAGCAAGGAAAGCCGACGTGGCTGTTTTCTTGGGAGGCACCAACTTCGACAAGAGCAGCGACTATACAGGAACGGAAAGCCACGACCGCGTCTATCTGACGCTCCCGGGCAACCAGGAAGAGGTGCTGCGGGCGGTTTATGAGGCGAACCCCAATACGGTGCTTGTGCTTGAGACCAATTCGTCGATGGACATCTCGTGGGCGAAGGAGCACCTGCCGGCCATCCTCGACGCTTGGTATGGCGGACAGGCGCAGGGACAGGCCATCTGCGACGTGCTCTACGGCGATGTCTGCCCAGGTGGAAAACTTACCTCTACTTGGTATAACTCGGTTGATGAACTGCCGTCTGCTGCCGAGTCGAAGTTCAAGAGCAATGGCATGGCGGAGTACAACATCGACGAGTGGGGCTACACTTACATGTATTATGGCCGTAGCCGTCACCAAAAACAAGCGGCACAACCGATGTTCCCCTTCGGTTTCGGCTTGAGTTACACCACGTTCTCTTATTCCAACCTTTCCATCAGTGCCACTTCTTTGAATTTGGGCGAGACGGCGACCGTCGCCGCCGACATCACCAACACCGGTGAGTGTGAGGGTGCTGAGGTCGTACAACTTTATGTCAGTTTCCCTGGGTCGGCCATCGACCATCGTCCCACACGCAAATTGGTGGGGTTTGAGCGAGTGTCGCTGCAACCTGGTGAGACCCGGCGGGTGTCTATCCCGCTCCCGTATGAGCAGTTGGCTTATTTCAATGAGACTACCCATGCTTTTGAGGTGGAGAAAGGCGAGGTGACGGTGCATCTCTCGGCTTCTTCGGCGGACGACCGCCTTTCTGGTTCGCTGAGTGTCGAAGCCGCTACGGTGAAGGGTACCTACCTGTCCGACAATGGCGATGGCATCTCCTCCGTCATGGGGGGGAGTCAGTTGAAAGACGGGAAGGCTTACAACATGCAGGGCGTGTGTGTAGGCAAGGCTACAGATGCCCTCGCCAAGGGCGTCTATATCATCGATGGCAAGAAAGTCGTCGTGGAGTAATCTGCCAAGGGGTGTCACCCCCCTTTGGCCTTGCCGCTTTTGAGCGTCAGCACGTTGAGTTCAGGCCAGGCTCCCAATCGGAAGGGTACTCTGCCTCCCACTCCCATAGAGACGTAGAGTGTCCTTCCTTGTTGGGTGTATATGCCGCCCCATTCACGGTAGAAGAGTCGGGCGGGGGAGAGGTTGCCCATCTTGAGTTGGCCTCCGTGGGTGTGTCCCGAGAGTGTCAACTGAATGTCGGTTGTGTCGAGCACTTCCATCCGCCAATGAGAAGGGTCGTGTGTCAGCAGGATTTTGAAAGTGCCGTCGGGAATAGGGGCGAGTGCTTTGGTGAGTTTGCCTCTTGCCCCAAACGGAGGCCTTCCTGTTTGTTCCACTCCTATGATGGCGAGGGCGTGTTGTCCTCTGCGGAGAATGACATGGCTGTTCTTTAG
This sequence comes from uncultured Prevotellaceae bacterium, assembly GCA_946415525.1. Lineage (GTDB taxonomy): Bacteria > Bacteroidota > Bacteroidia > Bacteroidales > Bacteroidaceae > Prevotella. The sequence continues at coordinate 722 of CAMKSZ010000197.1, read as the reverse complement.
CAGTTGCCATCCCAACATTTCCTCTGTTTTGACTACATCGTTCAGGTCCAGGTAGTCGTGGTTGCCCAAAATGGACAGCACACCGTCCTTTGCTGTCAGTTGGGCCAATGATGATGCGAAAGGTTGGACCTCGCTGTTTTTCTTGTTGATTAGGTCGCCTGTGAATACGATGAGGTCGGCATTTTGGTTGTTGGCGGTTTCGACGATTTTTTCGATGAATTCTGGATGACGAACGAAGGTGCCTATGTGGAAATCGGAGATTTGTAGGATTCGGTAACCGTCAAACGCCTCTGGCAGGTCAGGAAAAGCGAATGTCTCTTCTTTGACTTTTAATATCTTCCATCCGTCAATGAAGGCGTAGGCAAAAAGCAGGATGACCGCCGCCGCTACTGTTAGACCGGCGGGCCATCCGAAAGGCCATGCGATAAGGGAAAACATCAGTTTGGGAATCGTCAGGAATAGTGTGGCTTCGATGATGAGCCTGATGCTTCGCTGGCGTATTTCCCGTATGGTCATTGCCATGCCCATCAGACAGAAAATGGCGGCTGTCGGCAGTAAAAGCAGCCATTTCCATTCGCCGGCAGAGGTTGTGAACACGCAATTCCAGATGATGACATCCGGGATGATGTTCATAAGGATGATGAGCAATAAAAACATGAATTTTTGTCGGCAATGATTTTACTCCACTAAAGTAATGGAATTTTCTGACATGGCAAAATTCC
>CAMKSZ010000196.1 GCA_946415525.1 uncultured Prevotellaceae bacterium | reverse complement strand
TCAGCATGCTCTGCACCGAGATGATGTCGGGGTGCACCTTGCCCCACGACAGCGGTTCGATGGCGGTGTCGATGATGTCGGCGCCGTTGTTGCACACTTCGAGGATGGAAGCCATCGAGAGGCCCGGGCCGGAGTGGCCGTGATACTGTATGATGACTTCGGGGTGTTTCTCCTTGATGGCTTTCGTCAGTTTGCCGAGCATGGCGGGCTGTCCGATACCTGCCATGTCCTTGAGGCAGATTTCGGCGGCACCGGCGGCGATGACTTCGTCGGCGATGCGGCTGTAGTATTCCACGGTGTGCACAGGCGAGGTGGTGATGCAGAGGGTGGCCTGCGGTGTCATGCCAGCCTCAAGTGCCCACTTGATGCTCGGTATGATGTTGCGGGTGTCGTTGAGGCCGCAGAAAATGCGGGGGATGTCCACGCCCTGTGCGTGCTTCACCTTGTATTGGAGTCGCCTGACATCGTCGGGCACGGGGTACATGCGGAGGGCGTTGAGGCCTCGGTCGAGCATGTGGGTCTTGATGCCTACTTCATTGAAAGGCTTGCAGAAGGCGCGCACGGCATCGTTGGGGTTTTCGCCGGCGAGCAGGTTCACTTGCTCGAAGGCACCGCCGTTGGTTTCCACTCGGGCGAAGCATCCCATGTCGATGATGACGGGTGCGATGCGCTCCAGTTGGTCCTTGCGTGGCTGGAATTTGCCTGATGACTGCCACATGTCCCTGTACACGAGACTGAATTGGATTTTCTTTTTCATTGTTATCAGTTTAAGTGAATAAAAGGCTTGTCTTGACGATGGTTTAGTTAAACATCCATTGGATGGGCAAAGATAATGCAAAATTGCTACAACTGCAAGTAAAGCGGACTTTTTTTGCTAAAAAAGTTCATTTAATTACAGGTTTTATTCGCTATTGCCAAAAAATCATCCCTTTGTTTTGTCGATTGTCCGAAAACGATTATTTTTGCACTTGATATGAATCGCAAGTCTTTATATTGTCTGGTGCCCCTGTTGCTGGCGTGCGTGGCATGCGTCGAGCAGCGCAAGGAGAATGTTGAGGCCGAGGAAAGCCTCAAAATAGAGAGTTATGTGGCGAAAGGCGACTCCATGGTTTATGGGCTTGCCTGCGACGGTTGTTCCGATTCGGTGTTGGTGCTGCTGCCCGACTCGGGGGGTGACCCCGTTTTCTACAATATTCTCCGTGCCATGAGTGAGCGGAAGGTTTTCGGCAGGCCGAGAATAGGCGACAAGATGGCTGTCCTTGTCAATCCCGAAAAGAAAGACGAGGTGACCTTGGCGGTCAACCTCGAACAGGTAAACGGCACTTGGTATTACATGGGTTTGCCCATATTGAAGCATCGTCTCCGCCGTTATGCCGACAGCATCGCTGCTATTGGTGGCGAACAGAAGGAGCGGATGGACTCTATTGTCGGTCAACTGATGGTGCCGCGTGAGTATGTCTATACGTTGAAGCGTGATTTCACGGTAAAGACAGCGGGTGGTCCTCCTCAGGCTTCCACCCTCGACGGCAACTCGCCGGTGGAATATCCTGCCATCAGACGATACATGGAGTGGCATGTACACAATGGCAAGATCATCCTTTCGTATCCAGATTTCAAGGAGAATGATACGACAAAGACCGTCTCTCTCAAGAACGACACGGCGGAGTTTGTCTTGCTCCGTCGCGATACGATGGCACTGAAGTTTGGCGACAGGGTGCAGGGGTTCAAGTTGAAGCCCGATACCGTGGCATCGCCCAACTTATGACAAAAGGCGGCACCCCATTTTTCGTTTATCCCGGATAGTTGGCCAGCCTTGTGGCGGCCAACTCTTCGTATTTGGTGCCCGGACGACCATAGTTGGCGTAGGGATGGATGCTGATGCCGCCACGCGGAACGAAAAACCCGGTCACCTCTATATATTTAGGATCCATTAGTCGGATGAGGTCCTTCATGATGATGTTGACACAGTCTTCGTGGAAGTCGCCGTGGTTGCGGAAACTAAACAAATAGAGTTTGAGGCTCTTGCTCTCCACCATCCGCTGGCCGGGGATGTAACTGATACGTATCTCGCCGAAGTCGGGCTGCCCAGTGATGGGGCATAGCGTAGTGAATTCGGGGCAGTTGAACCGCACCCAATAGTCGTTGTCGGGGTGCTGGTTTTCGAAACTCTCAAGTACCTCGGGGTCGTAGTCGGTGGAATACTTGGTCTTGTTGCCCAGGGCGATCAGTCCTTCGTCGGCTCTTTTCTTGTTTTGCTCCATGTCGGTTTTTGTTTTTTTGAGTGGCAAGCACTCTTTTGCTATTATGGGTGCAAAATTACGGAAAATCGTGTTTAGGACAAAATGAAGCCGCGCTTTTTTTCGATACTTGCCGGCGTGCGATTGCCGGGGTTGAAAAAGTGCATGCCTTTATTGGTTACTCTTCAGCGAATATCATTAAAACATATAATTACCTCTATGATGACCACAAAGGGCTATACACCATCAGTTACTTTTATATGTCAGAATAGTTTCCACACCCGTATTGGGGACGGAGAAAGACAAAAATGTATCAAATTCCCCGTCCCCCTGATTCATTTGTATCATAGTAACCAATCATCCACTTCTCATGTAAATATGAGTTTGGAAGTTTAGGAATAAAAAAATCCTGTCAATCTTGTTGAAAATCAAAATTAAATACTATTTTTGTCGCAGGTTTAATTTAATTCTGACGAGACATGAGAAAAGTGATATATTTATGCTGGGCATTGGCTTTTGCCATTGCTGCTGGCGCACAGGTGAAAGTGCCCATTCGGGGCGTGGCGCCTGTCACGATGGATAGCGTCGTCGTGTTCGACCTGACTCGTGGCATGCTGCGTGCGAAGATACCTGTGAAGGACGGCAGATTCGCCACACAGTTGTCTTTCAATGAGCAAGAATTGTTGGGCGTAGGTTCGCGCGAGTTCTACATCCCCGTCTTTGCCGATGGCGAAGCCGTAGAAATCGACTTCGTGTCGCGCTCGGTCAAGGCATCGGCCCTCAACGAGATGGCTTTTCGCTGCGACCGCTCGCTCGACTCCCTCGATGCCGTGCTTAGCCAGCAGGCGATGAGGCTGAGCCAGTTGGTGGACTCAGGCGTTCTCACCAACAAAGAGATGCAGGAACAAATGGCCTCCCTTCACTCGCAGCGTATAGCACAACGTTGCGAGATACTGAAGCCTTATGCCGCGACATTGGTGCCGGTGGCCTTCCTGCCCGACATGATTATGGAGATGGACTATGAACAGATTGTGCCTTGGCTCAAGGAGGGCGCTCCCTACATGAGTCATCCCCGCATGTACACCGCCATCAAATATGCCGAAGGACTGAAGAAAAGGCAGCCTGGCAGCCCATTCATCGACTTGACGCTCAACGACATGGAAGGCAAGCCCCGACTTTTGAGCGAGTGGTGCGGCAAGGGCAACTACGTATTGGTGGATTTTTGGGCCAGTTGGTGCGGCCCTTGCAGGCAAGAGATGCCCAATGTGGTGGAAAGTTACGTGAAATACCACGGCAAGGGCTATGAGATTGTCGGTGTGTCGTTCGACAGCAAGGCCGACGCTTGGAAGTCTGCCGTCAAGCAGATGGGCATGGACTGGCCGCAACTCTCCGACTTGAAGGGGTGGCAGAGCGTCGCCTCCGATGCCTACGGCATCATGGCCATCCCCTCCAACGTGCTACTCGACGGTGAAGGGCGCATCGTGGCCAGCAACTTGCGTGGCACACGGTTGCACGACAAGTTGAAATCCATCTACGGATTCTGAAAGTTGTTTATACTACTTGGTAGAGCAGCCACGACAGGTAGGCGAGGAAGATGACCGTCAGCACGGTGCCTTCCCAGCGCTCCACCTTGAATTTCGTGAACGAGAACAGCCAGAGGATGACCATGCCGGCGGTCATAACGCCCAGGTCTATCGGGGTGATGCCGGTGATTTGCATCGGCTTCACCAGTCCGGTAATGCCGATAATCATCAACACATTGAACACGTTGCTGCCGATGACGTTGCCGATGGCGATGGCACTCTGTCCCTTGCGGGCTGCCACCACGCTGGTGGCGAGTTCGGGCAGCGAGGTGCCCCCCGCCACGATGGTAAGGCCGATGACGGCTTCGGAAACGCCCAATTCCTGCGCCACTTTCGTCGCACTCTCCACAAACAGGTTACTGCCGCCAATCAAGCAGGCGAGTCCCAATATCACCAATCCGACGGCGATGAGGGGAGAATAACTTTTCACTTCTTCCTCAGCAGGCGTTGCCGACTGCTTGTTGACACGTGCCTCCCGCAGTGTATAGAGGATGAAGATGACGAAAGCGGCGAAGAGGATGAGCGCATCGATACGTGAAATCGACAGGTCGATGCACATCACGGTGAGCATCACGGCGGCGAGCATCGACCACGGCATGTCTTTCTTCACCGTCGAACGTGCAATCACGATGGGGGTGACCATTGCCGCCGTGCCCACGATGAGCAAGGTGTTGAAAATGTTGCTGCCCACGACGTTGCCCACGGCCAAGTCGGGCGTGCCTTTCAGCGCCGACATGAGACTGACGAAGAACTCGGGCATCGAGGTGCCCATGGCCACGATGGTCAGTCCGATGACAATCTGCGGAATTTTCAGTCTTTGGGCAATCGACACTGCCCCCTCGGTCATGCGGTCGGCGCCCCAGATGACGAGCACCACGCCAATGATGATGAATAGGATGTTGAGTAACATGTTTTTTGGAATTTACTAAAACAAATGTTGGAGCAACTGGCAGACCTGCTCCAAACCCCACCGGTCGTCCTCGTCGAAGGCAGCCAGTTCGCGTGAGTCGATGTCCAGCACGGCGACGGTCTCACCCGCCACGTTGAAGACAGGCACGACGATTTCCGACCGTGACAGCGACGAGCAGGCGATGTGCCCGGGGAATTTTTCCACGTCATCTACGATGATGGTGTCGCCGAGTGCCCAGGCGGTGCCGCAAACGCCACGGCCGTGCTTGATGCGGTAGCAGGCGATGGTGCCTTGGAAAGGACCCAGCAGCAGTTCGTCACCTTTTACTATATAGAAGCCAGTCCAAAAAAAGCGCTCTCCAAAAGTGCTGTGCAGCAAGGCCGACACGTTGGCGAGTACGCCGGTCGTGTTGTCCTCGTCCTCGATGAGGCTTTGCAACTGCGGCAAGAGCGTTTCGTAGGTCTCGCGGCGGTTCTGTCCATCAGTGGCGGGGGTGATGATTTCTTTTTCCATTATTATAAGATAGGATTGTCTATTAAAAACGAAAATCTTTGGATTTTATTATTTTTTCGGTGGCCAAGTGTATAAATTCGCTTTTGAACGCCCACTCTTCTCCTCTTCTCCCAATGCCTCTCGTGCCTGATTATTTCAAATTGTTACAAAAATGCCGACATTTTGGGCGCGATTGTAAGAAAATGCCCTCTGATGCAATATTTTTCTTTCAAATTGTCGCTTGTTAGGATGAAAATGTGTAATTTTGCAACAGATTTTACCCAAATCCAAATAGTATGTCAAAACAGAAAAGATTTATCCTCTTAGAGGACGAGATTCCCACAAGGTGGTACAACATCCAGGCAGAAATGCCCAACAAGCCATTGCCTCCCATCCATCCGGGCACCAAGAAGCCGCTCGCTGCCGAAGACTTGGCCCACATCTTCAGTTTGGAATGCTCCAAGCAGGAACTTGACACGGAACATGCATGGATAGACATCCCTGAACCCGTGCTCGAGATGTATAAATACTATCGTTCTACACCGTTGGTGCGTGCCTATGCCCTCGAAAAGGCCCTCGACACGCCAGCGCATATCTATTTCAAGAACGAGAGCGTCAACCCATTAGGTTCTCACAAGGTCAATTCTGCACTTGCCCAGTGCTACTACTGCAAGCAGGAGGGGGTGACCAACGTCACCACCGAGACAGGAGCCGGACAATGGGGCGCCGCCCTCAGTTATGCCGCCAAGGTGTTCGGCTTGGAGGCTGCCGTCTATCAGGTGAAAATCTCGATGCAGCAGAAGCCCTACCGTTCGTCGATCATGCGCACCTTCGGCGCCACCGTCGAAGGTTCTCCCTCCATGTCAACCCGTGCCGGTAAGGACATCATCACCCGCGACCCGACACACACGGGTTCGTTGGGTACCGCCATCTCAGAGGCCATAGAACTTGCCACCACCACCCCCAACTGTAAATACACGCTGGGTTCCGTGCTCAACCACGTGTCGCTCCACCAGACTATCATCGGTTTGGAGGCAGAGAAGCAGATGGAGATGGCCGGCGAGTACCCCGACAAGGTGATTGCCTGTTTCGGCGGCGGTTCCAACTTCGGCGGCATAGCCTTCCCCTTCATGCGGCACAACTTCACCGGCGAGCGTCACACCGAGTTCATCGCCGCAGAGCCGAACAGTTGCCCGAAACTCACCCGTGGTGTCTTCGACTATGACTTCGGCGACGAGGCAGGTTACACCCCGCTGCTCCCGATGTACACCCTCGGCCACGACTTCAAGCCCGCCAACATCCATGCCGGTGGCTTGCGTTATCATGGTGCCGGTGTCATTGTCAGCCAACTCATCAAGGACGGCTATATGTACGGCGTCGATATTCCGCAGTTGGAGACTTTCGAGGCAGGACTCCTTTTCAGCCGCACCGAAGGCATCATCCCCGCACCGGAGAGTTGCCACGCCATCGCCGCCACCATCCGCGAGGCCAAGAAATGCAAGGAGACAGGCGAGGAACAGGTCATCCTGTTCAACCTCAGCGGCCACGGCTTGATAGACATGACCGCCTA
>CAMKSZ010000195.1 GCA_946415525.1 uncultured Prevotellaceae bacterium | reverse complement strand
CAAAAAACAATGGAAATATCAAGATTTGGCTTCTACTGGCTTGATACATGGGTCCTTGCCAACGTCATACAATTAGCGACTCAAGATTTCTGTTTTCGCTATCTGAATCACACCAATGACCCGTGTGGACGGCTGTTTGACCAAATGACGATGGCGGCACGCTCTGCCCCTGCCAACATTGCCGAGGGCAGTTCCCGCCATTCCACTTCCAAGGAGACGGAGATGAAACTCACCGATGTCGCCAGAGCCACTTTGGCTGAATTGGCCAACGACTATCTCAACTGGCTCCTCCGACAAGAAAGCATTCCATGGTCGGTCCAATCTGCTGATTATCAAGCAATAAACAGCATCCAACTGGACCGCCCCGTCTATAAAGACGATATCCTGCACAAAAGCAGCATCCACATACTTGCCCAGAAGCACAAGTTCGACCAATGGCTTGACAACGGCGACTCGAAGGTGGCGGCCAACTGCCTCCTCATCCTCTGCAATCGTCTTATTCAAATGATTGGCCGCCAGATAGAGCGCCAGTTGGATGCCTTCAAGGCAGAAGGTGGTTTCACCGAGGCGCTCACCGCCGAGCGTCTCTCTTATCGGGCGCAGCAGAGCGTCCAGACAGAAGCCCCCACCTGTCCCCGCTGTGGCAAACCCATGATTAAGCGCATGGCCAAGAAAGGCATCAATTCCGGCACCGAATTCTGGAGTTGCAGCGCATACCCAGAGTGCTACGGGACGAGAAGGATTGAGAAATGAAGCGGAGCGTGTCGATATGGGGCGGGGCGATGGGGCGTGTCGATATGTCGGTGTCTCGGCGGGCCGTGTCGATATATCGATATATCGATATATCGAGACATCGACATATCGAAAAAATAAAAAAAAATCCCCATTTCTTGCCATATTTTTATAAATTTGCAAACAAAAACATTCCATACCATGATTCGAAGACTATTATTTGCAACTGCCATCATGACCAGCATGAACTCCGGGGCGCAAGGCCTCACCTATCCCGTCACCCCTAAAGACGGCACCGTCGATGAATATTTCGGCGTGAAAGTGCCGGACCCCTACCGCTGGCTCGAAAACGACACCAGCGCACAGACCGCCGCTTGGGTGAAGGAGGAAAACAAGGTGACCGACGCCTATTTCGCCACCATCCCCCACCGCAAGGCACTCGCCGAACGACTGAAACAAGTGGCTGACTACGAGAAGGTGGGCATCCCCTTCTTCCGCCACGGGAAATGGTATTTCTACAAAAACGACGGCCTGCAAAACCAGAGCGTGATGTACGTCATGGATCAGTTGGGCGGCGAACCTCGCGTCTTCCTCGACCCTAACCTGCTGAGCGACGACGGCACCGTGGCGCTCAAGGGCGTCTATTTCTCGCACGACGGGAAATACGCCGCCTACAGCATCTCCAGGAGCGGGTCGGACTGGGAGGAGTTTTATGTGCTCGACGCGAAAACGGGCAAGCCATTGGCCGACCACATCGAATGGGCGAAATTCTCGGGTGCCGCATGGCATGGCGACGGCTTCTACTACAGCGCCTACGACTCGCCGGAGAAAGGGAAGGAGTTTTCCAATGTCAACGAGGGCCACAAAATCTATTACCACCGCATCGGCACCCCGCAGGACAACGACCAACTCATCTACATGAACCCCATGTTCCCGCAGCGGTTCTATAGCGTCTCGGTGAATGAGGAGGAGACGATGATGTTCCTCTACGAAAGCGGCGCCGGAGCGGGCAACAACCTGTTCGTGCGCGACTTGCGCGTGCCGGGCTCGCAGTTCATCCAGATGACCTCCGACATGGACCTCTCCTACAACGTGGTGGAGACCATCGGCGACAAAATCTACCTCATGACCAACGAGGGCGCCCCCAAGTCGAAAGTGACGGTGGCGGACATCCACCGCCCGGGCATCGGACAATGGAAGACGCTCATCCCCGAGGGCGACGATGTGCTTGAGAGCGCCGACATCATCGACGGACACTTGTTGCTGACCTACAGCAAGGATGCTTCCACGCATGCCTATGTGCACACGCTCGACGGGAAACGGCTCCACGAGGTGACCCTGCCGTCGGTGGGCAGCGCCGGTTTCAGCGGACGGAAGGAGCGCAAGGAGTGCTTCTTCTCCTTCTCTTCGTTCACCGTCCCGGGCACCATCTACCAATACGACATCGCCACCAACAAGAGCGTGCTGTACCAGGCTCCCAAGGTGAACTTCAACCTCAACAACTATGTGAGCGAACAGGTGTTCTTCCAAAGCAAGGACGGCACACGCATCCCCATGTTCATCACCTACAAAAAGGGCATGAAGCGCAACGGCAAAAACCCGGTGCTGCTCTATGGCTACGGCGGTTTCAACATCTCGCTCGGCCCGTCGTTCTCGGCGATGCGCATGCCTTTCATCGAGAAGGGGGGCATCTATGCCATGGTCAACCTGAGGGGCGGCAACGAGTATGGCGAGGAATGGCACCTTGCCGGTACGAAGATGAGGAAACAGAACGTGTTCGACGACTTCATCGGCGCCGCCGAATGGCTCATCGCCAACAAATACACCAACCCGCAGAAAATCGCCATCCAGGGTGGGTCGAACGGCGGTTTGCTCGTGGGTGCCTGCATGACACAGCGTCCTGACCTCTACCGCGTGGCGATCCCGCAGGTGGGCGTGATGGACATGTTGCGCTATCACAAGTTCACCATCGGATGGAACTGGGCGTCGGACTACGGCACCAGCGACGACAGCCGCGAGATGTTCGAATACCTGAAGGGCTACTCGCCGCTGCACAACCTGCGCCCGGGCACGTCCTACCCTGCCACGCTCGTCACCACCGCCGACCACGACGACCGCGTGGTGCCGGCTCACTCGTTCAAGTTTGCCGCCACCTTGCAGGAGTGCAACGCGGGTCCCAACCCGGTGCTCATCCGCATCGACTCGAAGGCGGGCCACGGCAGCGGCAAGCCCATGAGCAAGGTGATTGAGGAACAGGCCGACATCTACGGCTTCATCATGCACCACTTGGGCATGAAGTTCTAAAATCTTTCAAAAAAAGGAGAAACCCCTTGCGGCCGGTGGTCACCGAGTGTGGCGACCGGCCGTATTGCGCAACATAAAGGCGGCTTGCAGCAACTTGCCTCGCAAGGCAGCGGGATAGTGGGGACGGGCGTCGAGGAACGCTTGCACCAATTCGGCGGCGGCGGGACTGCGGTGACCGCCCAACAGGGCGTTGCACCAGGCGAGGGGGAAGAAGATGTCGCCGGTCTGCTGGATTTCTTCCAGCACTTCGAGTCCGGGGGTGACGTAACGGTTGCTCAAGGGTTCGCGCAGCGGGTCGTTGAGCAGGGAGAGCAGGGCGGTGGCGTAGGGTTCGACGGTTCGGTTTTCCTTTTGCAGCAGCGAAAGGAACAGTTGCTGTTGCACGCCTGCGTCGGGATGGCAACCGCGGCTCACGAAGTCGAACTCCCTCAGCATGTCGGCATTGGTGAGCCTGCCTCGCTGCTGCTGGATGATTTCCTCCCATCGGTCGGGATGCAACAGGGCTTGGTGATAGGCCATCTGCATGTAGTCGCGCTCGTTGAACGTGGCGTCGCTGCCGGACTTCCACAAGCGATAGACGCTGTCGGCGACGGCGGGAGCGATGGCGATGCGGGTGAGGTCTTGCAGCAACAGCCTGCGCACCACGGGGTCGGTGGTCTGGCTCCCCATGGCGAAGAGCCGCTGCTCGAAGTCGGCGCGCTCCTCGCCTTCCGACTGCCGGACGATGGCAATCAGGTAGTTGAGGCACGACGAGCGCACGAGGGGGTTGTCTTGTCGGTTGAGTCCTTCGAAGAGGGCGTCGAAGACGCGGCGATGGTTCACTTGATGGCGGAGCCAACTTTCATAGAGATACATCATGGCGGCGAAACGGCGGGTTTCGGGCAGGGTGTACCAATGGGCCAACAAATCTTCCAAGTCATTGTCCGACAGTCGGTAACGGCCATAGACCATCGGGTCGAAGGCTCCGTCGGCGACGGTCACCGTCACGTCGGGGGCGCCTGCCTGTTTCACCCATTGGCGGTCGAAGGCGAGGATGCCTGCCTGTGGCTGTTGGCGGTCGAGGATGCGGATGAGGTCGTCCCAAGTGGCATTGGCAAACGAATATTGGCGGAGGTATTGCCGCAGTCCTTCGCGGAAGGGGCCCTCGCCCATCCTTTCCTCCAATTTCCGCATCATCACCGGTGCCTTGTGGTAGATGATGTTGCCATAGAGCAGTCCTGCGTTGTTGAGGTTGTCGAGGGTCTGCTGGATGGCGTGGGTGCCCTCGGTGCGGTCGGTGGCAAGGGCGGGCAGATAGTGGGTCTTGAGGAAGTTGATGTCGTGGTTGATGTCGGGAAACTGCTCGCGAGCGATTTTGTCGGCCATGAAATTGGCGAAGACTTCCTTCGTCCACACGTCGTCGAACCAGCGCATGGTGACGAGGTCGCCAAACCACAGATGGGCGGTCTCGTGGGCGATGAGGTGGAGGCGGTTCATCTCTTCGTCGGGCGTGGGGTTCTTGCCCAAGAAGACCGACTGGTCGCGCAACTGGATGCAGCCGGGGTGCTCCATGCCGCCAAACTGATAGCCGGGGAGGATGACGAAAGCGTGCTTCTGAAAGGGTTGGCGGATGCCGGTGTAGTCTTCCATCCAGCGCAGGGCCAAGGCGGCTTGGTCGAAGACGACGGGCAGTTGGGCGACCTTCGCGGCGTCGGTCTCGCGGTGGAGGATGGTGATTTCACGACCGTCGCGCTGGGTGGTCTGCTGCTGGAACCGCCCTGCGGTGAAGGAGAACAAATAGGTGGGGAGGGGGTCACTGAGTGTGAAACGGCAGGTTTTCCGACCATTCTGTGCCTGACCGGTGGGCGACGCAGGGACTTTTTCTTCCTTCGTCATGGGGGCGTTGCCGATGGCGGTCCACTCTTGGGGCAGGGTGAGCGTCAGTTCATAGCGGGCCTTGATGTCGGGTTGGTCGAAACAGGGGAAGGCACTGCGGGCATGGTCGGGGACGAACAGGGTGTACATGTAGTCGGCATTGCGGTTGAGTGCCTTGTCGTCACTGACAAACCGTATGGCTATCTTATTCTGCCGTTTCGACGAGAGAAATCGACTGGGAATGACGATGTGCTCGTCGCGGACTTCCGTCTGCAACTGCTTGCCGTTGACGACAATAGGCTTTTCGATGCTGCCCTGGAAGTCGAGTTGCAGCGGCTCTGCCTTGGCCTTTTTGCCTTGCTGGCCTTTCCACATAAAATGGATTTCCACCATGCCGGTCACGGGGGTTTGGGGACTGGACGGCAGGTCGAAGGACAGATGGTAGGACACGTCGCTCACTTGGTTGACACGGGTTTGGGCGAGTGCATGACTCACGCCGGCGGTGACGGGCACTTCCGCACTTGCTCCGGTTGCCACAAGCAGAAAGAGCGACACAAGGAGACATCTAATCGCTTTCATTCTCATCACAAGCACCTTTTTATTTTTATTTGTCTTTGAGCATCTTCCTTACTTCGGACTTGTCGATGACCACATAGATGGTGTCGATGACGTGGCCTTGTGGCGCATCTCCCATCCGCAGCACATTGGCGAAATTCTTGTCGAGCACCTCCACGTCATCCACGAAATAGTCGAAGCGCCCGCGGTTTTCAAACCAGTTCCATCCTTGCACGCGGTGGTATTTGATTTTGATTTTCCAACCATCGACCTGTGCTTGTTGCAACAGGTTTATCAAACTGTCCTGGTCGTTGCGGTCGTTGTCGAAAGAGAACTCGAAAGGCTCGCCTGCGGTGTTCATGCCGGTCTGGGTCAGGTTGAGACGACCGTCCCACGAGTCCCACAACAGGCCCGACTTGGCAAATTCGGTGAGTGTGCCCACTTTCTCGCCCACGGAATAGTTCTCCTTGCACGACACGGCCATCATGCAGGTCGCGACTACCACAACAAATACTAACAACGTCTTTCTCATTGTCCTTGCTTTTAAAATTGCCATTTTTTCGTGAATGCAAAATTAGGGAATTATCGCTTATCGTGCAAGTTCTTTAACAAATTATTCAAGGTGTTAATGTTGTTCCGTATGTTGCGTTGATAACGCAACATAAAATATGTCGTCCATCCTCTGCCTCTACCCCAAGTAGAAAAAAAAGCGTCAAACTGACACTATATTAGGATTTTTTTCTTATATTTGCACCATCAACCACTATTTGTAATCATTTTATCTAATTTCACCAAAAAAACTACTGTATTATGAAAAAATTTTTAATCGGAATTATCGCCCTTGTGTTGTGCTTGGGCATGAACTCATGTAAGAAAGAAGGCGCTCCCGAAGGAGAGAAACAGGATGCTGCAACAGAGAAGGTGGCAGAGGCTCCCTCCCTCGCCGATGTCGTGGCAAAGGCCAAGGCTGAAGGTGCCAACTGGAGCGTTGACGAATGGAAAGAGGCCTTCAAGAGTGTGACTCTCGCTATCAAGCCGATGATGGTGGAGATGAACGAAGCGACGAAGAAGGTGGAGGCCGACCCCTCCAAGGCTGGTGATCTGATGAAGGAGTTGGAGGCCATCCAGGCGAAATATCCCGACTTCGAGAAGTTGATGGATGAATTCACCGCGATTGCCGAAGGCTGCGAGAACGGAAAGGCCGTTGTGGATGACGAAGAATGGGGAACGAAGATGATGGAAGAATTGGGTGTTCCCAAATTGGAATAATACCAATCTGAAGTATAGGCATCACCACGATTTTTCCAAAATTGTTGGTGCACACTAATTAATGGTCAATTCATGGCAATTATATG
>CAMKSZ010000194.1 GCA_946415525.1 uncultured Prevotellaceae bacterium | reverse complement strand
CATAGGCAAACATATAGACGATGACATGGGGTGCGAACCACGGACTCTGCAGGGCGGGCATCAGCGTCTTGGAGTGAATCTCGGGCTTGAGCAGGTTGACGCAGACGAAGACGAGCGCCAGGATGGTGGAGAACGTGAGAATCCACTTGTATTTCCACCAGCCATAGACGAGCAGTCCGGAGAGCGGCAAGAAGAAAGAATACCACAGGCGCGTCTCGCCCATGGTGCGCAGGGGAGGCCGTTCGAGAGCCATCCAGAACAGGACGATGAACGCGAAGAAAACCACCAGTCCGGCGACGGTCGCGGCAACGGCCTGCTTGCGGCGGTCTCTCCATGCAAGCCATGCACCAGCCATCCACAGCAGTACCGCCGCGATGGCGAAATAGGGGAAATGTGTCCATGTCATACGCTCTTCCTCCTCATTCCAAAAAGAAACATGCTGATTGCTCCTGCTATCATCATCCAGATGCCGGTATAGACAAACGGCAGCCACGGGTCACTCACCAGTTCAAGGATGCTTATGTTGCTCATCGCCCCCATCTGCGTGTCGTAGCCGTATTGGTAGATTTTCCATCCGTCGATGCTCACAGGTCGGTTGACATCGACCGTGGCAGAGATGTTCTTTCCCGACTTGGTGAGAATCTGGATGTCGCTGGCAAACCGCTTGGGCGTGCGCTGCATCATCATCATGGAGTCGGCAGAGAGTTGGGGTTCCATCTCGGCGGGGTATTCCTCAAGGATGAACTTCTTGAGTTGGATGGCGATGGGCAGTTCCTGCACCTCTCCCTTGTTGTTGATGGCCCGCCACTCGGGCTCGCCCACCACGGTAATCATCTTCAGCCGCTGCATGTCGGCATTGCCCAACGTGGCGGTGACGAGAGCGATGAGGAGACCGCAGTGGTTGAGGAAGAAAGGCACGTCGCGGCGCCACGCCCATTTCTTTTTCCCAAAAAGCAGTCGTGACAGGCGGTTGAGGACGACCAGGGCGAGAATCAGCGCCATGTATGTATAGATGAGCACGAAGGGCCAGAACGAGAGCATGTCGTTCAACCAAGTGCCATTCACCTGCTGACGGGTAAGTCCCATGACAATGGTGAGTGCCACTACATACACCAAGGTGGGCACGGCGGCATGGTAGGAGGCGAGGAAGCGGCAGAGATAAGATTTCGGTTGCAAGAAGAAAATCAGGATTGCAAGGAGGAGGAATCCCATCAGCACGACGAGGTTGGCAGGCCATGCGAAGGCATCCCACACCACCTTTCCGACTGTCAGTTCAAGCATCAGCCCGGCGCAGATGAGTCCACCCCCAATCACGAATCCCTCTTGCATTCTCCAGGGTTTATTCCACATGATGAATTATGGATTTAGGTATTTTGTCAGTTCTCTATTAAAATAACTCACAATCGGCGTTTTTATTATTTGATGAGCATGTCCATCCAAAGAAAAAGGGTTGGCCTCCCGACCAACCCTTTTGCGAGAATGCTCAAATTTCGATAAGTTTTCCATTTTTCTTGGCATCGTCGATCCATTTGGGAACAACGGTGTCGAGGAAGCGCTTTTTCTTCTCCTTCAGTTTTGGCATGTCAAGACCAATGTAGGCCTGAGCCTTTTCCTTGGTCGAGATGTCGGGCATGGGCACGTCGCCGATAAAGCCATGCTTGGCCAGCACTTTTGCAATCATCAGGCGGGCTTCCTGCGCTTGAACCAATCCGTCGCTGAAGAGTCGCTGCACCTCTTGTGGGGCATGGAACGAAGCACCATGTGAGGCAAAAGCATAATCCCAACGCCACTGGCTGGAGCGGATGAGTTGGAGGATGGGTTTCATCTCCGCCTCGGAAGCCCCTTTCTCCCAAGCAAACTTCGCCTCGATGTGGGCGGCGGCCAGTTGCTTCTCCAGTTTGGTGCGGCTCTCTCGGGTCATCCGCTGACGGTCATAGACATTCTTCCTCAGCACCTCGGCATCCTGACGGTGACAGGTTTGGCAGGTGCGGTCGATGTTGGCCAAAGGTGAAGTGATGCGGTGGTCGGAGAACTTCACGCCACCCTCGCTCTTGTAGGGCATGTGGCAGTCGGCGCACGACACGCCACGTTGGGCATGAATGCCTTGGAGAGCCATCTCGTAACCGGGGTGCTGTGCCTTGAGGATGGGGGTCTTGGAGAGTGGGTGGATATAGTCGTAGAAGCCGATGGAGTCATAATATTCCTCGGCGGCCTCACACGTCATGCCCTTATCCTGCGGGAACATCAGGTAGTTGGCCTTTCCAGGATTGTTGGGGTCGTCTTTCTTGATGAAATAATACTCGGTGTGGCACTGTGCACAGACCAGCGAGCGCATCTCC
The DNA here is from genome assembly GCA_946415525.1 of uncultured Prevotellaceae bacterium. Taxonomy (GTDB): domain Bacteria; phylum Bacteroidota; class Bacteroidia; order Bacteroidales; family Bacteroidaceae; genus Prevotella. The sequence continues at coordinate 4,464 of CAMKSZ010000194.1, read as the reverse complement.
TGATGACTGGCCTTTCTCACGTCCTTGCCGACTCGGGCCCATGCCTCGTAGAGGGCAGGACGGGCAGGGCGCAGGTCCATGGTGCGTGCATCGTGGCAGTCGGAGCAGCCCACGGTATTCACAACCTCACTTCCCAGATTGCTCCATTTCCCGGCATAGTAGTTGGCGGGATCGAAGACCGACTTTGAGCCGCTGAGTTCACGCATCATACGGGGTACGTCGGGCCCCTTGCAGGTCCAGCAGGTGGCAGGCTGCATGTCTTCGTCGCCATCGATGCCGGGATTGCCCGTGCGCAGAATCTTGCGCAGGTCTTCCAGACAGTGCTTGTGACCGCGTGGGGTGTTGTAATGGCGCGAGAAAGCATAGCCGGCCCAGAGAATCACCATCTCGGGACGGTCGGCCAACTCGTCGGTCTCATTACTGGAGTTGTACATTGAATGGAACGTGGTGTCCTCGGTCATTGCCCATGTCTCGTACTCACGGGGATAGTCGGCCTTGAATTTCTCGTTTTGCGCAATGATGGAGTCGGTGAACTCGGTGCGCTTGTTGTTGAAGACACTGGCCACCTCGGCCCTGCGCTCCATGAGCGAGGAGACGAGCAGTCCCAACAAAAACACGGCTACCATGGCTCCTCCGAAGAGTGCCCATCCTTGCCATTTTTTCAATTGTTTTGCCATAATATGTGATGTTTTGTGTTTTACGAGTTGTGACGGAAATGGTTAATTCATGAGTTGCTGGAGCCATTCTGGTACCGGACTGGGGGGCAATGGCACCTGACTCTCGGCATTGGGGGTGGACGAGAGGGAGTTCATGCCACCATGAGGCACGTTGCGATGGCAGTCCCAGCAGGCCTTTCCCTCATCCTTTTTTGCCAGCATGTAGTCGATGCGGCCGGTCTTTACGAACTCCTGGTTGAGTTGGGTATGACAACGGATGCAGTTGTCCATGATTACCTCTGCACTGGCGTCCTCTGCCATAATGGCCTGGTGCTCTCCGTGGGTGACGAAATAGGCCACATGCTTCATGCCATCGATGGCTTTGAAACCATACTTCATGGCAAGGTTCTGATGGGGCACATGGCAGTCGTTGCAAGTGGCGCCATTCGACTTGTCGTCGATGCGTCCATGACTGGAATGGCTCCAAGAGGCATAGTAGGGTGTCATGATATGGCAGTTGACGCATGCGGCGGGATCGTCGCCCAAATAGGTGTGGGCACGGAGCAGATAGAGGAACAGGCCTCCAAGTCCGAGGAACATACCACCAAGGAGGAGCAATCCCACTTTGTGTCTGTATGACAACTTATCGGTGAATCGGTGTGTGAATTTCAACATAAGATAAGATAAAGTGCCCAAAAGTAGAATAATATCCTAATTAATAAGGATAACAAATGTTACCTCGATGGCTTAATTATTGTTAAACTTTCGCTGTCATGTTAAAAATTTGCCTACATTTGTATAAACGGAGTCTATTTCGCCACCATTTCATCGTCTTCGGAGAGGGGTGCAATGCTCAAACAAACATAAACGCTATGGATATCGACACACTAAACGGGCTGAAAGCCTGTCCGCTTTTCAAAGGGCTTGCAGAAAATGAAATCATTGACCTGATGCACAGGGTGCAATACCGGGTGCAGGAGTATGAGAGGGGCGCTGTGTTCGTGCTGGCTGGCGACCCTTGCCGTCATGCCAACATCGTGATAAGTGGTGAGACATCGGCCAAAGTCATTGGCCCTTCAGGTCGTGTAATCCGCATGGATCTGCACCACTCGGGGCAGTTGCTTGCCCCTGCTTTCCTCTTTGTAAAAGACGGCCAGTATCCCGTGACGATAGAGGCTGAACGGGCATCGCGCGTTTTAAGAATAGGTGCGGACGACATGCGGTCGATACTCCAGTTTGAGCCACGCATCGCGTTGAACCTTGTGGCCATTCTTTCAAACAACATCAACTTCCTCACGAGAAAGGTGAGTTTGCTTTCGATGACCGTCCGCGAGAAAGTGGGCGACTATATCAAGACTGAAATTAAGCGACAAGGTACCAACAGCATTGTGTTGACCTTGTCGAGGCAGCAATTGGCCGATGAACTGGGCATCCAGAAGTATTCGCTCCAACGCTGCCTTCATGAGTTGCAGGAAGAGGGCGTCATCCACATCGACGGCAGGCATGTTGATGTAGATGCCCCTGGCCTGCTATAAGTTCGGTAATTACCATGTAATTGGTCATGAATTAGGGCACTTAAAAATTTTTTTCAGCGATTAATCATGATTTTTGGATGGTTAATCACTGTAGAAGGGCGTTTGGTCAATATGGGCGTAAAAGCGTTTTTTTTATTACAAAAATTTTGATAATTTTGTAGCCTCAATATTGACAACTGCTTTAACTTACTAATTCGAAATATATAGACAGAAAACCATACATTGTGGTCATGGTGGCAGTGGTGGCCGCATTTGTTTAGTCTCCCTATTTATTAGGGCGACATTCTGATTATCCATGCTTGAATAATTCACCTTCGTGCCTAAGTCATGGCGATAATCAAAAACCAGATGACGGGCACGAGCAGTGCGGGCAGCAGATTGAGCGTCTTGCAGTCTTTCAGACCCAAGAGACCCAGTCCGCTGCCCGTAATCATGAGGCCGCCCACCAACAACAGTTCCGCCATCAGGGCATCGCTGACGGCTGTGGCAGAGAGACAGGCGACACCATAGAACATGCCTTGCCACAAGAACAGCACGGGAGCCGCCAGCACCATGCCGATGCCATAGGTGGAGGCAAAGACGGTGCTCGAAACGAAATCGAGGGTGGCATTGGTGAAAAGGAAGGTGTGGTCGCCTTTCAAGGCGGAGATGACAGGACCCAACATCGACAACGGGCCGATGCAATAGAGGAGGATGGCTGTTGATAGCCCGTCGGCGAGGCGGTTGGGCGAAGCAGACTTCGACCGCTTGTTGACAAGACGCTTGAACCGCCCGTCGATGTCTGCCCATGTGCCCGCCACGCCGCCGATGGCGAGCGAGATGATAAACAGCACCGGGTATTCGCTCTTGGGCATGTTGGAGATGAAGGCGTTGAGGCCGATGCCGAGGGAAGCCAGACCTAAGCCAGTGTAGAGTACTTCCTTGTATTTCTCCTTGATGCCTCGGTGTAGGATGGCACCTACGATGCTGCCCGCGATGATGGCGGCTGTGTTGACGATGGTTCCTGTCATGCTGGTCGTGTTGTCGTGCGTCGCTTGTCGCAGCCTATTGGTAGGTGTTCAGTTGCACGCCTGTCATTTTTATCATTGCCGGGTCGTCGATGAGGGTGGCGTTTTTCGTGTAGAAGATGATGCTGTTGTCCACCGTGATGTCGTGGATCATCTCCTTCGTCCCCTTGGCAGAGATGGCAGTCCTGGTGTCGCGGCAGGTGATGCGGCTGATGTGGATGTCGCTGAACTCAGGGATGAAGTCCTCTGCCTTGGGCTTAGCGGTGGCTGTGCTCCCCACGGGACGGTCGGCATAGGAGGTCTCAAAGGTGATGGCCTCGCCCTTGATGTCGCTCATGAAGATGTCGCTGATGTGGATGCCGCGGGTCTTGCCGCCTCTGCCCGCTCCGCTCTTGAAGCGCAGGCCGGTGTCGGTGCCCGAGAACGTGTTGTTGCGCACCACGATGTCGAACATGCCCCCGGAGAATTCCGAACCGATGACGAAACCGCCATGGGCGTGGAACACGGTGTTGTCGGTGATAAGGAGATGTTCGCAGGGACCGTATTTCACGCCTTCTGCCCCCACGCCGCCTTTGAGGCAGATGCCGTCGTCGCCCACATCGACGGTGCAACCTGTCACCAGCACCTCGCGGCACTGCATCAGGTCGATGCCATCGCCATTTTGGGCGTTCCAGGGGCAGCGCACGGTGACGCCGTCGATGACGACATGGCTGCACCGCTGGGGCACGATATGGAACTTAGGCGAGTTTTGCACCGTCACCCCCTTGATGAGGATGCGCTGGCAGTCGGTCAGTCGGATGAGGTGTGCACGCATCTTCTCTTGCTCTTCGTAGGTGGGGGCGATGTTGTCGAAGTTTTTCAGTCCGAAGGGATACCACAGACGGCCGTTGTTGGCGGTGGTACCGCCCATGTCGGTCAGTTGTTTCCATTCCACGTCGCTCATTTTCTCCCTTTTGGCGGCACGCCACCATTTGCCGTTGCCGTCGATGATGCCTTCGCCGGTGATGCTGATGTCGGTGGCCTTGCTGGCAGTGATGGCGGGAGTGGCTTTCGTGTCTTTCTTGCCCGTCTTCTCGTCGGTTTTGACGAAACTGCTGCGCTCGGGCGAGGCGAGGACGAGGGCGTTGCGCTCCAAGTGGAGGTCGATATGGCTCTTGAGACGGATGAGACCGGTGAGGTAGATGCCTGCCGGCACGTTCAGGTGGCCGCCGCCTTTTTTGTCGAGGTGGCTGACGGCTTTGCGGAAGGCCTCGGTGTTGTCGGTCA
>CAMKSZ010000193.1 GCA_946415525.1 uncultured Prevotellaceae bacterium | reverse complement strand
GAAAAATCCGCAAGTTACTGTTGAAAAGTATCTTGCGGATAGTTTTTGGTGATCCGTTTGGGGCTCGAACCCAAGACCCCAACATTAAAAGTGTTGTGCTCTACCAACTGAGCTAACGGATCTCCGATTTTGCTTTATTGAAAAAGCGAGTGCAAAATTACTACTTTTGGAGCATATCTCCAAATATTTTATGATTTTTTTTCACTTTATGAGGTTGGAGGCTTCTGAGAGGCAGTCGAATCGGGTGGTGGCAGTACATTGGGGGGATATTCCTCCTTGGTGATGTAGCGTTTGTAATAGGCGATGATGAGGGTGGTGAGGGGAAGGGCGATGATGAGTCCGATGAAACCGAGCAGGGCGCCCCACACGGAAAGCGACAACAACAGCACGGCGGGATTGAGACCCATCGCCGAACCCATGATTTTCGGGGTGGTGAACATGTCGGTAATCACTTGCACGATGGCAAACCCTAACATGGCGAGTCCGAAAATCGCCCAGAAATTCTGTCCTGTATCGACCGCCTTGAGCATCGCCAAGAATGCCGTTGGGATGATGGCAAACGTGTGGAGGTAGGGCACCATGTCCATCAAACCGATGAGGATGCCCATGCCGATGGGCATCGGCAGACCGATGATGGTGAACCAGATGCAGAACATCACGCCCATCCAGAAGGCTACCTGACCCTGACCGCGGATGTAGTTGTTGAGCGCACGCTCCACATCCTCCATCAAGTCCTTCCAAAACGGGCGCACCCGCTTGGGGAAAATCCTTATCCAATTGTTGGTGAGATACTCATAGTCGAGCAGGATGAAAAAGGTATATAATAAGGTGATGAACGAAGCAAAGACGCTGAGGGCGATGTTGGCTGTCTGTCCCACCACGGAGAACAACTTCGGGACGGCGGTTTTCACTGCGTCGATGAAATCGCTGCTGCTGAGAAAATCGTTCACACGGTCGCGGTGATCGTTGAGCCAGTCGCGCACCATGCCGGAGAAGTCGCCTGACACCGATTGTTGGTTGAGATACTTGATGACCAGTGGCCCGAGGCGCTGAAACTGCTCAATCATCGGTGGGATGATGAACAAGAACACACCGGTGACCACCAAACCCAACAACAGGAAGGCGATAATAATCGACACCACCCGCGAGCCCACGTGCATCTTGTATTGCACGAACTTCACTACCGGGTAGAGCAGATAGGCGATGAGCCAGCCGATGAAAAAAGGCAGCAGCACGCTGCTGAGTTTTTTGACCAGCAGGTAGATGGAGATGACGGCGACAGCCATGATGACCCACCGCGCCATTCGGTCGAATGTAATTTTCCCTTCAATCATTATTTCGCTTCTTTGTTGGCGGACTGAGCCGTGGTGGCTTCTTGCTCGACGGCCTTGCGGTAGCACTCACGGCAGAGCGGTTCGTATTGTGCCTTCTCGCCCAGCAGCACACGTTTGTCGTCTGCCACCAGACGGTGACTGACATAGGCTAAGGCGCCGCATTTCACGCAGATGGCATGCACCTTGGTCACTTCGTCGGCAATGGCACAGAGGGCGGGCATGGGACCGAAGGGGATGCCCTTGAAGTCCATGTCGAGACCTGCCACAATCACCCGTACGCCACGGTTGGCCAGTTCGTTGCACACATCCACCAAACCGCTGTCAAGGAACTGTGCCTCGTCGATGCCCACGACGTCGATGTCGGAGGCGAGCAGCAAGATGGAAGCCGACGTATCGACCGGGGTGCTAAGGATGGTGTTGCGGTCGTGGCTGACCACTTCCTCCTCGGAATACCTCGTGTCGATGGATGGCTTGAAAATCTCCACACGCTGACGTGCGAAGACGGCCCTTTTGATACGGCGGATGAGTTCCTCGGTCTTCCCCGAAAACATCGACCCGCACACCACTTCTATTCTGCCGGGACGGTGCAGTTCCCCTGATAAGTTGTCGGTCATGATGAATGCAAAATTACAAAGATTATGCGATTCTACAAACATTCACGGCTTTTTTTTGGATGAGGCTCGCTTCTTGTCATTATAAATGTTACTAAAATGAAAAAAAATGCGAATAATTTTGTCGATTCTTTGATTTGGTGTAAATTTGTGCCGACTATGGGCATATTGTATATAGTTCCAACTCCTGTAGGCAACCTTGAGGACATCACGCTCAGGGCATTGCGCATACTTCGTGAGGCCGATGTCGTGCTCGCTGAGGACACGCGCACCACCAGCGTGCTGCTCAAGCACTACGACATCCACGCTCATCTCGCTTCCCACCACAAGTACAATGAGCATGGCACCTCTGCAGGGGTGGTGGAGCGGCTCAAGGCCGGACAGACGGTAGCCCTCGTCAGCGACGCTGGCACGCCGGGCATCAGCGACCCTGGCTTCTTCCTCGTGAGAGAGGCGGTGGCGGCTGGCATGGAGGTGCAATGTCTGCCGGGGGCTACGGCTTTCGTGCCCGCCCTTGTGGCCTCGGGACTGCCCGACGACCGCTTTTGTTTCGAAGGGTTCCTCCCTCAAAAGAAAGGGCGGCAGTCGAGGTTGCTTTCCCTGCGCGATGAGACGCGCACCATGGTGTTTTATGAGTCGCCCTACCGTTTGGTGAAGTTGCTGCAGCAGTTGGCTGAGGTGATGGGCGGCGGGCGCCCTGCCGCCGTGGCACGCGAAATCTCCAAGGTGCACGAGGAGACCGTGCGTGGAACGCTCGACGAGTTGGTGGTTCATTTCACGGAGTGTCCTCCCAAGGGCGAGATAGTCGTCGTAGTGGGTGGCAGCGACGAGAAACCGTCAAAGAACAACAAGGATAATACATTTAACAAAGAGATAAAAGCATGAAAAAAGTTTTGTTTTTCGCCTTTTGCCTGCTGACGATGGTCAGCTGCAAGGAGGAGCCGAAGGCTCCTGTGGTCAGTATGGTAGATACGTCGGTCAGCGACTCGCTTCAAGCAATCATTGAACAGAGGGACGCCGAAATCAATGACATGATGGCTACATTCAACGAAATCCAAGAGGGATTCCGACTCATCAACGAAGCCGAGCGCCGCGCTACTTTGGCCAAGGACGGCGAGGGCACCGACAGAAAGTCGCAGATCAAGTCGAACATCAAATTCATCCAGGAGCGGATGGAGGCCAACCGCAAACTTATCGACCAGTTGCGTGAGCAACTCAAGGAGAGCAGTTTCAAGGGCGACCAACTCCAAAAGTCCATCGAAATGATGGTGGCGCAGTTGGAGTCAAAGGACAAGCAGTTGGCTGACCTCAAGGAAATGCTCGAAGCCAAGGACATGCGTATCAACGAGATGGACGAAGCCATCAGCGTGCTCAACAACGACGTGGCCGACCTGAAGAACGAGAGTTCGCAGAAGTCGCAGACCATCAGCGACCAGGACAAACAACTCCACATGGCTTACTATGTGTTCGGCACCAAGGGCGAACTTAAGGAGCAGGGCATTCTCGACAAGTCGGGCGAGGTGCTCAGGGGTAACTACAACAAGAACTATTTCACCAAAATCGACTATCGCCACCAAAAGGAGATCAAACTCTATTCCAAGAAGGTGAAATTCCTCACCAGCCATCCGGTTTCGTCTTACAAACTCGAGCCTGATGCTTCCAAGCAACTGACACTCCACATCACCAACCCCGACCAATTCTGGCATTCGAGCAAATACCTCGTTGTGCTGGTGAAATGACATAGTGAAACCACAAAATCTATTATCATAAAACATTGACAATCATGAACCAGAATCAACAAGGCAGCAAGTCTTATTTGTTCTCCATCGTGCTCGTTGCCGTACTCGGCGGCTTGCTATTTGGTTACGACACAGCAGTTATCTCCGGCGCCGAGAAGGGACTCCAGGCTTTCTTCATGGAAGCCAAAGACTTTGTTTATACTGACGGGTGGCATGGCTTTACATCGGCTTCCGCTCTGATCGGATGTATCATCGGCTCGGCAATTTCCGGTTTCCTGGCCACCAACTTGGGGCGTAAGAAATCCTTGATAATAGCAGGACTTTTGTTCTTCATCTCCGCTCTTGGAAGCATGAACCCGGAGTTCTTGTTCTTTGAACATGGCAAGCCTACCTTCTCGCTGCTTATCGTGTTCAACATCTATCGCGTCATTGGCGGTGTTGGTGTGGGACTTGCCTCTGCCATCTGCCCAATGTATATTGGAGAGGTCGCTCCTTCCAACATCAGGGGTATGTTGGTCAGTTGGAACCAGTTCGCCATTATCTTCGGCCAGTTGGTGGTCTATTTCGTCAATTTCTTCATCCTGGGCGACCATATCCAACCGTTGGTGGAGGAAATGGGCAAGGGAATTGCTGCCATTAACCCTGCAGCACAATGGACTGTGACAACGGGCTGGCGCTATATGTTTGGAAGCGAGGCGGTTCCCGCCGGACTCTTCGCCTTGTTGATTTGCTTCGTGCCTGAGACTCCGCGCTACCTCGTCAGCATCGGAAAGGACAAGATGGCAGAAAACATCCTTTCCAAGATCAACGGCTCGGCAAAGGCTGCACAGATTCTGCAAGACATCAAGGATACCATGGTGGTGAAGACCGAGAAACTGATGACATATGGTGCTCTGTGCATCTTCGTCGGCATCATGCTCTCTGTGTTCCAACAGGCCGTGGGTATCAACGCTGTGCTCTACTATGCTCCACGTATCTTTGGCGACATGGGCATGGAGAATCCGATGGTCATCACCGTCTTTATGGGCGTGGTCAACATCCTGTTTACCTTGGTGGCCATTTTCACTGTCGAGAAATGGGGGCGCAAGCCGCTGCTCATCTGCGGTTCGTTGGGAATGGCATTGGGCGCTTTCGGTGTTGCATTGACATTTGGACATGCAGGACTTGAATTTGTCACCGCTGCTTCCATCATGATCTATGCTGCCTCGTTCATGTTCTCTTGGGGACCTATTACGTGGGTGCTTATTGCCGAAATCTTCCCCAACACCATTCGTGGCGGTGCGGTGGCCATCGCTGTCGCCTTCCAGTGGATTTTCAATTTCATCGTTAGTTCTACCTTCGTGCCGATGTTCAACATGCACCTTACCGAGGGCGATGACTTCGGCCATTGGTTCACCTACGGCCTCTATGGCACGATTTGCATCATCGCCGCTATCTTCGTGTGGCGCTTGGTGCCTGAGACCAAGGGCAAGACGCTCGAGGATATGAGCAAGCTCTGGAAGAAAAACTAAACATGAGAAAAGCCATCCTGATTCTTTTCGTCTTGGCCTGCCAACTCCCTGTCGCTGCTCAGCGCACGGGGGAGCCGGCAGGCCAAGGCTTTTTGCAGGAACGGCTGTCGCTGGGTGCCCATAATGGGGTGTTGGCTGTTCCTGTCATGCACAAAAGGAGTCGCGCGACGGGCGCTGGGGTGTCGTATGCGATGCCGCAAGGTGCCTTTTACGGTGGTTTCGGCCCCGATGGCAGCGGCGGCCTCAATACCGAACTGATTGTGCAGCCTTGGCATCCGTTGGTCTTCGCTCAGCAGGATGCCGACAAAATGGGCACTTGGCATGTGTGGGCGCCCGATGACGAGGATGGCTGGGTCGATGTCATCGACAGGCACCCATTGTCGGTGGTCGATGGCGACGGTAATTATACTTGGACACAGACGCCGAACGGCCATTGGTGGACACCTACGCTCACATTGGATGGCGATTCCTTCGCCCTCGGTTCGGAAAACTACTATACGTTCCGTGACAAAAAGACCTATCCCGGTCTGATTCTTTCGCGTGGCGTCGGTGCGATGAAGGCATACGACGACCGGCAATGCTATCGCAGTGAAGGGCGCATTTACCGAAACCTTGCCCGATATGGCATCGTTGGCGACAATGTATATGGTACGGGTGTCGTCGAACTTGGCAGCAGTTATGTGTCGTGGGGGGCGGCGCAACCCATGCCCCGACCCATGGCGCCGTTGTATGTCGAACAGGTGTTCGTCGAGGCTTCGTCTTACTCGCGTCAACCCATCGCCGAGGGCGACACGCTCTTTTGCTATGTGTCGAAGGGGGCAAGGGGTACCAATGCGGTGCGGATGGAGTGCATCATGCCTACATACGAATACACCGACACGCTTTATGCCTTGCCCGGCGACACCATTGGCTTTGTGGAGACGGAACTACGGGGGAGTGGTGACGATGGCAAGACCATTTACTTGGGCAAAATCTTGTTTAGGAAGTGGGTGAAGGACGACGAGGGACAGGAGCGTGCGGTGCCTTTCGTCATCGACCCGGCCGATTTCGACGAGAATGGCTTTGTATTGGTGGTCGATGGCTTTCACCATAAGGGAGTCGATGTGGGGGTGGATGCAGCCTATCTCAATCCCGACTATGATGGGGCTGAAATAGCCCAAATCTTGATTTTCAATCCCGATACGGGCGCTTCCTATCCGTTGAGTTATGGAGAGCCCATAGGCATGCGCATCGGCTTGATGGCGATGTACGACGCGGTGAGGGTGCCGGAAAATGTAGCGCCCTTCATGGTGGCTTCCGACGGACAAGGCAAGTCGGGTGGCGTCGAGGTGTTTACTGCATTGCCTTGGTTCAATGCTGATGGCTTGGCTGCCTATTTGCTCGAAGGACTGCCCGAATGGGTGACTGCGGTACATGTCGATGAGGCGCGCAGCGACATACCGGACGAGGAGGGGGGCTATATGCTTTCCTTCGACTGCGAACCGTTGCCCGAGGGACAAACCGAGCGTGAGGCGATGGTGTTCCTTTGCGGCAAGGGTGTCGTGAGCGATGTGCCCATTGTCATTCACCAAGACAATGCCGATGGCATCCCTGATGTGGTGGCATCGCCCGCCACGGAGCGTTCCTACGACCT
>CAMKSZ010000192.1 GCA_946415525.1 uncultured Prevotellaceae bacterium | reverse complement strand
TAGCCGCCTCCTTCCAAATTGAAGGCATGCAGTTGACGGATACCCGTAGCGACCGTTTGTAACTTCATGTCGGCAGCAGCACGGCGGGCACTTGGCTGTTGTGACAGAAAGGCTTTGGCTTTCGCCAGGGCTTGTTGTCGGTTGATATCAGCAGCCTGAATGGTCATGCAGGCTGCTAAGACAAGAAGTGATAAGATGACTTTCTTCATTGTTGGTTTTCGAAGATGTTTCTGTTGTAAGAAGTTTAGGCGTTACACTACCGATTCCTTCCCGGCGCCTGCATGTAGGTGTCGTGGAAAGAGTCGGGGCGGGGCATCGTGCTGCGCTCTACCGACACCCCTATGCTGAAGGAAGGGCTGACATTGTATCTTACCGCCGCACCTATCCGGTCGCCCAATTCGCCCATGTCATAGAGGGGAAGGGGAGTGAAACGGCTTTCCGTCAATGACTTCTGTCCATAGAGGAACGCCTCCCAGTGGTTGTCGAACCGATATCCCAAGACGGCGGACAACCCCGCGCTGCGGAAAGAATCGTGGCTCCAATACATGTTGTTGAAATATCCTCCCACCGCCATGGACAATTTGGAGGTGAGGGGCATGGCATACATGGCGGAAAGGCTCTGCCCGAACCCCGCCCCGGACGAGTGTTTCCCCAACCCGGCGAACATGTATGCGCCCACGTTGACATTGAGCCCTTCGTGCAGATCCCATGTGCTCCACCCCAACCTGTAGAATGGAAAGCGCGTGGACCACACCCGCCCAAAGTTGTCGAGCGTGGGGAGATGGAGGGAGTCGTTTCTCTGGGCGAGGGAAAGGTTGCGGGTGGCATATTCCTCCGGACTGTAGGTCCTAATTTCTTGTATGGCGTTGTAGGAGTCCATTTCCATGGCGGGCTGACGCACCTCCACCGCGTCGGTGGTGGTGTGCTGCCCACCCACTTCCTGTGCCGTCGCTGCCATGCAGGCGAAGCATGCCGTCAAAAGAATAGCCGTTCGTCTTTTCATGACTACAAAGGTATTCCTTTGACGGATAATCTCCAAAAATATTAAAACATTTAAACATTTTTCTATTCACAAACCCCAAAAATCTAAATGAACGGGTTGCCTTTCGGGTCCCTGCTCACGATCCATCGGAATGCGTTGATGAAAAGCAACTGCTGCGTGGCGTCGATGAAACCTTGGTCGCCATGCCCCATGTTTAGATACACCATACGGTAATTCTTGTTGGTCCACACAATGGGGAAATCGCCGAATTTCACCACATCCTTCAGACCAAATGGATACATTTTTTGAGATATGCTGACCAGCACTTCCACGTCTTCATTCAAACGGGGCGACGGCTGCCATTGGTAGAACTCGCTTGCTGGGACGACGAATTCCTTGGGCAGGGTGAGGGTGACGGGGTGGGAGGGGGCGTCGCACTCGACAAGTGCCGGTTGAGGTGGCCAGTTGTTGCAATAAAATTGTCCGCACCCTAAAAAGCGGTTCAGCCAAGGCCAGTGGGTATTGCGGTCGTTGTATGCAGAAGCGTGGAATCCCATCCATCCTCCACCATTCTCCATGTACTTCTCGAATGCCTCCCTTTGCTTTTTCCCGCCTGGCGTGGCATTTAGGCAGACAATGATGCTGTATTCCTTGAGACGTTCGTAGGGATATTCCTCCAATGACGTGGTCACATCCATCGTCCAACCCTCACCGTAAGTGAGTTTGTGGAAAAAATCAATGGCTTGTTTGTCGAATTGCACATGGGCTTCCTCTGCTCCAGGTTCCCAGAGAAGCAGGGCTTTGAAACGAGGAGCCGTGGCATAACTGGCGGCATATTCACCTTCGTTCTGTGCACTGACGGGGATGCTGACGAGCACCACCAACATCATAAAAAGTATCTTTTTCATTTGCGTAAATTATGTGGTTGATATTCTGACAATAGCGAAAGAAACTTTGCCGCCGAGGTGACCCATACTTCTTTGTAGCAGGCATTGTTGGTCTGCGGCCAATAGGGGATGTCGTCGTCGCCCCAAGAACGAATGCCAACGGGTATTTCACCCATCATCTCTCTCGAGGAGAAACTGTCCAAAGAGAAAAACGACAAGCCTGTTCATTCCTCCGCCAATGTCCATTTGAGGGCGTTTTCAAGCAATCTGACGAAGACGGGATTTTCGAAGAGCAACTTGCTGTGGCCAAACTGGAAATACACATTCCGTGCAGCCTTGGAGGGATTGGTCCATATCACGGGATGGTCGCCCATTTTGATGTCGGTCTTTATGGTGTAACTGGCTTCATCGACATGCGCCAAAACATGGACGTTGGGGCGCGGGTCCTTGTTGTAGGTGTACCATTCGTCGTCTTCGATGACAAATGTCCCGGGGATGCCGTTCATCACCGGATGTTGGCGGTCTTCCACCTGGACGGTGGCGTCGCATTTTTCGGCGATGTAGTTCTCGTAGCGTATTCCTCCCATGAAGTCGGAGAACCACTTCCACATCTCGTATCCATCGAATTCGCCCAACAGCGTCGCATGGTGGAACCCAATGTAGTTGCCAATGCCACGGTTGATGTAATTTTGGAAGTCGAGTTGGGCTTCCTCACTCCATTCGTAGGGGGGATGGTTCAGTTGAAGCACAAGATGGTATTTGCCCAATTCGCCTGGGGGGATTTCACCGGCGGTACTCAGCACGACAAGTTGCATGTTGAACCTCTCTTTGTTGTCTTCGAGCCATTGCAGGCCGGTGGCTGTGAATGGTTCGTGCAGACCGCCCCTCTCTGCGAGCACGAGCACCTTGCGTGGCGGCACCGTGGCCTTCTTGTTCTTGAGAAGCGACAAATAGAGGGTCGTTCGCTCGTCGCCTTGGCTGTTGTCGCTCGAATAGTCCCAATACATGCCTCCGCGTAGATGATGGTCGAGAATGTATTGGCATTTCTCGGCGAGCGATTGGCTGTTCTCATATCCCTTGACGAGTTCGCCCTTTTCGTTGGCGATGTAGGGTACCTTCCCTACGTCGTCCCAACGTTTTTCATACCCCTTGGGCAATATTCCCGTGCGGGCGTATTCCTTCAGGCCGCTGTCCTCGCGGTCGCCCCTTCCGTAGAAAGGCATTCCCATCACCAACTTGCCGGCGGGCACGCCTGCTTTCAGGTGCGCTTCCACTGCTTGCGAAGAGGTGATGTGGCTTGCGATGGGCGAGGGGAAGAGCGCTGAGTGGTGGTGGGGCGGGTTGCCCATGTCGTAGGCCATGACGTTGACAAAGTCCATGTATTGGATGCAGGAGCGGAAGTCGATGTATTTGGCATCGCATACGGTGGCGGCGGTGAGTAGTTTCTTCTTGCCCAAGGCACGGCGAAGGTCGCGCATGAGGAGCGTGAAATTGTCGGTGTCGGCGGGCGATGACGAAATGCCTGCCGACGATTGGGTGGGGTATTCCCAGTCGATGTCTATGCCGTCGAGTTGGTAGTCGCTCACGATGCTGCGGCAATCGTTGGCGAAGCCTTTCCTGTTCTTTTCCGAGGAGGCCATCTCGCTGAACCGTCCGCTTCCCCATCCTCCGATGCTGAGCATGACTTTCAAGTCGGGATTCTTCTTCTTCAGGCTGACTATCGTGCGCAACCGTTGCGGATTGTCGATTTTCACGCCGTCGAAGGTGTCGTTGACGTGCCCGAACGCATAGTTGATGTGTGTCATGGTGGAGGGGTCGGGGATGTCTTCCGTCCATGAGGTGACATAGGCCACCAAAACCATGTCGTCGGCCTTCGTCTTTTTGGCCGCCGACGTTAACGTCACGAGCATGGCCAATGCCATCGTCAGGATTATTCTTGTCTTCTTCATAGGTGTGGTTCTATAAATGTATGATTATCTTGCTGTCTTCTTGCCATCGACGATGACGATTTGCTTCCGCCGGTCGTGGCTTTTCGGAATCTTGGTGCCTAATATCTTGCCTGTGATGTCGTAATAAATGCCTTTGTGATTCGAGGGGGTGCATCTCACGCCTTCCAAGCGGGTGGTGATGTTCTCTGCCGACAGGACGACGTGCGAGGTGTCGCTGGTGTCGATGGTCAGGACATAGGTGTCGCCGGGAATCAGCGTCTTTCCGGAACGGAGTTTGACGTTGCCGCAGTCGGGGGTGTTGAAATTGACATAGAAGACGTCGCTTGTCGTCGTGATTTTGGGGTCGGTGAAGGGGGTGAACTCGTCGTTGGCGTCGTTGCCGAATGAGTTCTGGTGAAAGAATTTGAAATTCACTTTCTCGGGATTGAGTTGCCGTCCTACCTCGAAGGTGATTTGATGATGGGTATCGTCTATCCGTGCCAGGGGCAAGGCTCGGCTTTCGCTCCAGCCGTCGTCATTGCCTGGGACGTAAGATGGCTTGCCATAACTCGAATTGGCGCCAATGACCCAAATGCATCCCTTCCCGTCTTGTTTGCTGTAGCCGAGGGGCTTCCCGTCTTCGCCAAGAGGAACCACATGGAAGCATTGGTTGTTGAAATCGGCACAGATGTCGTATTTCCCGGAAACCGCCTTGAAGCGATAGGTGCCCTCGGCGGTCTTTTCAAAGAAGTCGGGATCGTGATACCAACCGCTGTCGTTCATCTCCTCGGCTCCTTCGGCAGTGTAGGTGTCGCCTTGAACCATTGTGAAGACGTTGCCGTATTTGTTGGCTCCGACATACTCCAAGGGGACGCCACCTAAAAAGAGGTTCTCCTTCCTGATGGCATTTCCCACAAGGCAGTCGTACACCGTGTTGCGCTCGGTGCCCATCAGGTTGTCGTTGGCATATTCCCAATACATGCCGCCGGCCAAGTCGTTATCGACAATGTATTGGCATTTTGCCGTGAGCGACCTGGCATTGTCGTAACCATAGACAAACTGCCCGTTCTTGTTTGTCACATACGGCACTTTCGCCACGTCGTCCCAATGGTCTGTCCATTTGCCGTCGGCGATGCCGTTCTCGATTTCTTGCAGCGATATCTGATTGGCAGAACCACTGCCGTCGGCATTGCCGTTGCCATAGAAAGCCAGGCCCATGACCAGTTTCTCGGCGGGCACTCCTGCCTTGAGGTGTTCCCGTATCGACTCATGGGCGACCAACCAGCCGTTTCCCACGGTGCCGCCACGATAAAGCGCTGAATGGTGGTTGGGAGGACTTGCCATGTCGTAGGTCATGACGTTGACAAAGTCAAGATAGCCTATGAGGGAGACATAATCATAATACCCAGGACTGGAGGACGACGCCATCGTGAGCAGCAGTTCGTCACCCAATGCCTGGCGGAGGTCCCGCATCAACAACGTGTAGTTGTTTTTCTCATTCGTGGGCGAGGGCTCTCCCGAGGAATTGTTCCCGGGAAACTCCCAGTCGATGTCGATGCCGTCGATACCATATTGCAGGCAGAAATCACGGCAAGACTTGGCGAATTCACGCCTCTTGGTTTCGTCGGAGGAAATGCCGGAGAAGTTGCCGCGGCCCCAGCCGCCTATGCTAAGCAGCACTTTTAGCGCTGGGTTCTTCTCCTTCAACGACACGATTTCGAGAAAACGGTTCTTCCCGTCCACCTCTACATGCCCGTTCTTGTCGATGCCGCCGAAGGCATAGTTGACGTGCGTCATGATGTTGGGGTCGATGGGGACGGACGACCATGAGGTGACATAGGCCACGATTTTCTTGGCGGTCTCCGGAAGGGGCTTTTTGTACACCCGCACATAATCGACAAACATTTCGGTGGGCAAAGCCGACTCGTCCACACCTTGGGCTCCGCCCCATGAGCCACCCCATGCCAAATTGAGGATGGGATGGAAGGCATAATGGAAGGGCCATGCGGAATGGTCGTCGCTCTCCTTGAAAAAGTCCATCTGCTTCCGCCCATCGACAAAGAACGTCAGACGTTCGGAGGTCCACTCCACGCTATACACATGGTATTCGTCCTCTGCCGTCGGCACGTACATGGAATGTGTTTTCTGGGTGTTGGAGGTATGGTTGTAGGATTCACAGTGGATGGAGGACGATACGTTTCCGGGGGAATAGCCCACCTCTTCCATGATGTCTATCTCACCGCAACGTGGCCAGGGGTTGGTTGCCCAGTCAACATTCACGGGCATCATCCAGAAAGCGGGCCAGGTGCCTTTGCCCTTGGGCAGTTTGATGCGGGCCTCGAAATATCCGTACCGCCATCCTTGTGAGGGGCGGGCGTTGATGCGCCCCGACACAATCTGGTCGTCCACTTTCTGGGCACGGATGGTGAGGTGCCCGTCTTCCACGAACACCACTTTGTTGCCCCTGAAGGTCTTCCCGACATACCGCTGGAGTTCGTTGTTGACCCAGCCGGGTTCATGTATCTCGAATTTCCAGTCGTTGGTGTTTAGTTCGTTGCCGTCGAACTCGTCGCTCCAGTCCAACTGATATCCTTCGGGAACAAAGCCCGACTCGTCGTGGGTGGTTTCCAGCCCAGGACGGGTTTGCGACTGCCCCGTTAGTGTGGAGAGGCAAAACAGTAATAACAACACGACTTGTCTGAATGTGGTCTTTTTCATCGTATCTTGCACGATTATTGAATGGTTGATAGATAAATGTTGCGATAGTGCAAAATTAGTGGAAAAAAAAGTGCTGTCAAAGGTCAAAAGCCGTAAAAGTGGATTCCAAGTGGCATCGGAAAATGATTATTCTCTTGAAAACCAAATCGTTGCCTTTTTCTTCCAAAGGCAAAAAAGTAGATTATAATTATACCAAATACGACGATGTGGCCACTTCAAAATATTCAAAACGCTTTTTCCGCCCTGAAATCATCGGAATTTTTTAAAGTGTTTCGGGATTGGTTTACACTTTTAATGGTAAACTCGACAATAAAGCATGATAAACAAAAAAACAATTCATTTTTTGCAGCAGTGTCTTATATTTTTTATAATTTTGCCAAAACACGACAATACTGTTAACAACAATCTTCTTGCTTGGCAATGAACAAAATGAT
>CAMKSZ010000191.1 GCA_946415525.1 uncultured Prevotellaceae bacterium | reverse complement strand
AACTGCGTGAAAAATGACAGTATCAAAAGTAGTGATATGCTCGATGTGTTCACCAGCCAGAACTTCGATAACATGGAGGAGTTTGAAGAACCCTTCCTCAATCGCCATTTCGATATAGAAGAATTTGGCGACGACTTCTACCGTACCCCGAGAGGATTCGTTTATCGCACCCGAGGCGGCGCCACCGCACAACCTTGGGAAAACCAGCGTACCACCATCTTCCACAATCCCGGCACCGAATTGGACGCCCGTACTTTGAAAATCGAGAATCCGAAAATCAAACTCGACAAGCAGAGTGTCAGCGGTGTACCCTACGGCGAACCTGCTGTCTTCAAAGTATATTTGACCAATGAAAGCGAGGCTCCCAATGCCATTTCAACAAGTCTCTCCTACTACAAGATTTTCCAGGAGGACAAGTCGAACCCCAATGGTGCAAAAATGTTTATCGACGGTACAGCGCTCACAGGAGATGGACGCGAAATTTATGTGGTACCTGGCTCCATCACAGAAAAGACTCTTGAAGTGTATGCCGGTAGCGACTTTGACTACTCAGGCTTGCAAATTGGTATCGTCTCAAAGGGAGACTTGGGTATCAAAGACTTAGTAAGTTTCGACGTCCACTACCTGCATACTGCCGGACCAGTCAACATCTCCACACCTGGCGACAAATGGGTGATGAACACCGATGCTCCCTACAACGCCAAAGGCTATTACCTTCCTGTGAAAATCGACGGTTTCGACAGGAAACAGAAAAACTTCGACCATATTGAATTCCAATACAAAGAAACAGCACGCGGCGATGACCATTGGGTCAACCTCTGCTCTTTCTACGCCGATGATTCATTGATGTCCAAGGCCAGTGGAACGAAGAGGTTGATGCCTGAGAATGGCTACATCGACACCGAATTCTATGGCGACCAAATCATCATGGAAAAAGCCTACGACCTGCGTGCAGTACTCTTCGTCCGCAACGGCAGCAGTTTCCTCACTTCTTCGTCGAAGGTGTTGAGTGGCATTAAAGACACACGTAGGCCACAACTCTTCGGCTTGCCCAGTCCCTCCGACGGCATACTCGACATTGGTGAGAATGTGATATTCAACTTCTCTGAGGCAATAGAGCACAACTACATCGACCACAAGACTGACTTCGAGGTGAAAGGCGAAGTGAACAACAGCAACATCTCCGAAACCGTTGCACTTCAATTCCCTGGTCCGAATGAAAAAGGAGGCGGAGGAAGTGTGGAGACCGAGGCAGAGCGCAATTTCAACGGCAAGGATCTTACCATCTCGATGATAGTTTATCCTGAAACCACGGGCGAGGAAATGCCACTCTTCTCACATGGCAAGGACAACAAGCGTCTTCAACTTTGGCTCACTAAAGAAATGAAGTTGAAGGCTGTAGTGAACAATGTGGATGACAAATACATCTCCGATAGTACGATAAGTACTGGTTCGTTCCAGCAAGTAGCAATGGTCATCCAAAAACCGGCAGCCAAGCAGAAGAGATGGACACTGACATTGTTGAACGGTGGCAAAGTCATCGGCTCCTTCGATATGGACGAGCCATACACCGGCACCAGCAAACTCATCTTCGGACGAACCAACCATGAGAACCGAAACGATCCCAATTGCAAATACTACACCGGACGCATGATGGAAGCACGGGTGTGGTACAGAGCCTTGACACCTGGCCTAATCGGCAACACCTATGGCAACAAGCGCCTTACTGGTTATGAGAAGGGATTGGTGGCCTACTATCCAATGGACGAGGGCAACGGCTACTACGTCATTGACAAAGCGCAAGGTGCCCACGCTCAAATTATCGACGCTGCCTGGGCACTGCCCCGAAATATGTCGCTCCAATTAGATTGGGAAGACCGTGGCATGGCACTTAGCAAGAACGCACTGAGTCGTACCACTGAAGATGATTATACGCTCATGTTCTGGTTCAAGACCAACGTAGAGGGGCGCGGTGCACTTATAGGCAATGGTTCGGGCCATGCCGACGACGAAGGAGCCGAGAATCAATTCTTCATCGGCTTTGAAGGTGAACAACTCCTCTACCGCTCCAACGGTATGCAGATTGACATCCCTGGCGACTACAGCGACAACACATGGCACCACTATGCAATGACCATCAACCGTGCTCGCAATGTTGGCAACATTTACTTGGACTGCACCCTTAGCGCTTCCTTCCCAGTCGATGCCCTTGGCGGCATCTCCGGCGGCTATCCCATGCTTGGGGCTACTCTACACAAGAGCAAGAAAGACTCTTTGGTGAGCGACACTCACAACTGGTTACGTGGCAACCTTGATGAAATTTGCCTCTTCGGTCAAGCCCTTCCACTCTCGCTCATTAAGAGTTTTAGCACCAAGAGCCCCAGTGGTGAAGAAGCAGGATTGCTCGCCTACCTTGCTTTCAGTCGTCAGGAGCGACAAAGCAACAACATGATTGAGGCCGTGCCATATGCTTACAGCCTTGTGGTCTATAGGGACGACAATGGGAATCTGAGATATGAGGAAGACAAGATCACCCACAAACCCACAGACATTCCCATGCGCGACTACCTTTTCAACGATAGTATCCCCGTTAGCAAGGTATTGGACCATATCGATAAAAATCAGGCTGCACCCGTCAGGCCATACGAGGAGTTGAAGAACATCAACTTCAGTTTCGTGGCGCGCGACAACCAACTCTTGGTGAGCATCGACGAGCCGACCGAATATATCAACAAGCGCAACATCTATGTGACCGTGCGCAACATCGCCGACCTCAACGGCAATAGCATGGCCTCTCCTACCACCTTGAGTTGTTTCATCGACTGCAACCCGCTTCGATGGGATGAAAAGACCATTAAGCGCGAGATGCACTACGGTGTAGGCGACATATTTGGTGTCCGCATCAAGAATCTCAGTGGCATGAATCATACCTACAAGGTGGAAAACTGTCCGAAATGGCTTTCTGTCCAGGAGGAGACCAATATCATCGGCCCGAAGGAAGAGAAGTTATTGACATTTAAGGTGAATGAGAACCTCAACATCGGCACTTTTGACGAAATCATCTATCTAACCGACGAAAGCGGTCTTTCGGAACCACTCATGCTTGACATCACCGTCTTCAGCGATGCTCCATACTGGTTTGTCAATAACGACATCCGAGAATACTCTATGAACATTGTGGGGCGCGTAGTAATGGGCTCTTACGATAATTATGAGATTATTTCCGACACCCGCGACATGGTGGGCGTATTCGACCGTGATGGCAATTGCCACGGAATGGCTCACATTACCTACGAAGAAGACAAGTCAAGTCCATACATATACCTCACAGTCTATAACAACGCGACAAGTATGGACAAGTTCTACTTCAAACTTTGGCACCATGCCACCGGCCAGGAAATGCTACTCACCAACTACGATGACATCACCTTCGTCGTTTCCAAACTCTATGGAAACAAGAATGAACCCTGCATGTTCTACGCCGACAATCAGTACATACAGACGCTACAACTGGAAAAAGGTTGGAACTGGGTGTCATTCAATGTGTACAACAGAAAGACATTTAAGGATCTCGATGCCCTCCTCAGCGGATTCCAATGGCAGAATGGCGACATTATCACCGATAACACCAACGGCATAACGCTCATCTACACCAACAACCATTGGTGCATTTCCGGCGATATTAAAGACGGCATTCTGCCCATTGAGCCGATGAATTCCTACGCCGTGAAAGTGAAAGAGAGCATAAATGTCCAACTGGCGGGTTACATCCTCAAGAGCAAGGACGACCGAACTATCTACATCCACAATGGATGGAACTCCATCGGCTACACACCAATGATGACCCTTCCCTTAGAGACAGCCCTCGCCGATTACTACGAGTTTGCCAAAGATGGCGACATCATCAAGAGCCATGACGAATTTGCCATCTTCAACGCCGATGCCTACGGTGGCGGCCGATGGGAAGGCAATCTGAATTACATGAAGCCAGGTGAAGGCTACATGTTGTTCCATGGTGACAACACAAAAGTGGAGTTTGCCTATCCATTCTACGAGCCAGGCAGCATCTTCATCGAAGAAGTGTTCAATGCACCGACCAATAGAGTGACCGACAAGCCCTCCACCATGTCGCTTACAGCCATCGTCGATGGTTTGGCACTACATTCCGGTGACCGACTGCTGACTTTTGCCGACGGTGAACTTCGCGGTGCCACCACCCTTTCAGCCGACAGTCTCTTCTTCATGAGCATAGCAGGAGATCGCCAAGAAGGGCTCTCCTTTGCCATCGAGCGTGAGGGCGACATCATCGCTACCACTGGTGAAATCATGTCGTTCCAATCAAACGCCATAATGGGCAAGCCCCAAACACCTACCCGCATCAACTTCATGCCTTTGAATGACAAACCACAACGCGGATGGTACACCCTTGATGGCATCAGACTCCAAGACAGACCCACTAAGAAAGGTGTCTATATCTTCAATGGAAAGAAACGAGTGATAGAATGATAGAAATAATAAAAGCCAAGAAAATGAAAAATTCATTTTATTATGCAATCATGATGGCAGCAGTCCTCACAATGATGTGGGGCTGCTCCTCATCGGATGATGATAACGAACCGGATCCCAAGCCTAATTTTTTTAACAAATCGGATACGGAACTCACCTGGACCAAGACCGCAGCGACATCAGAAATGAAAATCGATTGGTCGTCCAATGATCCAGTTCCCACTTGGACAAGTCCCAATTCTGGGAAATATGAAAGTTGGATGATATTGATGGTGACATTGCAACCAGAATTGGCTGTTTATTCCAGTGAAAACGACTTGATGGCTGCTTTTATTGGCGATGAAATCAGGGCACTGTCGCATCCAGCATTAGTAAAAGGAGAATCCCAAAATGTCACGTTCATCTTAAAAATATATGGAAACGAAACTGCCGACAAAGTATTGAAGATGAAACTCTCTTATTATTGCAGCAATCTTCATCAGACATTTACGCTCTATGGTGAAGAATCATTTGTTGCAGAATTTGTCTATGGGGTGGAAGAAACCTATATGCCACTGTTGACACACGGTTGCCCCAAATACCCTGTTCAGATGCCGCTGTCCGTTCTGTTGCCCAAGAATGCCCAGACAGAGACTAAACCTGCCATAGGTGATCTCGTCGTCGTGATGGTAGGCAATGAGTGTCGTGGCATCGCCAAAATCGATAGTCACTTGTTCTCCAATCCCTACTCTCTCACGGTCTATGCACCCAAAGAAGGCGAAACGGCCACCATCTGCTATTTCAACGCAAGCGAGAAAGTCATTTGGAACACGGGACAAACACTAACCATCACCCCTTCACCTCAAAGAATAGAAGTGAAGATGTAGGCGCTATACTTTCACCTCAACATCCATTGAAAAGAATTTCAAATATTAATAAAAATGAGAAGACTACCCTTGGTTCTGGCATTGACGTTCGCCATGCTTTCAGCCAATGCACAAGACGATTTTAACTACGATGTCAATAACGACGGCAATATAAACGTGGCTGATGTCATGTTGGTTGTCAACAAAGTGTTAGGAATAAATAATGAGGCAACATCCGAGTATCGCCCCATCATCCTAAAAGTTTCAGAACGCCCTCTCACTTATCCAACAGCAGAAAAGACGAGTGCCCGTCGTGCACCTGCCTTCACCACCAGTTCGTTGGAAACATTTTACCTCAATCTCATGTACAAGAACAAAAAAACTGGGAATTGGGATGTTTCCGACCAGTCGCATACAAAAAAAACATCGAATGGACTCTACGAGAACAATGGTAGTTGGCCCTCTAATGATATAGGTTCTTCTGAAGCCCATGTATTTGCCTACAGGACATCCTACAAAGAAAACGAACAACCTTTCAAATACATTAACGAAACCCCTTATCTGCAAATTTCAACAGAACAAAGTTCAAACGATCAGTGCGATATCTTGGTGGCAACGGAGGATGTCGCCTATGATGATTGCAATGGCGTAGTGAGCCTTACCTTCGACCACGTTTGTGCTGCTTTACAGTTTTCTGTCATCAAGACCGAAACACTCGCCTCCTACGAAGTTGAGGTGAATGAAATAGTACTTCACAACGTGAAAACCAATGGACATTTTTTACTATTGTCCAAGGAATGGAGCGATATTGACAATTATAGCGATTTCACGCTGAATGCCTATAATAAGGAGGGGACGGCCAATGCCTTCACCGTATCCGATACTGAAGCCACCTTGTTGGCCAAGAATGAAAACGACTTTCTGTTTCTCATTCCGCAAGAAATCAGCGGCATTAGCAAGGGGACTGCCATTAACGAGGCCGACAACAAATCTTATTTGGAAATCAAATGCAAGATACACAAGGCCGATAACTATATCAAAGGCAGCAGCAACAGTTACGAATCCGTTTTCCTTCCTTTTAGTGCAGACTTGACGAATGGTGCAGGTCATGTCCATCCTTTCGTTATAAGCATTGGCACTTCCATCCGCGATGCCGACGGCAACAAAATCATCAACTAAATTTCTTATTGAAAATGAAAAAATACGAGCGACCACTATCTGAAGTCTTGCTTCTCAACACCCGAATTGCAGTCATGCAGGATAATCAAGGTGAACCCAATGGCAGTTACGTGGTCAACGATTTAAAGGAAGACATTGATCCTGTTGTCATTGGAGGCGACGATGCAGCCAACTCTTTTAGGACAAGTCTTTGGGACGACGTGGAATAGAAAAGACAAAACTCTCACATCACTCTCATCCATCGTGAAAAATACAATAAAATACAGTAGTTTCGTAGCGGCAGGTATTCTCCTGCCACCACAAGTGGCAGCGGCGGACAACGACAGACAATCTGCCACCCCCGAACGTCCCAACATCATCTTCATCCTTGCCGACGACATGGGTTATGGCGACTTGTCGTGCTACGGCAGCGAATATGTGAAGACCCCCAATATCGACCGCCTGGCAGCCACCGGCACCCGTTTCATGCAATGCTATGCTGGTAGTGGCATCAGTTCACCCT
>CAMKSZ010000190.1 GCA_946415525.1 uncultured Prevotellaceae bacterium | reverse complement strand
CCTCTTTCGAGGGGTCGACGAGCATGATCAGGTGCGGGTCTCTGCCTCGTCGTGAGATGTCCAACTCTGATTCTCCCCAGGGCAGAAGTTCTGTTTTCGGTGCCCTTCCATAAATTGCCACGGGATAGTCGCCGTCGTAGAAGACATCGTTCAGCACCCACCCGTCACCGTAAAACTCCGGCACGATGTCGGGTATGCGGTAATCGGTGTCATCCCATCCGAGTGTCGGGTGTCCTATGATGTTTCCAAGTTTCAACTCCGGCCGTGCCAAGGCATTGTAATCGTTCAAAGGCGTAGAGAATGAAGTTCTTATGAGGGTGACGGTCTTATTCTTCCCCTTAGGGGCGACAGAGAGTGTTTGCCCGTTGAAATTGGATACTGCAACGGGGACTATTTTGGTTTCATGCTCAACTCCATTAAGCGTGTATTTCTGCGCCTGGGCAAAAACCACTGCCGTCAATAACGCGGCTGATAACACAAATCTGTTCATAATATGAAATTTAAATTGCCAACAAATAATACCAAAACTCATTTCGCAAATACTTCGGCTTCTTATTGACCGACCTGCATATTTCCTCCACAAAAATAACGGATTTTGATGATAACTCCATCATTTCAAATGACTTTTTCTTGCAGAAAAAGAATAATTCCCCACTGCACCTGCTTTCTTCCCTGTTTTTCAACTTCACCATAGGTATATGATCCAAGTTCCACAAGCATGAAGGAGTTTCCAAATTCATCGGCATTATCAATGGGGACGTGTCTTTCAATCAGATACACTCTCTTTTTAATCTGCTCCTTTTTAATCGTACTTTATCCAAGATTTCGAAAAGTTGATTATAGATGCAAGATTTATCGGGCATGATTTTTTAAGTCTTTAACCTTGCAAATTCCCAACTTTTTCTCTATTTTTGCAAAGAAATGACACAACTATTAGGAATAGCCTTTATAAATGTCTGATAATCAGCACTAAAAAATAATTTTGCAAGATAAAATATCAACTTTAATCTTAATGAAAATGAGAACATTCGGAAGATTCGCAGTAGTACTGTTCGCGCTTGCTTGCTGCTTGCAGGCAGGTGCCGCCGACATCAAATTGAAGCAAAAACAAGCCGTTGTCAATGGCATCAACTTTGCTTTGAACGGCAAAAAACAAATTGCCAATGTGACAAAGAACAAAGAGCCATACGTGGGCGACATCGTCATCCCGGAGAAAATAGAGGTCGATGGTGTCACACTCTACGTGGAGGAAATCGAGTCCGGTGCCTTCAAGGACTGCTCTGGCGTCACCTCCATCTCCATCCCCAACTGCATCCTCAAAATCGGTTCTTCCGCCTTTGAGGGATGTTCCAGCCTGGCAGCCATCACCATTCCCGACAAGATTCAGGAATTGCCGTCCAACTTGTTCAAGAATTGCACAAGTTTGACGAAAATCGTCATTCCCGAGACAGTGAAGAAACTCTCGTCGGACATTTTCAACGGCTGCAGGTCGCTCGTCGAGATTGACCTCCCCGACGGCATCAACGAAATCCCCAGCGACTGCTTTGAGGATTGCACCGAACTGCGCAACGTCATCATCCCCACGGGTGTGCAGTCGATTGGCAGTGGTGCCTTCATCAGGTGCACCAGTCTCCAGACTCTCGATATCCCCACGGGTGTCACCAAGATGGGCGACGACGTGTTCGAAGGTTGCGTCAGCCTTGTCAGCATCCAGTTGCCCTCGGGGTTGAAGAAAGTGCCGAGCGATATGTTCAAGGGGTGTGCTGGCTTGAAGTCGGTAGAGTTGTCGAATGCCATCAGCGAGATAGAGCATGACGCCTTCTTTGGTTGCACTTCGCTCGACAGCATCGTGCTCAACAATTCCATTTCGAAGATTGGCAGCAGTGCCTTCGAGGGTTGCGCCAGCCTGCAGAAAGTGACCATTCCCAACGGTATCAAGGAAATTGCCAGCAAGACGTTCAAAGGTTGCACCAGTTTGAAAGACATCGCCCTGCCCAATGCCCTGCAGAAAATTGGCAGCGACGCCTTCAACGGTTGCGGCAGCCTCACCTCGCTCCAACTGCCCATCGCATTGAAGGAGATTGACGGCGGTGCCTTCGAAAACTGCAACAGTCTGATGGACATCTATTCCAACAGCGCCACTCCGGTGAAGATTTCCGGCAGTTCTTTCGGCAAGGCTACGATGAAAGAGGGTATCGTCCATGTGAAGAAGGGTTTCGCCACCAATTACAACCTTGACAAGCAGTGGAAGAAATTCCTCAACATCATCAACATGGAGGAATAATTGGAATATCGTTGAGACGTCACGTTGTGGCGTTTCCTCATCCACCCAATAAAGTAGAGACGTCACATTGTGGCGTCTCTTTTTGTTCTCTATTCTTGCATACGGGTCTTGGAGAGTCCTTCCCTTCACCGATGCCATAGAATGCCCACGATGACGGAGAGGTAGCCCACGAGGCAACAGATGGGTGCCACGACAATCCGCCGCGTGGAGAATATATCCGGTTGGAAAGAGGTGGCGGTACTGCCCTCGCCTGTCATGAGTGCAAGGCCGACGATGATAATGATGCACGACATGAGGATGATGACGTAGTTGCCTTGGTTGAAAGCGGAACGGGATTCAGTTTCTTTGGAATTGTTGGACATATCTTTCAAATTTTTGATGGTATTTGTCTATGAACGGCCTTCTCTCATATTGGTAGGCCGTCGTCAACGTATGCTGCATGGTCTTGAGCCATTCGAGTGCCGTGTAACTGCTGCCCGCTTGTCGGCGTGCTCCGATGGTGCCAAGCCACGAAAGCCATTCGTCGCTTCTTGTCAATAGGTCGGACAGGATGGCGTCGCCTCGTGCAGTCATGCCATGCTCGTAGAAGCAAGAGGCGAGCGACAAGGCGGCTTCGTTGTAAGGGATGTTGCAGGAAGGCAATTCTTTCTCCCATTTCTCTGCCACTGCCAAGGCTCGTTGCTTGTCGCCTTTTGCCAGAAGGCTGTCGATGAGGATGCTCATCACATACTGATGGGTGCGTGCCATGTGCATCACGTCCTCGTCCACGTAAAGCCCTGGTTGACTGAGTCCTCCGTATTTGAACCGGTGCATCACGTTCTCGTAGATTCGTTCCACGTCGGCTCTCGGACCTTCTGCCGCTGGTACGATGCGGTAGGCCAAGCCTTCGAGCACGAAATGGTCGCGTAGATAGGGAATCTCGTTCGGTCCCAAACTGATGGAGGCATAGATGGGGCGACTGGTATCGCCGTGCGAGAGCATTTCAAGGACAAACAAGTCGTTTTTCTGCAAATACCTGACCCCTTTTAGCGAGATGGCCATTGTTCCCTCCTCGGTGGACACGGACACGGTGTCGGTGGGTATGCAGTGCCGTTCGGGACGATGGCCGAGCACCCAATATCGGATGATGTTGCGCAATTCGAAAGGATTCTCTCCCAACGTCTTTCGTGCCTCTTCCGGTTGCTCCCGATAAAATTCGAGGATGTCGTCTTTCAACTCCGGCCTCACCTCCACCATGTCGTTCGTGCCCTCTTGATAGTCTGCCCTTTCCCAATGGAAGGGTAGGGCGGGAGAGTCGTAGGCAGGACGTTTCATTTGGTCGATGTACCAGTCGGCGTTTACATACGATAGATTGCAGTCGCGAGTGTCGGTGCGCTTTCCTTCCACCTCATGGTTATACCACAGCGGGAAGGTGTCGTTGTCGCCGTTGGTGAGGATGATGGGGTGGCAATCACGGGGCATTGTTTCCAGGTAGTTGAGTCCGAAGTCCCTGCATGTATAGCGCCCCGAGCGGTCGTGGTCGTCCCATGTCTGGCTGACCATCTGCAAGGGGACGAGCAGGCACAGCGTGGCGGAGGCGATAGCGGCGACGGCACCTTTCCGACTTATCCGCCGCAACATCGTGCCGACGGTGCATACTCCCATTCCCATCCAAATCGAGAAGGCGTAGAACGACCCTGCATACACATAGTCGCGCTCCCGAGGCGGTTGGG
Source organism: uncultured Prevotellaceae bacterium (assembly GCA_946415525.1). Lineage (GTDB taxonomy): Bacteria > Bacteroidota > Bacteroidia > Bacteroidales > Bacteroidaceae > Prevotella. The sequence continues at coordinate 3,079 of CAMKSZ010000190.1, read as the reverse complement.
GTGGTTGGTTGAGATAGACCACAATGGCCAGTCCGGTCATGAGGAAAAGCAGTCCCACCACGAAGCATTGCTGCCTGCCTTGCCCTTTCTGTCGGTATTGCCACCATAGGCCCATCAAACCGAGCAGTAGCGGAAGTCCATAATACACGTTCCTCCCCTTGTTGGACAATAGGTCGGAGGGCATTTTCGACGTGTCGCAGTCCAACAGCCAGTCGTCGATGAAACCGATGCCGGTGATCCATTGGCCATGCTCCACCTCCCCTTGGCTCTGGATGTTGTTCTCCCGCCCCACGAAATTCCAAAGGAAATAGCGCCAATACATGAAATTCACTTGGTAGGAGAGGAAAAACCGCAGGTTGTCGCGGGTGGTGGGAAGGTGCCCCTTTTTCTCCACTCCGCCCATCCACTGCTCGTAGGCTTGGGCGTGCATCGGCGAGACCATCCGTGGAAACCACATGTTGTCTTTATACACGTATTTCGTGCGGTGCCCAATGGTGGTGTATCGATGTCCTGTACTGTCGGTCGTGAGATGGTAGATGGAGCGGCCTTCCTTCTGTTTGGGTACATAGTAGTCGCCTTGTGGCTGATAGTCGAGTTCGCTACAGTAGGCGGGACCATACAGCAGCGGCGTGTCGCCATATTGTTCACGGCTCAGGTAACCGCCGAGGGCAAACACGTTGTCGGGTGAGTTCTCGTCCATGGGTGGATGTGCTGCCGAGCGGATGATGATGACCGCATAGCAACTGAAACCGACCAGCAACATCAGCAGACTTTGAAGACAGCATTTCACGGTTCTCTTGCGGGCCCTTTCCATGGCGACGATGATGAGCGTGAGAAGGAGGAGAAAAGAACAGACAAGTCCCGTGTGGAAGGGAAGACCCAGCACGTTGACAAACAGCAGTTCGGCCCATCCGCCCAGTCGGATGACGCCTGGCACAACGACATACAGGATGCCGAGGAGTACCATTACACCCACCAAAAAGGCTTTCGTCCCGCCCCACCATGTGGGATGCTGCGACCTCCTGAAATAGACCACCATGGCCATGGCAGGGATGCACAGCAGGTTGAGCAGGTGCACGCCTATCGACAATCCGATGATGTAGGCAATGAGGATAATCCAGCGGTCGCTTCGTGGGTCGTCGGCTTCGTCTTCCCATCGCAGGATCAGCCAGAAGACGAGGGCGGTGAGAAAACTCGAGAAGGCATATACCTCGCTCTCGACAGCCGAGAACCAGAACGTGTCGCTGAATGTGTAGGCCAAGGCGCCCGTCATGCCGCTTGCTTCGATGAGAATGACTTGTGCCAATGAGAATGTATTGTCTGCCGTGGTGAGTCGGCGGGTGAGATGGGTGATGGTCCAGAACAAAAAGAGGACGCATCCCGCACTGAGCAATGCCGACATGATGTTGGTCATCATGGCTACCTGGGAGGGACTGTCGGCCAACTGTGTGAACAGGTTGGCGACGAGCATGAAGAAAGGTGCCCCTGGTGGATGGCCAATCTCCAGTTTGTAGCCGCTGGCCACAAACTCAGGGCAGTCCCATAGACTGGCCGTTGGCTCTATCGTAAGACAATAAGTGAGGGCTGCGATGGTGAAAACCGCCCAACCCGTCAGCGTGTCGATTCTTGAAAAGGTCTTTTGTCGTATCATACCGCATTCCGTTTTGCTGCAAAGGTAACGGTTGGTGCGGCTACAATGCGAAAAAAGAACCTTACATCTTCCTTATATTTTCCTTACATTCAACTAATCTTCTTGATTGTCAGTTGATTGCAATATTTCGGTGAGTTGGTATTCCCTGCCCCTTTTGTTGACGATGTCCAAGTTGGTCTGGTCTTTGAGCGTCTTTTTCAGGCGACAGATAAACGTATAGAGGGTGTTTTCCGGACTGTCTTTCTTGGGCCAAAGGGCAGCGCAGATGACTTCCTTGCTGAGGGTGTGGTCGGGGGCGGTGGCAAAGAGTTCCATCAATCGCTCCTGCATCGGGGTGAGACGTAGTACCTGACGTGTAGAAGGCGGGCATACGGCCATTTCCATCTTGTGCCCCGTTGCCTTTTTCCTATATGCCATGCCACAAAGCATGAGTAGGCAGAGGGTGAGACCAGTGAGCGGAAGACGCTGGTCGGAATGGGCGAAGATGGAACACACCGAGGGATTGGCGAATGCTTTCAAGGCGATGATGGCTTTTTCGTGCTCCGACTGGCTGGCGGTCCATAGCAAGGTGTCGCTGCATACCTGTGCCCTCTCACAAAACAGGTCGCCATCGTCGTCGCGCATGAGGCACACGGCGACGTGGGAGGTGTCTTTGAGCGGTTGGATGGAGAGTCCGGTGCGGAAGCGGTCTTCCATGTCGTTGAGGGTCAGCACCCGGGCGGAATGTAACATCGATAGCGTGTCGAGCAGCAGTTGTTGCTGTGGCTGGTCCATGACAAACTGGCGCAGGGCATGGGTGAGGTCTCGGCGCATCTCTTCCTTAGTGTCTTGGTAGTTGTCGATTCCTATGGCTATGGAGACGACCAATAATAGCAGCGGTAGGAGCGTCAGGTAGCGTAATCCTTTCATGGCTTTTCAATTACATTCCCCAAATCATAATATTTCGGCCACCGTATTCGGCTGGGCGGTGCCAGATGCGCTCGTCCCAACTCTTCGTCTGCGAGCGGTCGAAGACGATGAGGTGGCCTTCATCGACGCTGCCGCAGAGGTCCATGTACTCGGCTGTCTGGCGCAGGCCGTCGGCGATGGTGCGCTCCAATGAGTAGCGCAGGATTTTCAGTTCCATCACCACCCGTTGGATGGGACCTCCGTAGTGGTCGGTCAATGGCTTGCGGATGAGCAGGTCGGTACGGCGGCGCCCCAGACCGTATTCGCGGTCGATGTAGCCCCCGCCGTTGACCACGCGCTGCAGGAAAGCCTGCAACAACAGTTGCGGCCCTGCCTCGGCGTAGTCGAAGCGGCCTATCCACGAGTCGGCGTTCTCACGGAAGAATTGCTGGAAGTCGAGCAGCAGTTTCTCCACGTTGATGCTCCCGTCGGCGTTTTGATACCATTGCGGTTCCTGTATAAGGGCGTCTTGTGTCGTCC
>CAMKSZ010000189.1 GCA_946415525.1 uncultured Prevotellaceae bacterium | reverse complement strand
GCACAATCCACCCCATCCACAATGCTTTTTACATGCCTCCCAGATGTCAAATGCCCGATATAAGCCTGAGTTAGCCCCGAGTTAGTCCAGATATAGCCCCGAGTTAGCCCCGAAATACTCGAGTTAGCCCCGATATAGCCCCGATATAAACAAGAGTAATGTCTTAACTCCCAAACTCCTTAACTCCTTAACTCCTTAAAAAAATCTCCTTAACTCCTTTAAAAAATCTCCTTAACTCCTTTAAAAAATCTCCCAAACTCCTTAAAAAAATTTCCCATTTTTTCCCTCATTTTAGATAGATTATTCGTTTTTTTCATATCATTTTAGTCAGCAGTCACCCATGAGTGAGGTGGAAACCGCGCCGAATACTTCAATAGGAATAACAGGAGGAAATGAATATGGACGACAAAAGCAAAGAAAAAGAGTGGCTCCGCCGTGTTACAGGACGCCAGAGTGGTGAAAACAAAAACGACAATGTCATGGAAGAAAGGGGAACAACTAAAGAAACGACTTACGCAGAAAGGCGGTCGAATGGCGCCGCCACACAGAAGAAACTGTACTTCAAAGATGTCGCTGGAATGGACGAACTGAAACGCTTCATCACAGAGGGATTCATCAATGTGCTCAACAACCGCGAGTGGGCATTGCGCTTTGGACTCACGCCGCCAAGTATCTTGCTCTACGGCCCCTCGGGCTGTGGCAAGACGTTCTTTGCCGAAATCCTGGCCAATGAGGTGGGCGTGAATTTCATCAAGGTGGTGCCCGACGACATCGCTTCCAAATGGCTGCATGGCACGCAGGAGAAAATCAGCGAGATTTTCAGGAGGGCGGAACGGGAAAGTCCCACCATCTTGTTCTTCGACGAATTCGACGCCATGGTGCCGAAACGAACCGAGGACGACAAGGGCAACCAAAATGGGGAGGTGAACGAGTTCCTCTGCATGCTCAACAATGCGTCGGAGAGGGGCATCTATGTCATCGCTGCCACCAACCACCCTGAATGTATCGACAGGGCAGTGCTCCGCACAGGACGCTTCGACGAGATAATCTATGTCGATATGCCCGACAAGGAGATGCGTGCAAGCCTCTTCCGCATATCATTGGCTAAACTGCCGGCGGATGATGACATCGACTATGAGCGGCTCGCCGAACTGACTGCGGGCTACAACTGCAGCGATATCAGCAACATCGTGAAGACGGCGTCGCGGAAGGTGTTCAACGTCAACCTCGCCGACAAGATGTGGACGCACCTGATTACGCAGCAGACGCTGGAGGAGGTCATCGCCGTCAAGGCTCCTTCGCTCACCAAGCGCGACTTGTCGGAGTTTGAGCGCCTGCGTGGCAAATTTTCGCAGAAGCAGAAGGTGGCGCAAAGTTATGGCATCGGGTTTATGTAAGAATGAGTGCCATCCCTAAGGATGGCATTCAATGGAATACACCTTATAACATATAGGATTATGAAAGAGAAAATTTTGAAAACTTTCCATGACCTCGGCTTCGTCTTGGATGACCTGGAGGACATGGGCTACGGATTCAAGTATGAGGGCACCCATTTCCTTTGGGCGCAGTCTGACGATGACGAGTCTTTCTTGTCTATCGTCGTCCCTATGGCTTACAAGCGGAAGGATGACGATGACGACCTCTCCTTCTACAGGATGCTCGATAAGTTTAATCAGCAATTCAAGTACGTGAAGGCGAATGAGTTTCATGGCAGCGTCTGGATGGTGTACGAGCGCGAATTGATGGGCGAGGAAAACCTGGAGATGGTGCTCACCCGCATGATTCTCCATCTCGAAAGGGACGTGCACTTCTTCCGTAATTGGGACAAGGAGGTGCTTGGCGACGAGGAGGATGAGGACTCCTTCGACGAGGAGGATGAGGACTCCTTCGACGACGAGGATACGGACGATTGTGAGGAATTAACCGAGGAGTAAAGGAGGATGATATGACAAAGAAAGAGCAAATCATAGCCATCTTGGAGAAGATGGGCTATTCGCCCAATATCGACAGTGACGGGGATGTGGCCGTTAGGTATGAATTGAAGTATATCTACTTCATTACCGACGACGATGACCCCAACGACCACTATGCCTCGGTGTTGTTCCCTCAGTTCTATGAGATAAAGGAGGGGGAGGAAACCTTGGTGCTGACCACTTGCAACAAAATGGCAAGGGAGGTGAGGCTCGTGAAGGTGTATCTCGACGGGTCCTTCAAAAATGTCACAGCATCGTGTGAGTTTTTCTACACCGACGAGGAGGCGCTTGAGAGGAACATCACCGAGTCGCTCAACCTCATTGGGGTGGTGCGCACGATGTTCCGTCAATTCAAGGCTGATTTGTCGGAGGACTGAAACCATAACAAAGGCGGTGGTCTCCTCGGAGCCACCGCCTTCGATGGTTTTTTGCGCTATCTCACCACAAATTTGCGGCCATCTTGGATGTAGATGCCATTGGCGGGTGTGCCGCAGACTTTCCTTCCCTGGAGGTCATAGACGGCGGATGACGACGGAGGGGAGATGACGGGGCTGATGTGGGCGGCCATGCCCTCGCGGATGCCTTCCATCATCGGCTGGGAATAGACCGAACCGCCGTTGCGGCGGTCTATCACCGTCATGCAGGGGCGACTGGTGTTGTTGGTGTCCCACACCACAGGAACCATGCCCATCGACATGCAGTATTCCACCATCTTCTGATGGAAGAGTTTGATGCTGGCGTCGTGCTTTTCCTGACTTTCGCCGGCACCGCTGACATTCTTCCAGTTGGCGGCGTATTCCCCAATATAGACGGGGATGCCTTTATCCACAAACTTGGTCTTCATCTTTTTAAGCAACCGCTCCATCTCTGCCTCGCCGTTGTTGTAGTAGCGGGCGGAGTTGCCGGGGTTGTTGCCCGTGCCCCAATAGTTCATGTATTTGCCCCACGACTCGTCTTTCTCCATCATGGTGAATTGGTAGGGGGTGTAATAGTGTACTTCCACCATCAACCTGTCGGTGGCGGGGTCCTTCGGCAGGGTGTTGTAATAACTGTTGGTCTTGTCGATGTCGGTGTTGGGACCTTGGACGATGAGCACGCGCTGGGCGTTGTTGCCGCCGGTGGAGCGAACGGCGTCGATGAAGATTTGCTCGTATTCCACCAGGTTGTTGGTGGCTGCCTGGTTGTCGGCGTTGGGCTCGTTGAGGCCGGCGAAGAGCAGTCGCTCGTCATAGTCCTTGAAGACCTCGGCTATCTGTGTCCATATCGCCTTCAGCACTTCTTGGTTCTTGGTCTTCGTGGCGCCGCTGTCCTTGATGTGCTCTTCCAGCCAACCGCCGTCCCAATGGTCGTTGAGCACCACGTAGAGGTCGGCGTTGATGCAGTAGTCCACCACTTCTTTCACGCGTGCCATCCATGCCTTGTCGATGGTGTAGGTCTGGGCGTCGCTGATGTGGCCGAGCACCCAGGCGCAGGGGATGCGCACGGAGCGGAATCCTTGTGACTTCACGAAGTCGATGACGGCTTGCGTGGTCTTGGTGGGTTGCCAGGCGGTCTCGGAGCCTACACCGCCTTTGTTGTTGTAAAGGGCGACTCCCTCCCACGTCTTGGCGGCTTCCATGGTGTTGCCTAAGTTCCAACCGGGGGCCATCAGGGCGGACACTTCGCGGGCGCTCAGTTCCATTTGTGTTTGTGCCTGGGCAAACAGTGTGAGACTGGCGGCCAGGGCAAGTAGCAGGTGGCGTTTCATGTCTGAGTGCAATTTTGTTGGTTTTATCGGGAAATCGATACTTTCTGCCCGTCGATGATATAGATGCCCGGCTGCAACTGGCTGCGGCTGGTGCGATGGTCGCCAACCTTTCGACCTTGCAGGTCGTAGATGCCATTTTGGGTGTGGCTGGGGCGCTGGCTGACTTCCGCGATGCCGTCTGGCTCTTCCTTCACCGACTTGTAGGTCCATGCGGTGGAGCCGGTGGCACTCATGCCGGTGAAGCACACGGCAAGTTCGCGCTTGGGCTCCATCGTCTGCATCACTACCACTCCCTTATAGACGATGTTGTTGATTTTCATCGTCATGTAGCAGGTGCCTTTCTCTATCTCCCATGTGCCGGTGCGCGTGCCGCTGATGGTGCCGTCGCTGTTGAGCGTGATATCGACGGGGGTGACCAATGCCTTCTTGGCGTGGTCGAGGCCGTAGCGGTGGATGAGCAGTTTGTAGTCGCCGACGATGTAGTCGGTGGGGAAGATTTCCTTCGTGGCGATGTCGTTGTCGGTGACGGTCTCGCCGGTGTATTCAAAGGGGGCGGCGCAGAGCCAGCCGTCTTTGTTGAGGAAGGTCTGGTGAACACGCACTTGATGGCCTTCGCCGCCATTCTGGAAGCGGGTGTGATAGACGAGGTAGGTGCGGCCGTCCTCGGCGGCGATGATGGAGTTGTGCCCTTGGGAGCGCTCGCCGTCGGGCATGTTGCCCCACTCGCCGTAGGCGCCGAAAATGTTCTCGCCACGGGTGTCGGAACTGGGACCGAAGTTGAGGACGTAACTGTTGAAGATGGCGTTGGTGCCCTTGGGGTCGAGGTAGGGGCCGTCGGGCTTTTGTGAGCGGAAGACGCGCATCTGGTAGCCGCCGGCTTGCTCAAGGCCGCCATAGGTGACGAAGAGGTAGTAGTAGTCGCCGATGTGCTCGATGTAACTGGCCTCGCCCGACACATAGAAGCCTCCGGCTATCTTCGTGCCGAAATAGGGGTCGCTCTTCACGCTCTGGTTGCTGCCGGTGAGGGGATAGGTGGTGTCGTAGTCGCGAAGGCCGGTGGACTCGTTGAGGCGGATCATCCAAATGCCGCCGCTCCACGAACCGTAGGACATCCACAGCACGCCGTCCTCGTCGTAGAACACGCAGGGGTCGATGCAGTGGGGGAGGTAACTGCCCCATTGGTTGCCGCGGTTGTAGCGGGAGGGCAGACTGCCTTGTGTGCCGATGACCATCTCAAGGTCGGTATTCTTGTAACTGACGGCGTCGAGGTTCGACACGTTGAAACCGCTGATGATGACAGGGGCTTGGTAGCGATAGGGACCGGTGACCTTGTCGCTGGTCAGCAGGATGATGCTGGAGTTCCATTTCGGGCCGTTGATGCTCAGGTACATGCACCATTTCTGCATCTTCTCGTTCCATATCACGTCGGGGGCCCACATGTTGCCGTCGATATTGTAGCCTTCACCATAGGCGGACGACCAGGCCAGGGCGTTGAAGTTGGCAAAGGGGGTCTCCTTGCCGTTGATGGTCACCGTGCTGACTTCCTGGGTGGTGAAGGCGAAACGGTTCATCGCGTTGTTGCTTGTGGCATTGGCCCAAGGCACGGTGATGCTGTTCCAGTTCATCAAGTCTTTCGACATGGCGGATGCGCGGTGGCTGCCGAAGATGTACCATGTCTTGGTGTCGGGCTGCCACACGATGGAGGGGTCGTGCACGGAGACGCGCTTCATGCTGATGTTGCCTTGGCCCATCGATAGCAGTGGGACAAGGACAAAAATCAAGGGTAGTAGTCTTTTCATGTCTATGTATTTTTGCTTGTTCGTAGTCTTTCGTTTATTCCATGGGTTCCCAGCGCAGCACGCTGCCGTTGCGGCGGGCGGGGTCGGGGCCCTGGTAGTCCATGGAGTAGGGACTGCCGGTAGTGGGGCTCTTGCCGATGTAGCGGTGATTGCGTAGAGAGAAGAGCATGAATTCGTGGTTGAGGTAGTCTTGCCAGAGGAAACTCTCGGCTTCGTTGGGGTCGGTGGTGAAGCGCACGTCGCCGGGGAGGCCTTCGCCAAAGACTTTGACGTAGCGGCCATCGACGCATTTCAGCGAAACCATTCCATTGCCGCGATCGACGAGTTGGAACTGAGTGCGGGGACTGCGGTCGTCGGCGCGGGTGTCGTATAACAGGCCGTGTGGGTCGCAAATGGCGGGACGGCCATTGGATAGGTTGATGATGCGGAAGGTCTTGCCAAAGGGGATGTTGCCGCTCCGGTCGGCACAAGGCTCTTCGACGGTGAAGTTGTCAAATTCGGCATAGCCGCCGTTCTTGCCTTTCACGTTGAAGGCGAAGAGGGCGTGGCGCGAACCTTGGAAGGTGATGAGTTGGTAACTCAAGGGCATCATGCGACCGAGGGTCTGGAAGGTCTTGCCGTCGGTGGAGTAGGCATACTGCGCTTGGTCGTTGTCGTAGTCGCCGATGCTGCGCAGCCACACCTTGCCTTGTGGCAGTGTCAATGGCAAGTCTATGGTGTCGTTGGTCAACTGTTCGAAGCAGCGAAGCGTACAGCCTTTGCCTTCCTTCACGATGCCAATCCACGAGCAAGGCACGTTGATGTTGCCCAAACCGCTGACGTCGCCGTCTTTCATTCCTTTCACAAAGAGTTCCACTGTGGCGACCGACTTGGGACCGATGACGCGTTGGGTCAGCGTGTTGCGGGCCCACATCAGTTGCTCGGCGGGCTGGGCGTTGATACGAAGTTTGCCACCTTTGAGGCTCCACATCTTCTCTTCGGGGTTGTGGTTCCATTGCCAGACGCGGCCGAGTTGCTTGCCGTCGAAGTTCTCGCTGCGGACGTAGGGGGCATGAGGACTATCTATCGGTTCGCCACTACCATAGTTTCCATGCGTTGTACCGGGATTAAACCATGTGCGGGGGGCACGACCATAGTTTCCCTCCAATCCCACCATCGGCCAACCATCGACCCATGTCATCGGCATCAGACACACCGTGCGGCCGATGGAGTGGAAGTCTTGCATGAAGAGTGCCCACCACGTTCCATCCTTAAACTGCACGATGCCGCCCTGGTGGGCGTTGGTGCAGGCGGTGGCGTCCTTGTCCAACGGGCCGAGGCCAAACTTCGTGCCGTCGCGCCCGATGCGGTATTTCTCGCCACGGGGCACCTGGGTGAGTGAGGCGGCATGGTAGCCGTAGGTCTCGTCAGCGGTGATAACGCGGGTCTCATAAGGTCCCCAGATGCTCTTCGACCGTGAGCAGAGTGTGCGGCCATTGGGGCGATAATCGGTGGAGATGAGGTAGTACATCCCGTCGATTTTATACATGTGGTGACCTTCGCCCACGCCGTTGCCTTCGTGGATGATGGTGCGGGTGGTGCCTTCCTTCGGACCGCTCATGTCGGGCTCCAGTTC
>CAMKSZ010000188.1 GCA_946415525.1 uncultured Prevotellaceae bacterium | reverse complement strand
AAATATATTGACATTTTGGGCATCGATGATCAAGGAAAAGAAACTACAGAGACTTTGGAATATGGGAATGTTTTTACCCCGATAGTTGATTTGCTTTTTGATCGTTACGAGTATCAGAATACAACTATTATCACCACAAACTTAACCCCACACCAAATTCGTGAAAAATATGGTGATAGATTAGCAGATAGGTTCAATGAAATCATGTCTGTGGTTGTATTTCGGAACAACTCTTATCGGACGCCACAAAGGGCCTAAACCATTACACTTCCACTTTCAAGCTTTCCTGCTACATAATCTAAAAAATAGGGAAAGAAGATTCAAATCTTCATTTCCCTATTGTTTTTCCCATCCTCCTATTTTTGGGGGTGAATTTGGGGGCAAACTTTGTAACTTATTGAAAATAAGTATATTTTGCGGAGAGAGAGGGATTCGAACCCCCGGTACCTCTCGGTACGTCGGTTTTCAAGACCGATGCAATCGACCACTCTGCCATCTCTCCTTTGTATGTGGCGGAGCCTTCTTTCGAAAGCGAGTGCAAAATTAGTGTTTTTTTTTCATTCGCCCAAATTTTCGAGTTGATTTTTGAGGTTAAGGTTCGATTTTTAGGGATTTTGGTTGTGTGAAGCAGGAATGTAACTCTTCATCTACATTGAATATCATTAAAACATATAAATGCATGCTATTATTCACTAAATGTGATTCACAGACGTATGAAATCGTTTGAAATCATGCTAACAATTCCCCATTGGGATATCACAATTTTAAAATTTGTCCCGTCTCGGCATAAAAAATGAATGAATTCATTTTGTCCTGCTCTCGACTTTTCGTAATTTTGTCGCCATTTAAGAAAAGACATTGCTTAGAGAATCCCATGATGACCTATCCAAAGAATTTTGAGTCGAAAATCGGCTTTGGCGAAATCCGCCACTTGCTGCGCGAACGTTGCCTTTCATCCTTGGGCAAGGAACGCGTCGATGAACTACAAGCCTCCAACAACGCCGATGAAATCAACCGTTGGCTAAGGGAGGTGCGAGAATTCAGACGCATACAAGAGGAAGCGGAAGACTTCCCCCTTCAATATTTCTTCGACGTGAGACAAAGCGTAGCACGGTTGCGGTTGGAAGGCACCCACCTCGACGAGGGCGAACTGTTCGACCTTCGTCGCTCATTGGAGACCATCCAGCAGATTGTGCGTTTTCTCAACCGTACCCGCGGAGGCGACGACGCCCAAGATGACGAGGCTGTGGTGGAGTACGCCTACCCCACCCTCCACGACCTAACTGCCAACGTGACAACCTTCCCCACCCTCATCCAACGCATAGACATGTTGCTCGACAAATACGGGAAAATCCGCGACAACGCCTCCTCACGATTATTGGAAATTCGCCGAGAACTGTCGCGCACCGAAGGTTCCATCTCACGCACCCTCTACAACATCCTGCGCGCAGCCCAAAACGAGGGCTTGGTGGAAAAAGACGCCACCCCAACGATGCGCGACGGCCGTTTGGTGCTCCCCGTCGCACCCGCGATGAAACGAAAACTACGCGGCATCGTCCACGACGAGAGTGCCACGGGCAAGACCGTTTTTATCGAGCCAGCCGAAGTTGTGGAAGCCAACAACCGCATCCGCGAGTTGGAGTCCGAGGAACGCCGTGAGATTATCCGCATCCTGACCGAACTGTCGAAGGAATTGCGCCCCCACGTGCCCGCCATGCTCCATTCCTACTCCTTCTTAGCAACCATCGACCTCATCAGGGCGAAATCCGAACTCGCCCATCTCATCGGCGGCATAGAGCCGGAAGTTGGGTCCAAGCCCCACATCGACTGGATCAGGGCCATCCATCCACTGCTGCAACTGTCGTTGGCAAAACAAGAAAAGCAGGTGGTGCCACTCGACATCATGCTCACTGCCGACAAACGGATTCTCATCATATCCGGTCCAAACGCTGGCGGCAAATCCGTCTGTTTGAAGACTGTGGGCCTTTTGCAATACATGCTGCAATGCGGTCTTTCTGTAAGCATCGGCGACCGTTCCAAGGCCGGCGTTTTCGACCATATCATGATAGACATCGGCGACGAGCAAAGCATAGAGAACGACCTCAGCACCTATTCGAGTCATCTGCTCAACATGAAGATGATGATTCGGCACTCCACCCCCCGCACCCTGCTGCTCATAGACGAGTTTGGCACAGGCACCGAGCCCCAGATAGGCGGCGCCATCGCCGAGGCCGTGCTAAAGCAATTCTGGCAACGGAAGGCATGGGGCGTCATCACCACCCACTACCAGAACCTGAAACACTTTGCAGAAGGCCACGAAGGCGTGGTGAACGGCGCGATGCTCTACGACCGCCACGAGATGCGCCCACTCTTCCAATTACAGATAGGCCAGCCTGGTAGTTCGTTTGCCATCGAGATAGCCCGCAAGAGCGGTCTGCCCGAAGAAGTCATCGCCGAGGCATCAGAAATAGTGGGCAGCGAGTATATCCAAAGCGACAAATACCTGCAAGACATTGTCCGCGACAAGCGCTATTGGGAAGGCAAGCGGCAAACCATCCACCAGCGCGAGAAGACGATGGAGAGCACCATCGCCCGCTATGAAGAAGAGATACGGCAGTTGCAAGAGAGTCGCAAGAGCATTATCGCCCACGCGAAACAACAAGCCGAAGACCTATTGGCCGAGAGCAACCGCCGCATAGAAAACACCATTCGCGAGATACGCGAGAGCCAAGCCGACAAAGAAGAAACCCGCCGCCTGCGCGAGCAACTCAGCGACTTCAAACGCGAAGTGCAAGAGATAGACACCGAAGCCACCGACGAATTAGTGGCCCGCAAGATCAAGCAGATACAGGCACGGCGCGAGCGCAAGGAACGCCGCAGACAGGAGAAGGCGCAAAAGGCCGAGCAACCAGCAGCGCCACTTCGACAGCCAGTCAAGGAACCCGCCACGCTACAAGTGGGCGACACAGTTCGCATCAAGGGACTTACCACCGTGGGCCGCATAGAAAGTCTCCAAGGCAAGATGGCCACAGTAGTGTTTGGAGACATGCGCACCAAAATGCGCGCAGAGCGTTTGGAGCCAGCCGAAGCCCCACCAACAAAACCATCTCCCGCGCCTTACGCCACTGTGGGGCGCCAGACACGGGAGACGATAGACGACCGTAAGTTGAATTTCAAGCAAGACCTTGACGTTCGCGGCATGCGCGGCGACGAAGCCCTAAATGCCGTCACCTATTTCATCGACGATGCCATCCTCGTAGGCATGAGCAGGGTGCGCATCCTGCATGGCACAGGCGCCGGCATCCTTCGGCAACTCATCCGCCAATATCTCTCGACCGTCGGAGCCGTTACCGGCTACCGCGACGAGCACGTGCAGTTTGGCGGTGCCGGCATCACGGTAGTCGATTTGGAATAGCCAGAGTTACATCATCACGTTGAAGCCAAGGGAGACCCCACCATTGGAATTGAGGGGAATGAACTCCTTGCTCACTTTCTTCGTCAGGCTGTCGAAGCCCACAAAGAAATTGACATGCCTGGTATGGAAATTGGCCAACAAGCCTATACTGGCACTATAATTGTTGACCGATAAACTCGCGGTGCCATCAAACCAACTGACAGGCGAGATATTTCCGCCCAGACGCGCCTCTGCCCAAGTGAACGGACCGTTGATGCGTGCGGTGCCGAGCAATCCCACCTTCAGCATTCTGAATGTAGGAATGACATACTCGCAACCAGCAGACACAACGGCACCAATACCAGTCACCCTTGTCCCTTTGTCGCCCTTGTCGCGCAGGTTGGCGAAATCAAGCAGTTGGTCGGTGTATTTATCGGCTTTGTTATCGAGTTTGTCGGGCGAACTGGAATTGGCCGACACATCGTGGAAACCATCAAAGATGAACGACTTGGCGTCGTTGGTGGCACGATAGTCGCTCGACCAGACGATGGCCCCCAGGTCGCGAATGGAAGCATTCACCGTGAAATCATCATTGACCTTATAGATAGCGCCAGCGTCGATGGCCGCACCAAAGCCAGAAATGCCAAATCCATCTACATCCACGTCGTTGATATGGTCGTAAGAAGCCTCAGAGGCATTATAGGTTTTCTTCTTGCTCAGGTATTTGAATCCCTTCATGCTGACGTGCGACTCAGCATCGGCATTGATGCTCCATTGGTTGGCCTCCTTCAAGTCAGCCACCACATTTTTCATCTTTAGGTCGATATCAGCCAATCCGACGAGCAGTTTGAGTTTGGCACCCACCCTAAGTTTTCGGTCGATTTGCCTGGAATGGCCGAAAGACAGTTCGGTGAACGCCTGAGCAGCGGCATTGATGTCGCCGATATCGTATCTCTCGTTGGAAGCCTCGGCAGCAAACTGGAAGAGACGGTAAGGCACCCTAAGGTCAGCGTTAGCCCTCACATTGAGTTCGACGGTGTTGTATCCACTCCACTTTTTGAATCCTACAGACATGATGGTCGTTTTGACCTCCCCATTGATTTTGTTGTCGCCCGATGCAAAGCCCTTGAGCGGGTTGTCGATATAGGGGTTCATGAACGAAGTCATCTTCTTGTTGCTTCGGTTGGGATAGAGAGGGTTGTTTCTTACGACTTCCTCATATCCAAAGTTACCCATCATCCCTACATTGATGTTGCCAACAACAGGAATGGAGAAATAAGACGAGTCATTGGCAAAAGCCGGGTTGATGTCATGCCTATAGAGGAAATAGTCGGAGAAGAATCCTGTGCGCAAGTCCTGCGCCACTGATGTCAAGGAGGCAGAAGCAGCGAATACGACTGCCATGTATTTGAAAACGGTTCTCATGATTGCGATGTTGAATAGGTTTTAATTGAGGTCTATTGCCATTTTTCCGACCTTCTGTATAGCGATGTCGGTAACCTTGATGGTTTGGTTGTAAGCATTGAGCATCACACCGGTGACTTTCTCCTTCCCGTTTTTGGCCGTCATTTCGATTCGGCACCTGATGCCGTCGAGCGACTTGAACACTTCGGAGTCCTTGGGCCGTAGGATAATGACCTCCTCGGTTTTTGCCGGAGTCTTTCCATCCTTCGACGCCTGTATCACCTTCTGCACATCCACAGCCAGTCTGTCGCTGCTAATTTCATTGCCTTTGGCATCGATGCCACAAGCGACGAGGCGGAGGTATGCCGGCACCTTGCTCTCAACGTTGGCAGTCACCTTCACATAGCCTTCAACGGAAGTCTGCCCGTCGGCATTGGTCGTCTCAACGAATCGGATGTCCTTGAAATGATCGTTCCATCCAGAATATTCCCTCTTGTAAACTATGAGAGCCTCGTCACCGAGAGAGATGCCCGAAGCCACCGACAACCTTAACCTGCCCTCATAGTATTTCGACAATTCAATCTCAGCGGTTTCGGATGCGTCACCTACACCCTCGAGATCGACGAGACAGATGCTATCAGGCACGTCGCGGATGAGGTCGCACATTTCGGGAATGACGATAACCGTGGTGTCGCTTTTCACCGACGAAGGCCTTCTTCTGAGGCTGACGATACTATTTCCGTTAGCCTTATAGGAAAATTCAGGGATTACCAATCTCTTGATTACATTTCCCTTATTGTCTTTAGACACGATGGCACCCGTCATCTTGTTGGCAAATGGGACATTGCTGAAAATATTGATATTGAGTTGCGGGTCGTAAAGGTCGAGTTTGACAGCATCGTCATTGAGGAACGACGGCATGTTTGCCAACGACACGCCACCCACTTTTGGGAACGTCCTCCTCGGTTGGAATCCACCGATGGCACTAAGCACGGTGAATTTCTTCAGCACGGCATTGCCCTTGACCGTGAGGTCTTTCGCCACTGCCACCTTGTCGAAATCTACAGCCGACTCATTGACCACCACAGCAATGGTGAGAGCCCCCTTGAAGTGGAATCCATCGCCCTGCACATATTTCATATAACTGCCATCCGCCTTTGTGGAAGAAAGGTCGATGCCCACCACATTGAGTTGGAAACTCACCCCCTCAGTCGGCTTGAGATTATTGAGCACCAACGTATTGGAAGCATCCACGGCGATGGAATCACCTCTGAAGGCCGCCTTGCCCAACTCAAGGCACTGCGGGAGTTTGAAGCGCATCTCCTTAATGTTGGAAAGGCACTCTTTCAAGTCATTGGCGAAAGTGAAATCCACGTTAAGATAAGTGTTGAAGCCGATATGTTGCAGTCTTGTGATAACGGTAGTTTGATAGACAACATTGAAGTCCATATCGACCATGGGCGACTCGAAGTAAATTTCATCGTCAGCGACTCCTTTCACCTTTCTCCTTTGCTTGTCGGGCGCGAAATCACCCAAATTGATGGTATAGGAACCACTATATTTCTTATCAGCCACATTGAACCTGTTCACCGCTTGATGAGCGACAAATTCGCTTTTGTCTATGGCATCGATATTGTACATGCCATCCTCGCCGACAGAGAGAAAATCCGTTGTACCGAGGTCGAGCACATCGTCGAGGCAAATATCGCCGGTGCTATTGTCTTTGGGCAGGTTGATGTTTTTCCCCAACCCGACAGTCAAGTCGACATTGTCGAGGTCGTAATCCTTATCGACGCATGCGACCGTGCAAGCCACCATGGCAATGGCCGCGCCGATGGGCGCCAACTGGCGCATCCTATAAAAACTAATCATAAATCGAACATTATAACGTTTGAGTATGCAAAAGTAAGAGATTTTATGTGAATATCGGGAAGCATCATGTTAAAATATGCAAAATGCCGCAGCAAGTACATGCTGCGGCATTTTGTTTTGAGCCTCTTGTCGGATTCGAACCAACGACCCCGAGATTACAAATCACGTGCTCTGGCCAACTGAGCTAAAGAGGCGGGTGGGCAAGCTACTTGCATCGCGCCGCTCGACCTACTACCTTTGCTACGTTCCCGTCCTGGAGGATTTGCAAGGAGCTGGCCGTGCAAGACTTGCCCGTTTTGCGGCTGCAAAGGTAAGAAAAAAAAAGTATTAGCGCATGAAGGAAGGGGGATTTTTTGGTTTTTTAACATTTTTTTGGAGGGGGATGGGAAGGATGGGAGGTGATGGGAGTGATGGGAGGTGATGGGAGCAATGGGAATGATGGGAGCGATAAAAAAAGGCACTTTGGGGCCTTTG
>CAMKSZ010000187.1 GCA_946415525.1 uncultured Prevotellaceae bacterium | reverse complement strand
CGGTAGTTGCCAGCGGGCAGCGTCACTTTCTGTGTGAAGTGGAAGTTGCGGGTGGCGCCGATGGAGGCGCCAGCATTGGCACTCCAAGCGTGGTAGAACTCAATGACGGGAACATCACCGCCTGTCTGCCAATCGGTGTAGTTGTAGCCATCGTCGCCATAGTCCCATCCCTCGAGCGAGAATAGGTCGGCGTTTTGCAGATACGTGTCCGTCACATCTACCTGTGCATAGAGCCGCTGGCCCCAGGCACATGCAATCATCAAGATTGCCAAAAGTACAGATTTACGTTTCATTGAATAAGGTTTAAAAGATTATTGGATAGTAATAATGAAATATTTCTTTGAAAAGCCTTTCTAATTAGGCTACAAATATATACAAAAATATCGAAACTTGTTCTTTTTGAGCAATAAAAATTAATGATGTGTATGCAAAAAGTGATTATTTAGGGGAAAATCAAGGGCGGCCTCCGTGGAGACCGCCCTCTTTATCGACCTATAGGCATGGTCGTCGATTAAGGATGGACCTTAAAATGTGTCCCATGGGTTATATGGGGTACGGATAGGTTCGGTGCCATCGGGGTCGTTGTCGGGGTCCAGGTCTTGGTGCCAACCTGTTCCGCCGCCGTCGCTGATGACGTTGTCGTCCATGACGTTTCCGCTTTCCACTTCCCTCACCACGATGTCGGGAGACTCATAAAACTTTTTCATGATTACAATATTTGAATGATGATTACTTGACAACAACTTTCTTGCCATCGATGATGTAGATACCCTTCTGGGCGCTGCTCACCTTCTGGCCATTGAGGTTGTAAACCTGTCCCGACTGCTGGCGGGCCGCGCCTGCCACCTCGCTGATGCCGTCGATGGCAATGCCGTTGACGCAGAAGATAGGTTCATCGTCAGAAGTTACTTCGGCCTCTTTCTTCATGTAGGCACGATAAGCCTTGTGGACGTTGCCACCGGAAGACTTCTTGAAGCCTTCGACTCCCATGTAGTAGTCGCCTGCCACCAATGGTGAAGCACCGGCAGCGTATGCCTGATAGGAGCCTACGAAACTGTAGCGGTCATCCTTGACAGTGAGGTCGGTAGGTTCGGTGACGGTCTTGTTCTCGAAGACGGGGAGGGCCCTGTCGGCATCCACATAGACGACATACGGCGTGTTGGCGCTGATGGTCTCGGTCTCGGTGAAGAGCAGGCGCACATAGTCGCCCACCTTCTCGGAACCGTCGTACTTCAGCACACGGTCGGCAGCCAGTTCGGTCTTGGAGGTGGCGAAGGGGAGCACGAGGGTGTTGAAGCCCTTGAGCATCTTACGGCTATAGTTGATGGTGGTATAGGCACCGGCAGCGGGAGCAGCGGTGTCGTCGTCGGAGAGTTGTATTTCCTTGCTGCCGTTGAGGCGGTAAAGTTCGACATAGCCGATGCCCATCCAGCGGTAGGTGTTGCCTGCACAAGCCTTCAAGCCCACTTTCACCTCGCCTGCCTCGGTGTTGACGAACTCGATGCTGGCGGGAGCCAGACGGTTGGTGGCGATGGTGGAACCTTCGGTGTCGTTGGCATAGAATTTCACGCCACGGACGTCACCGCCAATAGGTTGCTGTGCGAAGGCATAGCACGACATGTTGTAGATACCTGCAGGCAATGTCACCTTCTGGTAGAGAGTGAAGGAGTCGTCGGCAGCGGGAGCATCGCTCCAGTACTCATAGAAGGCAGTCTTTGTGCCGTCTTCGGAGGTGGCGTCGGCGTTGGTCATCACCTGGCTGTTGGCAGTGTTGTCAATATCGCGTCCTCGGTCGGTGAACCATCCGTCGCACGGAGCCCAAGTGGGCAATCCCTCGAGGTTGGGGTTGGTGAGCATGAAGGTGAGGTTGAACACGGCGTCGCCCGTCGGTTCGGCATTGTTGTTGTACTCGATGCCTGCATCCCTGATGGCGTTGTCGGCATCCTCAGCCTCCTTGCGGAAGTTGCTGACGAACGAAGCAATCTCATCGGCAGTGGCCATCTGGTCGATACGGGCTTCGTCGATGGACGGCATGCTGAAGTTGTTGAGGGCAGCCTCAAGTTTGGCATGTGCCCCGCTGGTGAGTTCCTTGTAGGGAGCCACTTCTGCAAGGGCCTTCACTGGCTCGTAGTAGATGCTCTTGAAGTCGCCGAGGGCAGCGACATCTTTGAGGGCGGCAGCAACTTGTGCCAAGACCTCTGCTTTGTCGTTGAGGCTCTTGATGGCCTCCTCGTAACCTTCTCCGGTGGTCGGTTTGTTGCCCTTGATGCTCTCTACCAATGCCTTGGCATCGTTCGCTGCGGCGGTAGTCACTTGGCCGTAGTATGCCTCCACCTTGTCGATGGCTGCTTGCAGGGCGGCATCCATGCTCTGGATGGAGACGTTCTTGAAGGCCACCCAGTTGTAGTTGGCTTCGCTAATCTTCACACCCAAGGTGAGTTTGCCGTCGCTACCGACAGTGGCAACGCCGCCGAGGGTGCCGTAGAAGCCCTTCATGTTATTATACGTGAACGCGGTGCCTGCAGTGGTCATGTCGGTCTCGGTGTCGTTGATGAAGAAGATGGGACCATTGGGCTGGTTGCCAGACTCGCTATAGACGCGTACGAGGGCTTGGGCGTAGTACACCTCGCCTGGGTTGAGTCCTTCGAGGGTGTAATAGACCATGCCGTCGCCAAGAACACCCGAGCGTTCGCACCAGTTCTCGATGAACGGCGTGACCATGCCGGTGTTGTCGGCCTCGGTGGACCAGGTGTTGAGTTGGAACAACTGGGTGTTGGTGCAGGTCCATCCAGCGATGTTGTCGGTGGGAACGGTGCCCGCCTCAATAATCTTGTAACTGGCGATGGAGGTCTTCGCGGCGGCGATGGCGGCGTTGAGACTGGCTGTTGCGTTCTCAAGGGCGGTCTGCGAAGTCTGGTCAACACGGTTCTCGCCGTTCATGATGATGGATCCACGGAGCGAGGCAAGCGCACTCTTGCCGATGGTCTCTTCTGTGGCCACCAGTTCGCGTGCCTCGGCGAGTGCCTTTTGATAAGCCTCAATATAGATACTGAGATCGACGATGGGGCCGAGATACTGCAATTCGAAATTGTCCCAAACGGCCCAGATGTCGGAACGCGTGCAACGGGTGCCTACGACGAGTTTGCCATCGGCGACGTTGACCGGCTCCGACCAGTCGGTGGTGTACTCGCCGGCGCTGAAGGCTGCTGACATGGCGCTCTGCGAGGAGAGTTTGTGCTCATCTTTCATTTCAAAATAGGCGAGAGTGGCATCGCCAATGTAGATGACGGGGGTCTCGCCGCCATCGTATGCCTTGATGGTGCGATTGTCGTGATAGGTCACGGCAGCCTGTGCGCGCAACCGATAGATGCCGTTGGGAACGGTGAGTTCCTGCTTGAAGTCAAACGAAGTCATGTAGGCCTCCGCGTTGAAGTTGGTGTCCTCGCCATTCTTCTTGAGGGTGGGTGTCCAACTTTTGGCGTTGCGGTTGTTGCGACCGAAATTGGGGTCGAGGATGAAGAACGTGGCGTCCATCGGGTTGCTCTCGGTGGCACTGGCGAGAGTGGCAATGAGTTCCTCCTCTGTGAAGACACGCCATTGTCCGTTTTCGGTGCGGGGGTCAACGGCATTGCCCAACACGGTGCTTTGGCCGTCGTAGCCATAGGTGGCGTCGCCAGAGGTGATGTTGTAGTAGTCGCCCACCTTGGTGAAAGTGAGGCTGACGGGCGAGCCATTGTCCATGTAATCGCCGTTGAAATAGTAGGCGGTGCCGCCGTTCGACACCTGTGACTCCATCTTGAAGTTGCTACCATCAGCGATGAGGGTGACATACTCAGGGTGCACCATCAGCGAGGCCTGGGTGCTCCAGGAGTTTCCGGCGCCCCAATAAAGCCCTGAGCCCACGTTCTGGATGTACACCTTGCCGGCACTTCCATCCCATGCGTTAGCGCCCATCGTGAGCATAACCGCAATAGCGGCCACGAAAAGTCGTAAATGTTTCATAGGTTAATGTTTGGTAATTGATATAAAGTTATAACTGAGGGCAAATGTACTGCTTTTTTCCTAAACAAGCAAGTGTTGCACCTGCTTTTTTTGAGAAAATCACACACAGCAATCACTATATCAAAAAATTTCATTACTTTTGCCGTGGACTAACCAAGATGGGTTGGCAAAACGAAAAACTGACGAATATGAAAAACAGCAACCTGAGCACCACCATTACGGCTGCCTGCTGCGCAGCCATGGCACTGTCGTGCGCCCCGCAGGCGGAAAAAGAAACGGCAGAAATCATCAAGACCGTAGGCAACCCCTATCTCCCCATGTGGGAACACATCCCCGACGGAGAGCCCTACGTGTTTGACGACCCCGACCAACCTGGCAAGCAGCGTGTCTATATTTATGGTTCGCACGACAACCTGAAGACCGAATACTGCGGCCGCGACCAAGTGGTGTGGTCGGCGCCCACCGACGACCTCAACCATTGGCGCTACGACGGCGTAATACTCGTGGTGGACAAAAACGCCAAGGGCGAGCCTTTCGACTCGGCGAAGACCGCCGATGTGCTCTACGCCCCCGACGTCGCCCTCGTCACGGGAGCCGACGGCAGCAAGACCTACTACCTATTCCCCAACGACCAGGCGGGCGGGCGCAATGGTCTGATAGCGAAGAGCGCACGGCCCAACGGTCCTTTCGAGGTGTGCAACTGGAGCAAGGACGACCCCAACAAGAGCGACGGCGTGCTGCAGTTCGACCCTGCCGTCTTCGTCGATGACGACGGCCGCGTGTATGGCTACTGGGGCTTTGAGCGCTCGTATGCCGCCGAACTCGACCCTGCCACGATGGCCACGGTGAAACCCGGGGCAAAGGTGGTGGAGGACATGGTGTCGGGCCGCAACCAGGCGGGGGTGTTCCGCTTCTTCGAAGCCTCGTCCATCCGCAAAATCAAGGACAAATATGTGTTCATCTACAGCCGCTGGACCAAGGACGGCGAATTCGGCTTGCCCGACACCAACTACACCTTGGCCTACGCCTATAGCGACCAACCTTTGGGACCGTGGACCTACGGCGGCACCATCATCGACGCCCGCGGCCGCGAGACCGACGAGCAGGGCAACACCATCGCCTCGGGCAACGTCACGGGCAACACCCACGGCAGCATCTGCGAGATTGGCGGACAATGGTATGTGTTCTATCACCGCCAGACGGGTCTCAACGAGTATGCCCGCCAAGCCATGGTGGCACCCATAGAGGTGAAAGTGGAGGAAGGCCCCGGCGGAAAGGTGGAGATATCGGAGGGCGAGTACAACTCCGAGGGGTTCTCGCTCGGCGGCCTCGACCCGACAGAGCGTCACTCGGCGGGCATCGCTTGTTGGTACACCGGTCCGAAGGTGGCGGAGCACAACTGGCCCAACAACACGTTCTACGGTTCTTACGTGGAGGCTTCCTACGGCACCGAGACCTGCCAAGACGCCCCCTATGACTTGGTGAACAACACCAACCACGTGGTGAACAATACCGACGGCAGCATCGTGGGCTACAAATACTTCAATTTCGACGGCACCAAAGGGAAGGCCGACGTGCGCCTGCTGCTACGGCTCGTTCCCGAAGGCGTGGACGGCCGCATCGACATTCTCGCCGACCGCCCGTGGACTTCGCAAGGCGGCCAACTGTTGGGCAGCATCGAACTGAAGGCCGACATGCCACAGGAGCCTACCGAGATGGCCGTTGCACTGCCTGCACTCGCCGACCTCGCCGGCAAGCACGCGCTCTTCTTCACCTTCCATTCCGACACCAAGGAGAAGTCGCTCTGCCGCCTCATGGACTTCGTCTTCGAATAATTCACACGATATAATAAAGGAAAGATATGAAAGCAATAGCCACGCCAAAGGCACCGGGCGCCATCGGACCCTACAGCCAAGCCATCCAAGTAGGAAACCTTGTCTTTACTTCTGGCCAGATACCCATCGACCCTGCCACAGGGGCATTCGCCGAAGGGGGCATCAAGGAGCAGACTCGCCAGTCGCTGACCAACGTCAAAGCCATCCTCGAAGAAGTGGGGCTGACCATGGGCAATGTGGTGAAAACCACGGTGTTCATGGCCGACATGAACGACTTTGCCGACATGAACAGTGTCTATGCGGAGTTTTTCACACCCCCCTACCCCGCCCGTTCTGCCGTCGCCGTCAAGACCTTGCCGAAAGGGGCGTTGGTGGAGATTGAGGTGGTGGCAGAAGTTGTCTAAGAGTAACATGCAGTAGAAGTCGACCCTCGGCTGTTTTTAAAGCAAGTGCAAACAGCCTTTGCAATAGGTTCAATGGTCGAGCACCTTGTTTGGAGGTCCGGACGGCAGTACCTGAAGTGACTTGTCACGGTTTCTTCAGCGAGGCGATATATTTCGAGGGCTGAAGGCCGGTGTGTTTCTTGAAATAACGGGTGAAGTGCTGGGGGTATTCAAAGCCGAGGGCGTCGGAAGCCTGGGTGACGGTGAGGCCGCTGACCAGCAGGCTCTTGGCGCGGTCGATAAGGAAGCGCTGGATGACCTGCGTGGGGCTCTCGCCAGAAACACTTCGCACCACATCGCCGAAATAACTGGGCGACAGGCAAAGTTCGGAGGCGCAATATTTCACGCCCGGCAGGCCGTGCTGTCGCTGTAGCCCTCGCTCGTAGTAGTCTGCCAGCACTTGCTGGAATCGCGATAGCAAGTCGCCCTGTCGGCGGGCGGTATCCTGAAATTGTCGCTGATAAAACAACAAGGCATAGTCGCACACCAACAGGATATAGTCCTGGAGGATGCGGTCGGTCTGTGGCGACTGACCGCGGTGCTGGATGAACCGCCTTATCATCCACATCAATTGCCACATCAACTGTTTCTCTCCCTCGGTGGTATGCAGCGCTTCGGCGACATTGTAGGAGAAGTAGTGATAGTCGTGCAACCGCTGCTCGAATGCCGTGCCGCGCATGAACTCCGCCT
Organism: uncultured Prevotellaceae bacterium; assembly: GCA_946415525.1. GTDB lineage: Bacteria > Bacteroidota > Bacteroidia > Bacteroidales > Bacteroidaceae > Prevotella. The sequence goes on along the minus strand of CAMKSZ010000187.1, from coordinate 192 downwards.
CGAAGTGCAGCGTCCAGCCGTGATACACTTCGCGCGTGCCGTCGTCGGCCTTGCCGATGACCTGTCCGGGCGAGGCTGCCGTCAGCGAGCCTTTCGACGTGTCGTAGCCGCCCATGCCGTAGGTGGCGTCGGCTGGAAAATTGTCCTGCACGAAGAAGGCGTACACGTCGCCCATCTTGTTCAGCGTGTGGG
>CAMKSZ010000186.1 GCA_946415525.1 uncultured Prevotellaceae bacterium | reverse complement strand
GTCATGCCCACGATGCGGCCGGGCATCTTGCGCATCAGTTTCTCGGTGCAGCACAGATAACCCACATAAGGACCGCCATACGACATCGGGATGCCCAACGACTGTCCGTCGCCGACGGCGATGTCGGCGCCCCATTCGCCTGGAGTGCGGAGCACTGTCAGGTCGAGCGCCACGCTGTTGATGACCAACAGGGCTTTCTGGGCATGGACGGCGTCGGCATAGCCGCCGAAGTCCTCCACGATGCCGTAGCGGTTGGGCTGTTGCACCACCACGCCGGCGATGCCGCCCTCAGCCAACTGCCTCTCCATGTCGGCCTTGTCGGTCATGCCGTCGCGCTCGGCAATCATCGCCACTTCCACACCGTGGAAACGAGCGTAGGTGTTCACCACGCCCACCACTTTCGGATCGACGGTGGCGGAGACGAGCACACGGCGGGCTTTCTTCGCAGAGGCCACAGCCATCAGCACGGCCTCGGCGGTAGCGGTGCTGCCGTCGTACATCGAGGCATTGGAGATGGCCATGCCGGTGAGTTCTGCCATCATGCTCTGGTATTCGAAGATATAGTGCAGCGTGCCTTGCGATATCTCGGCTTGGTAGGGCGTGTAACTGGTGAGAAATTCCGACCGCCCCACGATGTTAGGCACCACCGACGGGGTGTAGTGGTCGTAAACGCCGGCTCCTGCAAAGACGGTCATGAGTTGGTTGCGCTGGCAGAGCCGCTCAAAGGTCTGTCTGATTTCCAGTTCGCTCTTGGCAGCCGGCAGGTCGTAGTCGCCACGGAAGCGCACCTCCTCAGGCACCTCGTCGTAGAGGGCTTCGAGCGAGTCGGCGCCAATCTTTTGGAGCATGGCGTCGATGTCTTCCTGCGTATGGGGAAAATACTTGTACATGATGCTTGTCTTATGATTCCTTGCAGAAGGAGTCGTAGTCCTCGGCGGAGAGCAGGTTGTCGAGTTCGGCATTGTCGCTGAGTTCCACCTTGATAATCCAGTTGGCATAGGGGTCGGCATTCACCAGTTCGGGATTGTCGGCAAGGGCGTCGTTCACTTCCACCACCACGCCGCTCACGGGGGAGATGAGGTCGCTGGCGGCCTTTACGCTTTCCACGGCGCCAAATTCCTCACCGGCTTCCACCTCGTCGTCGATTTCTGGCATATCGACATATACCACTGTGCCGAGGGCGTTTTGGGCGTAGTCCGTGATGCCGATATAGCCATACTCGCCTTCGATGCGTACATACTCGTGTGTCTCTGCGTAATAGAGACCTTCAATAACTTTTGCCATAGTTGTTCTTTTTATGATTTGATGATTGTTGTTTTGTCTTGATGCAGGTTATTTCTTGTAGTGCTTGTCGTAGAAGCGTTTCTTCACCACCACGCCCGGGAAGGTCTTCTTGCGAATCTGTATCTCGAGCGGCGTTCCCAATTTGGCAAACTCACTTTCTACCAACGCCATGCAGACGCTCTTGCCCGTGGAGATGGAGTTGTAGCCCGTGGTCACCTCGCCCACTTGGCGGTCGCCACTCAGCACGGCATAGCCGTGGCGGGGGATGGCACGGCCTTCGAGGCAGATGCCGACGATGCGGCGCGCCACCCCTTCGGCTTTCTGGCGGGCGAGGGCTTCGCGACCGATGAACTCTTCCTTGTCGAGTTTGCAGAACATGCCCAAACCAGCCATGATGGGTGATATCTCGTCCGACAGTTCGTCGCCATACAGCGGCAGGCCCACTTCGAAGCGCAGGGTGTCGCGGCAACCCAGTCCGCAGGGTTTGCAACGCCCGCTGGCCATCAGGGCATCCCACAGGCGGCGGATGTAGTCGTGTGAACCGTAAATCTCGAAGCCGTCCTCGCCGGTGTAGCCCGTGCGGCTGACGATAGCCTCCTCGCCATCGACAGCGATGGTCTTGCAGGTGTAGAATGTGAGTTCACGGCAACCGATGCCGAGCACCTCCTCGACGACCGCCTCGGATTCAGGACCTTGCACGGCAATCTGACCGTAATAGTCGGAACAGTGGTCGAACTCGACGTCATAGCCTTCGAGATGTTCCCGCATCCATGCCACGTCCTTGTCGATGTTGGCGGCGTTGATGACAAGGAAGAAGTCGCCTTCGCCCATGCGGTAAACGAGTAGGTCGTCAACGGTGCCGCCATCGGGGCGACACATCATGCCGTAGAAAATCTTGCCGTCGGGGGCACCGGTGATGTCATTGGTGAAAATGTGGTTCACGTAGCGCTCGGCATCCTTGCCCTTGATGCGCACCTCGCCCATGTGCGAGACGTCGAAGACGCCGCAGTGCTGGCGCACGGCGTTATGTTCGTCGATGATGGAGGAATACTGGATGGGCATGTCGAAGCCACCGAAGGGGGAGATTTGTGCTCCCAATTCCACGTGTTTGTCGTAAAGACAGGTTCTCTTGTTTTCCATTACTTTATTGTTGCTTTAAGATTAGTTCGATAAGGTCGTCGCGGTCGAGGTGGAGGATGGTGTTGTCCAACCGCTCGGGGAGGGCACCCAACAGGGCGTCGCGCTGGAGCGGACAGCCCCTCAATCGTGAGAGGAGGTCGCCTTCGAGGTCGCCCACGAGGAAGTAGTCGCCCTTGATGTCCACATCCTTGACGACACCGTTCTTCACCTGCATGCGCACTTCAAAGTCGCCGGCACCCTCGATGCGACCGCTGCGGGTGAGCGTGTACATGGGGTTGTGCCCGTAGATGAAGGCATCGGTCAGGTATTCCTGTTCCATCTCCTGTATCTTCCGCACTGCTTCGCCGTCGAGGCACAGTTCGCTGTCGCATAGCGTGTGGCGGGCGAAGGCGATGAAGGCATCGAGCGTCATGTCGGTGTGGTGCTTGAGCAGGGCGATATGCTGCCGCACGCTGCTCACGCCCTTGCTCGCCAACTTGGCGTGATTGGGGGTGATGCTGCCCTCCATGTGGCGAAGGTCGGTGTCGTAGAGCATGGTGCCGTGGACGATGCTCTTGCCCGGCACATGGTAGAAAGCGTTGCCCGACACCTTGCGGCCGCCGATGAGGATGTCGTTGCGGCGACTTGCCTGGGCCTCGATGCCCATGCGGTGGAGCAGCAGCACGATGAGGTTGAGATAACGGTTGAAGGTGAGGTTCACGCTCTCGTCGCGGGTGATGTACGACAGCATCACGTTGCCCATGTCGGCATAGACGCATCCCCCGCCGCTCTTGCGGCGATAGGCGGCGATGCCGTTGGCGCGGCAGTAGTCCATGTTCACCTCGTTCTCTATTAGTTGGTTACGACCGAAAATCACGGTGGGGCCGACTTGCCAGGTGAAGAAGGCATCGTCCAAGTCCAAGTGCCTGGCCACGTATTCTTCCATGGCGAGGTAGAAGGGTAGCCGGTGCTGGTGGGTGTCGGGCAGCGTGATGTAGGTCATTAGTATTGGATTGTGTCGTGCAAATTTAATAAATAATTATCGACCCACCATCAAAATAACTATATTTTTTTGCTGCCGAGAGACACAAAAAAAACGGCCGTTTCGTTTTGTTGGCGAAACGGCCGTTTGGCTTTTATTCCTTAAGCAAAAAGGCTTTGAAATCATCAAATTCGCGAGTCATGGCGACCGACTGTTTCTGACCTTTCATGAAAGCGGCGAGACGGTCGGGGATGGCGATGTCGATGCCGAGGATTTCATCGACTTTCTCCTTGAACTTCGCGGGATGCGCCGTCTCGCAGAAGACGCCCGCCTCGCCCGGGCGCAACTGCTCGCGGAGGGCGCGGTAGCCACAGGCACCATGGGGGTCGAGCACATAGCCCGTGCGGGCATGGCACTCGCGCATGGTCTCGCGGATGGCGTCGTCGGTGTAGGTGGCACCGCCGATGTAGGACGTGATGCGCTCATGCGACCCGCCGTAGAGGTCATAGACACGCGCAAAGTTGCTGGGGTCGCCCACGTCCATCGCGTTGGCGAGGGTCTGTTTGCTCGGTTTCGGTTCGTAGCGTCCTGTCTGCAGGTAGTTGTAGAAAATGTCGTTGGCGTTGTTGGCAGCGATGAAACGGCGGATGGGCAGACCCATCTCCACGCCGAAGAGTCCGGCGGTGATGTTGCCGAAATTGCCGCTCGGCACGCACATCACCATGTTGTCGGCCTTGCCGAGAGCCTTCATGCGCGCGTAGGCGTTGAAATAGTAGAAAGCCTGCGGCAGGAAGCGCGCCACGTTGATGGAGTTGGCGCTGGTGAGGCGCATGTGCTCGTTGAGTTGACGGTCGAGGAAGGCTTTCTTCACCAACGCCTGGCAGTCGTCGAACACGCCATCGACCTCGATGGCGGTGATGTTCCGGCCCAGGGTGGTGAACTGACATTCCTGGATGGGACTGACTTTCCCCTTGGGATAGAGCACATAGACGTGGATGCCCTCGACACCGAGGAAGCCGTTCGCCACGGCAGACCCCGTGTCGCCGCTGGTCGCCACGAGCACGTTGACACGCTCGCCGGCATCCTGGCGGATGAAGTATTGCAACAGTCGGGCCATGAAGCGGGCGCCCACGTCCTTGAAGGCGAGGGTGGGGCCGTGGAAGAGTTCGAGCGAATAGATGTTGTCATCGACCTGCACTACGGGGCAGTCGAACGAAAGGGTGTCGTAAACGATGCGGCGGAGGTCGTCGGCAGCCACGTCTTCGCCGAAGAAGGCGTCGGCAACGGTGTAGGAGAGTTCTTGGAACGTCATTTGGTCGATGTGTTCGAAGAAACTGCTTGGCAACTGCTTGATGCGCTCGGGCATGTAGAGTCCTCTGTCGCCGGCGAGTCCTTTCACCACCGCCTCTTGGAGGGTGGCCATGGGGGCCTGTTTGTTGGTGCTGTAGTATTTCATTGTTGTTGCTTTTCTATTGGGGGTGTGGGTTAGGCATTCATCAGCGTTTGCATGAATTGCTCCAGTCGCAGTAGGCCGTAGCCGCCGCGCACGCAACTCACTTCGTCGTAGCGTTCCACATCGTCGGGAACGATGTCGCGGTGCCAGATGAGGAAGGGCACTGGTTCGTTGACATGGGTGCGGATTTCGACGGGGGTGGGGTGGTCGGGCAGGACGGCGATGCACACCGGCTCGTCCCATGTCTTCACCTCGTTGTAGATGGGTTCGACGATGCGGTGGTCGAGGTATTCGATGGTGCGCATCTTGAGGGCGAGGTCGCCGTCGTGGCCCGCCTCGTCGCTGGCCTCCACATGCAGGAACACGAAGTCCTCGTGGCGCAGGGCGTCGATGGCTGCCGCCGCCTTGCCCTCGTAGTTGGTGTCGGCGAGGCCGGTGGCTCCCTCCACCTCTACGATGCGCAGTCCGGCATAATGTCCGATGCCCTTGATGAGGTCAACAGCCGAGATGACACTGCCAGAGCGCACCTCGGGGAACAGTTGGGCGATGGTCTGCATCGAAGGCCGGTAGCCGGGACTCCAAGGCCAGATGGAGTTGGCCTCGTCGTGTCCGGCGGCGCGCCGTGCCACATTGATGGGATGAGCCGACAGCAAGACCTGCGAGCGCAGGATGAGGTCGTTGATGAGGTCGGCGGTGGCTTGCGGCGTCAGACGGCCCGAAACGGGGTCTGGGTCGTCGCCGGCTTTCACCAACAGGGGTCGCCATTCCTCGTCGGGATGGTCGTGAGGGGGCGAGCAGACAATGTGCTTGTTGCCACCCTTGATGACTAATAAGTGGCGGTATTGGATGCCGGTGATGAACCGCACGCGGTCGTTGCCTAAATGACTGTCCAAGTATTTCACCAGTTGGTCGGCATCCTCGGTCGAGAGGTGTCCGCCGTGGTGGTTTTTAATGCGCCCGTCGGCGAGGCAGATGATGTTGCAGCGAATCGCCATGTCGTCGGGCTGCATCTCGTAACCGATGGAGGCCGCCTCTAACGGTCCGCGACCCTCGTACACTTTGTTGAGGTCGTAGCCCATAATGGCGGTGTTGGCCACCTCTGAACCAGGAGGGAATCCCTCGGGCACGGTGATGAGCCGTCCTGTGCGCCCTTTGCGGGCGAGCATGTCCATATAGGGAGTGTCGGCATGTTGCAAGGGCGTCTGTCCGCCTATCCGCTCGATGGCGTGGTCGGCCATGCCGTCGCCGAGAATGATGATGTGCTTCATGTCTTTCTCCTCTAAATGTTGGCGATGCTCATGATGTTGGCGAAGACACCCGCTGCGGTGACGCTGGCACCGGCCCCATAGCCCTGGATGAGCATGGGGAACTCGCGGTAACGCTCGGTGGTGAGCATCACGATGTTGTTGCTACCTTGCAGGTTGTAGAAGGGATGTCCCTGTGGCACCTCTTGCAAGGCGACGCTGGTCTTGCCGTGGTCCATCGTGGCGACGAAGCGCCAGCGTTTGCCCTCAGCCTCCAATCGCTGGCGGCGGGTCTCGAAGTCGGCATCGAGTTGCGGCAGTTGCGCCCAGAAGGCGTCGAGGCTGCCCTCGAAGAACTCGTTGGGTACGAAGAGCCGTTTCTCCACGTCCTCCTGTTCCACCTGATAGCCGGCTTCGCGGGTGAGGATGACCAGTTTGCGCACCACATCGGTGCCGCTGAGGTCGATGCGTGGGTCGGGTTCGCTATAGCCCAATTGCTTGGCGCGCCTGACGGTCTCGGAGAAAGGCACGGTGGCGGAGATTTCGTTGAATATGAAGTTGAGCGTGCCGCTGAGGATGGCTTCAATCTTGAGGATTTTGTCGCCGGAGTTGCATAGGTCGTTGATGGTGCCGATGATGGGAAGTCCGGCGCCTACGTTGGTCTCATAGCGGAATTTCACGCCACGCTGCAGGGCGGTGAGTTTCAGTTTGCGGTAGGTGTCGTAGTCCGACGACGCGGCTATCTTGTTGGCGGCGATGATGCTGATGTTGTGCTCCAAGAACGATTGGTAGAGGCGGGCCACGTCGCGGCTGGCGGTGCAATCGACGAAGACGCTGTTGAAGATGTTCATGCCAATCACCTCGTCGTGCAACCGTTTGTTGTCGCTGGGTTCCGACTGCGAGAGCAGTTCCTTATAATGGTCGAGGTCGATGCCGTCGCGTGAGAAGATGGCGTTGCGTGAACTGGCTACGCCCACCACGTTGAGTTTCAGACGGCTGTTCTCCTTCAGTTGCTCGTATTGCGACCGAATCTGCTCGATGAGTTTGCTGCCCACGGTGCCGATGCCGCAGATGAAGAGGTTGAGCACCTTGTA
>CAMKSZ010000185.1 GCA_946415525.1 uncultured Prevotellaceae bacterium | reverse complement strand
TTTTTATTCCTTGGATTTAAGAAGAGGATAGAAGCAGGCGAATGGCAAGGCTATTGTCCAAACCCCTAAGTTCGCAAGAGTATTGTCTAAACCCCTATGTTAATAAGAGTATTGTCTAAACTCCCAAACTCCTTAACTCCTTAACTCCTTTTAAAAAACCTCCAAAAACTCAGAATTTATCCGCCGCAGCGTAGATCCACTCGTAGATGACGCTCGCCACGCCGAAGAAGGCGATGCCTGCGGTGCAGAGAGCCAAAGCCAACTTGGTGTTGAAGTCGCTCTTGAAAGTGGGCAGCGGAGTCTCTGTCTTCTTGATATACATCGCCTTGACGATGAGCAGATAGTAGTAGAGACTCACCACGGTGTTGACCAAGGCAATGAACACGACGATGTAAGCCAACTGTCCGACCGTGTTGTCGAAAGTATGGCCACTAACACCTGCCATGAACACGAAGAACTTGCTGAACATGCCGGCAAACGGCGGGATGCCAGCCAACGAGAACAGCGCGAGCGTCATGAGGAACGACAGGCGCGGGTTGGTGGTGTAGAAACCGTCGTAAGAATCCATGTTGGTGGTACCGCCATTGTTCTGCTCCACTACATTGATGACGCTGAACACTGCCAAGTTGGCCACCACATACACCAGCACATAGAACGACAAGGCGGTGATACCCACGGTCTGCTCACCCACGACAGCCAGCATGATGTAGCCGGCCTGTGAGATGGAACTGAACGCCATGAATCGCTTGAGGTCTTTCTGACGGATGGCAAAGAGGTTGGCCACGGTGATACTCAGCACGATGACGATGTAGAGGAAATAGTGCCACTCGGTGTAGAGAGCCGGGAACACCTTGAACAGCAATGCCATGAAGGTGAAGGCGGCAGCACCCTTCGAAACCACACTCAGATAGCCCGTCACGACGGTGGGAGCACCCTCGTAGGTGTCGGCTGTCCAGAAGTGGAACGGAACGAGCGAAATCTTGAAGCCCAAGCCGCTGAAGAAGAACACCATGCCCATCACGGTGAGCATGTCGGCATGCAACTTGGTCACCACATCGGTGAAATAGAGCGTGCCGCAGGCGCCGTAGAGGAAGGAGATGCCGAAGAGCATCACGCCACTGGAGAAAGCAGCGGTGAGGATGTACTTGGCAGCACCCTCTGCGGAGTTGTTGCGGTGCTTGTCGAGGGCGACGAGGCAGGCCATGGGGATGGAGGCCATCTCCAGACCGAGGTAGAACATGAGGAAATGTCCGGCGGACATCATCATGAACATACCGAGCAGGGTGGACACCACGAGCATGTAGAACTCACCCTCGCGATACTTGCTCTCCTCGGTGGTAATCCAGCGACGGCTCATGATGACCACGATGAGCGATGCCAACGAGAGGATGGCCTTCATCACATTGACGGCATTGGAAGTGACGTACATGCCACCGAAGGCGGTCTTCGGCTCCAACGGGAGCACACAGACCAAGGTCAGCACGGCCATATAGACACAGACGAGGGGATTGAACCACGAGCGCCGCTCATCCTTCGCGGATGCGAAATCTGCAATGAAAATGCCAATCAGGATAGCCACGAGAACGGCTTCCGGAACCATATTTAGAAATTGACTGTAATTCATATCGCTTCAGAATTTATGGATTTACGACACTGAGGATGGGAGCCACTGCATCGGAGATGACGTTGCTGGCCCAAAGCGGGAAGATACCAAGTCCTGCCACGCAGAAGATGAGGCAGCAAACGGCGACGCGCTCGTCCCATGTGGCGTCGGTGAGTTCCTCATAGTGGGGATCGGCCACTTTCTGATAGAGGATCTTGCCCACCACGCGGAGGATATAGACGGCGGTGACAACGATGGAACCGCAGGCGATGATGGTGGCGGTGCGGTGGAACATGTCGTTGTTCTCAAACGAACCGACGAAGATGGTCATCTCTGCCACAAAGCCCGAGAAGCCCGGCAAACCGAGGTTAGCCAAACCGGCAAGGACGTAGCCCAACGAGAGGAAAGGCATGATTTTCATCAGACCGCCCAACTTGCGCACGTCGCGGGTGTGGGTGCGGCCGTAGATCATACCAATCAGCGCAAAGAAGAGGGCCGTCATCAGACCGTGGGAAAGCATCTGGATGATGGCACCGGTGCACGAGGTGCGGGTCATCATCAGGATGGCGAACAGCACCAGGCCGCAGTGCGACACCGACGAGTAGGCGTTGATATACTTCAAGTCGGTCTGCACACAGGCGGAGAGGGCGCCATAGACCACGGAAATGGTGGTGAGGATGATGAAAATCCAAGAGAGTTGCTGTGCTGCATGGGGAAGCAGGTACATGGCGATGCGGAAGCAGCCATAGCCACCCAACTTCATCAGCACGCCGGCGTGGAGCATGGAGACGGCTGTCGGCGCCGAAGCGTGACCGTCGGGGCTCCATGTGTGGAACGGGAACAAGGCTCCAAGAACGCCGAAACCGATGAAGACGAACGGGAAGAGGATGTTCTGCACATGGTCGGGGATGGCCATGCCGGGCAGACTGTTGTTCTTGGCAATCTCCACCACGTCCATCGTAGATGCGCCACTGAAGAAATAAATGCCGAGGATGCCGAGGATGAGCAAGGCGGAACCGCCCATCAGCATCAGCGTCAGTTTCATGGCTGAATATTCCTTGGCACCACTACCCCACACGCCAATCAGCAGGTACATCGGGATAAGGGCGACCTCGTAGAACATGAACATGGTGAACATGTCGGTGCTGATGAAGAAGCCATAGACACCCGAACTCAGCAGCGTGAACCAGAGGAAATACTCCTTGGTGAGCGGCTTGAGTTGCCAAGAGGCAAACGTGCCGGTGAAAACGATGATGCTCGAAAGGAGCAGCATGACGACCGAGATGCCATCGACGCCCACGGAATAGCAGATATGCAACGGGGCAAACCACACATGGCTGGCGGTGTAGAGCATCGGGTACTGGTCGGCGGGCATCGTCTGGCGGAGTTGAATGAAGTCAACGGTCAGATAGATGGACAGCAGGAGCAGCAACGAGGCACCCACGACCATCACGCCACGCACCTGATTGAGGTTGCGGGCCAACCAAAGGCCCAGCAGCATCAGGACGGGAATAATAACGAAAATAGTCAATATACTCATTTCTTCAGTCTTTTACAATGCACATAACAGGATTAAGGTAATGGCCACGGAGCCTGTGAGGAACCAGACGGCATACTGGCGGACGTCGCCGCTCTGCCAACTGCGTATGCTCTCGCCTGCCTCGCTCGTGCCCCAAGCCATGAAGTTGAACGTGCCGTCGATGACGTGACGGTCAAACCATGCGATGGGTTTGGAAACGAGGTTGAAGATAATCTTGTGGGTGACGAAGAGCCACACTTGGTCCATGAAGAAGCGCCTGTAGGCTGCATAGTGCAGACGGGGCATGGCAGCATAGAGCCTGTCGGCGATGGGTTGCTGCTCGCCCTTGTAGATGTAGGTGGCGATGGCGATGCTGATGATGGCGACGATGGTCGATGTCACGGCAATCTGAGTGTCGTAGTGGATGGTGTAGTCCTGGCCAGTGGCTGACACGAAACTGCCGAAGTTGCCGCCCCATCCCAAGAAGCCTGCCAAAGTGGAGTAGATGCCCACACCCATGGTGATGACACAGAGCACGATGAGCGGGATGGTCATCGTCAGCGGTGCCTCGTGCGGCGTGTGGTGCTCGTGGGCCTCCTTGTTCTCGGTGCCCCAGAAGATGCCGTAGTAGAGACGGAACATATAGAAGGCGGTCATGGCGGCAATGCCGGTCATGATCCAGCCCACCACGGGACTATAGGCGAAACAAGCGGTGATGATCTCGTCCTTGGAGCAGAATCCCGAGAAGAAGGGGATGCCGGCGATGGCAAGGCAACTGATCAAGAACGTGACATGCGTGACGGGCATGTACTTGTGCAACCCGCCCATGAGCGCCATCTCGTTGGAGTGCACGGCATGGATGATGCAACCGGCACAGAGGAAGAGGCAAGCCTTGAACATGGCGTGGGTGAACAAGTGGAACATACCTGCCATGTAGCCCAACTGTGCGTGGTTGTCGAACAGCGCACCGTGGTGACCGGGCAGGCACACACCGATGGCCACCATCATGAAGGCAATCTGCGAGATGGTGGAGAAGGCGAGCACACGCTTGATGTCGGTCTGCGCACAGGCGACGGCGGCGGCGTAGAAGGCGGTGAAGACACCCACCCACACCACAATGCTCATGGCCTGGGGAGCATACTCTATCCAGAGCGGGAACATGCGGGCCAACTGGAAGACACCGGCGACCACCATCGTGGCGGCGTGGATGAGGGCCGACACAGGAGTCGGACCTTCCATGGCGTCGGGCAGCCAGATGTGCAACGGGAACATGGCACTCTTGCCGGCGCCGCCGATGAACATCAGCACGAGGGCGGTGGGCAGGATGAAGCCGGCGGCTGTCATCGCCTTGGCTGCATTGCAAGCCAAGAACGGCGTGGTGCCGTCGCCCATGACCACATTGGGCACAAACGAGAAACTAAACGACTCGGTGTAGTAGCCGAAGATGAGGATACCGATGAGGAAGAACATATCGGCAAAACGGGTGACGATGAATGCCTTCTTCGAAGCGGCGACCGCTGCATGGAGTTGATAGTAGAAGCCGATGAGCAGGTAGGAACTGACACCCACCAACTCCCAGAACAGGTACATCTGGAAGATGTTGGTGGCGACCACCAGTCCGAGCATCGACATGGTGAACAGCGAGAGGAAGGCGTAGTAGCGCTGGAATCCTTTCTCGCCGTGCATGTAGCCGAAGGAATAGATGTGCACCATCAAACTGACCGTGGAGATGACGATGAGCATCACCACGGAGAGGGGGTCGAGCAGGATGCCCATGTCGAAATGCAGGCGACCCAAGGGCAGCCAGGTGAAGTTATAGGGCACGAAGGTGGCGAAAGTGCCGTCGGCGAGGCGCCCTGCACCAAAATAGGTGAACGCCGTATAGTAGGACAGCACGGTGACAATGCCCAAGACGGTGGTGCCGATCAGTCCGGCGACCTTGTGCGACAACTTGTCCTCGCAAAGGCCGATGAAGAGGAACGACAACGCGGGCAGGAGAAGTATCAGAAAAGCATAACTGTAATCCATGTCTTCAGATGATTTAAATTATAGTCTCATGTTTTCAATACTGTTCACCTGGTCGCTGTGGAACCGGCGATAGACATTGATGATAATTGCCACTGCAACGGCTGTCTCGGCGGCGGCGACGCCTATGGAGAACAGCGTGAAGAAGAAGCCCTCCAGTTGCCCGGGATAGAGCAACCGGTTGAACACGGTGAAGTTGATGTCAACAGCATTGAGGACAAGCTCCACGGAGATAAGCATTGCGATAAGGTTGCGACGCGTCACAAACCCGAAAACACCTATGAAGAACAACAAGGTGCTGAGGATAAGGAAATATTCTACAGGTATCATGTTACTTGTCCTTTCTTGAAATGACGATTCCGCCGATGATGCAAGCCAAGAGGAAGAGCGAGATGAACTCGAAGGGGAGCACATACTGGTATTTCTCCGAACCCATGAGGGTGTCGCCGACGAGATTCATCGGCACCTCCGCATTGGGGATGGCCATACTGACGAACTGTTGCTTGAGAAGGATGAACAGCACCATGGCGAATCCGACCAAGGAGGCCAGACAGCCTGCCACCATCTTGCTCCCGCGGATGCGCTCGGTAATGCCCTGGAGCGTGTGCTTGGAGACGAGTTGGATGGCGAAGATGTAGATCATCGTGATGCCGCCGGCGTAAACGCTGATTTGCGCTGCGCCGAGGAAGGTGTAGTCGAGCAGGAAATAAATGCCTGCCACGCCGAAGAGCACGAAAAGCAGGAAGGTGGCTGCCCGCATGATGCTCTTGGTGGAGACACAATAGATGGCCGAGCCGAGAATGACGACGGCCAAAATGCAAAACATGACGATATTAGCCATAATCCTTACTTTGTTTTGGTGTTGAACTTACCGATGGTGAGCGGTGCGCCGCCGTCGATGAGTTGGGGCAGAGAGCCTCCCTCATAGACTTCCTTGTCGAGGTGCAGCACAAGCGAGCCGCGGTCGAACACACTGTTCTCAAAATCGTTGGTGAACTCGATGGCGTCGAAGTTGCAAGCATTGGTGCACAACTGGCAGAACATACAGTCGCCTAAGTCGTACTGGTAGTCCAAAAGCACGCGCTTCTTCTTGCCGGTGGCCTCGTCGGTGCGCATCTCCGAGACAATCTTGATGGTCCCGTTGGGGCAGGCCTTCTCGCACATCGTGCAGGCCACGCACTTGTGGGCGCCGTCTTCGCCACGCTTGAAGACCAAACGCCCGCGATGGCGCTTGGCGACATGCAGCGTGGTCTTGCGGTTTTCGGGATATTGCTCAGTGGACTTCGGTGTGAAATATTCCACGAGGGTGGTTTTCAGGCCCACGACCAAAGTCTTCATGCCTTCCGCGATACCGCCAAAATATGATTTGTTTTCCATTTTGCGTTGATGTTGTTGTTGTCTGAAAGACTTGGTTTCTTAGAAGTGGAGTCCGAAGGCCACGACGATGGTCATCAGCACCAGATTGAGCAGTGAGAGGGGCATGAGGTATTTCCACTCCAACTTCAGGATTTGGTCGATGCGGAGACGGGGGAAGGTCCACCTCACCCACATCAGCAGCCAGACGATGAAGAACGTCTTGCCCATGAACCAGATGATGCCGGGGATGTAGTTCATCAAGTTATCGAAGCCCTCGATGCCGATGTTGACCGGTGCCCAACCGCCGAGGAAGATGGTGGTGGCGACGCCGGAGATGATGAAGAGGTTGAGGTACTCTGCCAAATAGAAGAAACCGAAGCCCATGCCGGAATACTCGGTGTGGTGGCCGGCGGTCAACTCGCTCTCTGCCTCTGCCATGTCGAACGGGCCACGGTTGGCCTCGGCATTGCCTGCCACGAGGAAGGTGAGGAAGGCGATGATGGCGGGGATGTGGCCCTTGAAGATGAGCCACTGCCACGGACCGGTCTGTGCCTCCACGATGCCGCTAATCTGGAGCGTTCCGGTGAGGATGACGGCGGTGATGAGGCAGAGGCAGAGCGATATCTCGTAGGAAATCATCTGCACGGCGCCACGCATGGCCGACACGACGGAATACTTGTTGTTGGA
>CAMKSZ010000184.1 GCA_946415525.1 uncultured Prevotellaceae bacterium | reverse complement strand
TGGAGGTGTATCCTACCTGGTCGCCCGACGGCAAATACCTCTATTACTGCAAGTCGGTCCCGCTTCCCGAAGAGATGCGCGACAAGGATATCAGGACCACCTATCCGAAAACACAATACAACCTCTATCGCCGTTCGTTTGATTTAGCATCGCACGGCTTTGGAGAAGAGGAGTTGGTGTATGACGCAGCCTCGTCCGACAAGAGCGTCTCGTTGCCACGCATCAGCCCCGACGGCCGCTACCTGCTGTTTGCCTTAGGTCAGTATGGCTGTTTCCACAGCAGGCACCACGACGCCGACATTGTTTGCATCCCGATGGCCCAATATACCGGCACAGCCCTCACCTATGAAACATCTTCTACCATCGACCTCACCCTTCTCAACAGCGAAGGCTATTCCGACAGTTACCCCTCATGGTCGAGCAACGGGCATTGGATTATGTGTGCCAGCCGTCGTGACGACGACAACTACAGCCGTGTCTATTTTGCTTATTTCAACAACGGGAAAGTGGAAAAGGCCTTCCTCATGCCTCAGGAAGACCCCGAACTGCATATCAGCCTTCTGAAGAGTTACAACCGTCCGGAGTTCATGGTCGAGCCTGTCAAAATCAGCGTCGATGAGTTCAGCAAGGTATTTGACCGTTAAGTCGAAATGAAGCATTTACATCTATTATACACGCTCCTATTCGGTGTGGCGGTTCTCCTCTTTTTCGGGGGGGCCTATCCCCATCATCTGCATTATCAGGAGCAGTATCAACTCTTCCTCTTCGACAGCACCTACGTCTGGGACGTTGTCAAACTGCCGGGCGGCATGGCCGACCTGTTGGGACGATTCTGCACGCAGTTTTTCCTTTACGCCTGGGTGGGCGCGCTTATCATTGCCATCCTGCTATCTGCGGTGCAGTTGCTGACACTCCGGTTGGTCAATTCATGGGCGAGCCAAACGGCAGAGCGGAACAGTGGTTGGCTCTATGGCCTGAGTTTTGTGCCTTCGTTCCTGCTCTGGCTCTTCCTGCTCGACGAGAATGCGCTCTTGGGCGGTGTCTGGGCAGTCTTGCTCACGCTGCTCGCTTCTTGGGCATTCGACAGGCTGCCAAACGGTTGGACAAAGCGCATTCTGCTCATAGCCGCCGTTCCCCTACTCTATTGGATGGTGGGCCCTGTCTATGTGGCGTTCTTTTTGCTGCAGGCTATGGAGGCTGATGGGGAGGATAGGACCAAGGCAAACTATTCATGGCGCCGTGGCGTGTGCTTGCTTCTCGTGGTCATGCCCTTCGTATTGTCGTATATTCTCCCTGTGCCAGCCAGCAGCCTATGGTTCGGCATCCATTACCATCGCTACCCGACGGCATTTCCCACACTGCTTTGGGCCGCCACCCTGTCCATCTTCGTCATCGCACTCATTGTCCGTGTCAGCCGCAAGAGAGCCAACGCTTCGAAGCGTAATGTCGCAACTCTTGCTTCGTTTGTGCTGGTGGCCATAGTCATGGGGGGACTCGTCTGGAAAAACTGCAATTTCAAGGCAGAAAAGGTGATGCAATACGACTTCATGGCCCGCTTCCAACAATGGAACCGCATACTTGAAACCGTCGCCGCCGAAAAACCCAACAACCAAATAGGCGTTACGGTGCAGAACCTTGCCTTGGCGATGCACGGCCTGCTCGCCGACCACCTGTTCGAATACAACCAAAACGGCATCTTGGGCCTTTTGCCTGATGTCGAGCGCGACGCAACCAGCCCTCTTCCCACCGCCGAGGCGTTCTATCAATTAGGGATGGTCAATGTCGCCCAGCGAACGGTATTCGAGGTGCAGGAAGCGATTCTCGACTTCCAGAAAAGTGCCCGATGCTACAAACGACTGGCAGAAACCAACCTCATCAACGGCAGTTACGAAGTGGCTCGCAAATATCTCACGGCATTGCAGAAAACCCTCTTCTATCGTGAATGGGCCAACGAGACACTGACGCTGTTAGGGAACGAAAAGGCGATTGCCAAGCATCCCGAATACGGCCGCTTGCGCCAGTTCGCCTACGATGAAGACTTCTACTTCAGCGACCACGTGACCCCCGACATGCTCGAAAGCCTCTACTTCAGCAACACGGACAACCGTCTTGCATTCGAATATCTGAAGGCCTACTACATGCTGACGGGTGACCGCGAAAGTTACGCCAAATTACTACTTCACGTCCAGGAGCAATGAAAAAAATCCTATACGCCCTTCTCGCCCTATTGTCGTTCTCTGCCTGCACCGAAACGGTCAGCGACGCAAAGCAGGAGACCACCCAGCCCCGCATCTATCCCGACTACGTCGGCGTCACCATACCCGCGAACATCGCCCCCCTCGACTTTTGCATGGCAGACGAGGAGGCAGTGCTTATCGATGCCGTCGTCGCAGACCGCCACGGACACAACCTGCACAGCCAAGGCAAGGAATCGGTCGATTTCGACATCGACGACTGGCAGGAACTGCTCGGGCAGAACCTCGGCGACTCGCTCAGCGTCACCGTATCCGCCAAATATGCCGACGGGTGGCACACCTATCGGCCGTTCTCGCTCTATGTCAGTCCCGACAGCATCGACTACGGCATCTGCTACCGCCTCATCGAACCAGGCTACGAGGTGTGGAGCAAAATGGGCATCTACGAGCGCGACCTCTCCTCGTTCGACGAGCGCCCGCTGATAGAGAACACCCAATTCGAGGGCTGCGTCAACTGCCATAGTTTCAACCGCGGCAACCCCGCCGACATGAGCCTCCATATCCGTGGCCCACATGGCGCCACACTGCTGCGCCAGAACGATGGTCCCATCACCGCCTACAACACCAAGACCGACCAGACACTCGGCTTCTGCGTCTATCCCTACTGGCATCCTTCGGGCCGCTATATTGCCTATTCCACCAACACCACGAGCCAGTTGTTCCACAGCGCCCACGGCAACCGCATAGAGGTCTTTGACGAAGCCTCCGACCTACAGGTCTATGACGTAGAGAAAAACGAACTGCTGCTCACGCCCCGGCTCAAGCAAGACGCCGTCTATGAGACCTTCCCCGTCTTTTCCGCCGACGGCCGTTCGCTCTATTTCTGTGCGGCGCGTGCCCTCCCCGAAGGGAGCCATCAACTCGACTCCATCCGCTACAACCTCTGCCGCATCGACTTCGACCCCGCCACGGGCCACTTCGGCGACAGTATCGCCACCATCGTCGATGCCGTGGCACAAAACAAGTCGGTATCCTTCCCCCGCCCCTCCTACGACGGACGTTTCCTTTGCTACACGCTCTCCGACTACGGACAGTTCAGCATCTGGCACCATGAGGCCGACCTCCATCTGCTCGACCTCTCCACTGGAGAGAGCCGCCCCATGGCAGGGGCCAACTCCAAGGATACGGAATCGTTCCACAACTGGAGTTCAAACTCGCGCTGGCTCGTGCTCAGTTCCCGTCGCGACGACGGCCTCTTCACCCGACCCTATTTCAGCCACGTCGATGCCAAGGGAAAGGTTAGCAAGGCCTTTATGTTGCCGCAGCGAAATCCTCGCCAATTCTATCGCCAACGTTTCCTTTCATTCAATGCGCCCGATTTCATCATCTGCCCGACACATTTCGACAGCCATAAGGCGAGCCGTCTCATCAACGACGAATACCGCAAGGACTTTGGCGTGCGCAAGGAATCCGGTTTGTAATTAGGCTCCCGCTGCACTTACCGCTCCAGCCATTCCATCCCGTCGGTCGATTTTTTTAGGAAATTTTGCCCCATAGGGATGGTTTTCTGAAAATAATGCGTAACTTTGTGCCTATGAACAACGAAAAAACACGCCCGACCGTCGCCTGCGACAACATGATCATCATCGATGCCGACTTCGCCGACCGCGTGGCGTTCGACCTCATCGTCAACTTCGAGCGCATCATCGGGCGGCGCATTCCCAATGCCGACTTCGCCCGCTGGATTGACTGTCTCGCCCTCGACGGCGGCATCGCCGAAGGCAACGACCAGACACAGGTGGCCCTCGTGCACAGCAAGGGAAAGGAGCGGCTCGACTACTTCACCCCCAGTCACTTCAAGGAGGAACTCGACGGCAAGGCATTCCGCGACAACCTCGGCGAGTTTGCCATCAGCACGCTCAGCGAGGAAGCCATCATCACCCGCGGCGACTTGTTGGCCGACACGCTACGGTTGGCTGCCGCCGCCCAGGAGGTGAAGCGCATCGTCGTAGTGCCCGACGAAGACGACTACGACACCGTGCGCACCGCCCTCCGCCATGCCGGCGACGACAAGCGCATCACCGTGCTGGCCATGCAACCCATGCCAGGCGGCAACTTCCGACAAGAAATCTTAGGCTATTCGCTCATGAGCGCCTTGGGCATCAGGAGCGACGAACTGCCCACAGCATAACCGCAGCATCCGGCTGCACAACCATCAAAAAACCATCAAACAACCCATCAACCAACAATCAAAATGAGCAGAGTATTGATGATTGGCGCAGGTGGCGTGGCCACCGTGGCAGCGTTCAAAATCGCGCAGAACGCAGACGTATTCACCGAATTCATGATTGCCAGCCGCACCAAGAAGAAGTGCGACAACATCGTGGCGGCCATCCACAAGGCAGGCTACGACCTCGACATCAAGACCGCACAGGTGGATGCCGACGACGTGGAGCAACTCAAGACACTGTTTAATGACTACAAGCCCGAACTGGTGATTAACCTCGCCCTGCCCTATCAGGACCTCACCATCATGGAGGCTTGCCTGGCCTGCGGATGCCACTACCTCGACACCGCCAACTACGAACCCAAGGACGAAGCCCACTTCGAATATTCGTGGCAATGGGCGTATAAGGAGCGGTTTGAACAGGCTGGACTGTGCGCCATCCTCGGCTGCGGCTTCGACCCGGGCGTGAGCAGCATCTACACGGCATACGCCGCCAAGCACCACTTCGACGAGATACAATACCTCGACATCGTCGATTGCAACGCCGGCGACCACCACAAGGCCTTCGCCACCAACTTCAACCCCGAAATCAACATCAGGGAAATCACGCAGAAAGGACTCTACTATAAAGACGGACAGTGGATTGAGACCGAACCATTAGAGATTCACAAGCCCCTCACCTACCCCAACATCGGGCCGCGCGAGAGTTACCTGCTCCACCACGAAGAACTGGAGAGCCTGGTGAAAAACTACCCCACCATCAAGCAGGCTCGCTTCTGGATGACCTTCGGCGAACAGTATATCAAGCACCTCGACGTGATACAGAACATCGGCATGAGCCGCATCGACGAAATCGTGTATGAGGCCCCACTCGCCGACGACCCCACGAAGACCGCACGGGTGAAAATCGTGCCGCTGCAATTCCTCAAGGCCGTGCTGCCCAACCCGCAGGAACTGGGCGAGAACTACGAGGGCGAGACGAGCATCGGTTGCCGCATCCGGGGCATCAAGGACGGCAAAGAGCGCACCTACTACGTCTATAACAACTGCTCGCACCAAGCCGCCTACCAAGAGACCGGCATGCAGGGCGTCAGTTACACCACCGGCGTGCCTGCCATGATTGGCGCCATGCTGCTCGTCAAGGGCATCTGGTGCCGCCCGGGCGTGTGGAACGTCGAGGAGTTCGACCCCGACCCCTTCATGGCACTGCTCAACGAGAAAGGACTGCCCTGGCACGAGGTGTTCGACGGCGACCTCGAACTGTAATGTAACCATTCAATGAATATTATTAAAACATATAATTACCATGTAATTATTCATTAATTGTAATTTGTGGACGTTTAAAATTGGAGAATCTAATGGCTTACGTCCATTTCAATAGAAATTTTTGATTAATTCGTGGAAATTCGTGTTGAAATAAATTATTGTTGAAAATAACACTGTAATACACATATATTATATACAATAAAACATTTCCAAACATTCTATGGCAAAGAAAGAAACCACACCCATTGACGGCAATCCCCAGGAAGGCAAACTCAAGGCTTTGCAAGCCGCCATGGCCAAGATAGAGAAAGACTTCGGCAAAGGCTCCATCATGAAAATGGGCGACCAACAGGTGGAAGCCGTCGATGTGATACCTACCGGCAGCATCGGGCTCAACGCTGCTCTCGGCGTGGGCGGCGTGCCGCGCGGCCGCATCATCGAGATCTACGGCCCCGAGTCGTCGGGCAAGACCACCCTCGCCATCCACATCATCGCCGAGGCGCAGAAACGTGGCGGCATCGCCGCATTCATCGACGCCGAGCACGCCTTCGACCGCTTCTATGCAGCCCATTTGGGCGTAGATGTGGATAACCTGCTCATCTCGCAGCCCGACAACGGCGAACAGGCTCTCGAAATCGCCGACCAACTCATCCGCTCGGCAGCCATCGACGTGCTCGTGGTCGATTCCGTCGCCGCCCTCACCCCCAAGTCTGAAATCGAGGGCGACATGGGCGAGAACAAGGTGGGCCTCCAAGCCCGACTGATGAGCCAGGCCCTGCGCAAACTCACCGCCACCATCTCCAAGACCAACACCTGCTGCATCTTCATCAACCAGTTGCGCGAGAAAATCGGCGTGATGTTCGGCAACCCCGAAACCACCACCGGCGGCAACGCTCTGAAGTTCTACGCCAGCGTGCGCATCGACATCCGGCGCGTCACCACCCTCAAGGACGGCGACCAAGCCATCGGCAACCAAGTGCGCGTGAAAGTGGTGAAAAACAAAGTGGCTCCTCCCTTCCGCAAGGCGGAATTTGAGATTCTCTTCGGCGAGGGCATCTCCAAGATTGGCGAACTGGTGGACTTGGGCGTAGAGCATGGCATCATCCAGAAGAGCGGCTCATGGTTCTCCTACGAGGGGTCGAAACTGGCGCAGGGACGCGACGCCACCAAGGCGCTGCTCAAGGACAATCCCGAACTGTCGGAAGAGATTGAGGCCAAAATCATGGCGGCCATCGCCGAAGAAAAGTGACGGAATGCACCACTTCGACTGACATACTGACATTTTTTCACAGCGAATGGCAGTTTTGGCACACCATTTGTTGTATAGTTAGCGTGCAACCACGGCTCATAGGGCATTGCTCCGAGCCAGTTGCACGCTAACTCGATTAATAACAAACAAAAAAATACAACAATGGGAAAGATTATTGGAATTGACTTAGGAACAACCAACTCGTGCGTATCGGTATTCGAGGGCAACGAGCCAGTAGTGATTGCAAACAGTGAAGGCAAGCGCACCA
>CAMKSZ010000183.1 GCA_946415525.1 uncultured Prevotellaceae bacterium | reverse complement strand
ATGAGGTGATGGATAAACGAAAGGAGGAAGAGGTATGAGTGAGTGGAAATTGAAAGATTGTTATCTGAGCATTTCAGATAGAGACCATTTGTCGCCACTGCTTCCCAAGTTGATGAATCCAAACGACATGTTTATGCGGCTATGCGTGAGCCTCTTTCCTATGGAAGATGTATAAAAAAACTTATAGCCTCCTAAAATTCGTCATTTTATTTTGTAATCCATTTGGTTTGCATTAACTTTGCCACTTTGCGACGAAGTTACTCCGTCTCGGGATAAAAAAGAACGAGTTCTTTTTGTTCTCCGCTCGACTATCCGTAACTTTGCCACTTCAAATAATATGATGGATATGAAAGGGATAAAAAGATTGATGTTGACGGCTTTATTGCCCATTTTCATGGCTGCACCCTTGTTGGCACAGCATGACATGCATGTCGTCATTCTCGGCGACTCCAACACCTCCATCGGAGGGGATGACTGCTCGCAGTCGAAAGGTTGGAGCAAATGGTTCAAACTTAGTTTCAAACCGCTCTCGTGCCGCAGTTACGCCCGTAGCGGCGCGACATGGACGCACACCGCCCAGACGAAGGAAGACACCGAGGAAAACACGGGGAAATTGAGCGACAACAATGTGATTTACAACCAAGTGCTGAGGCTTCGCGATGCCGTGCAGAAAGGGCAACAGCCCGCCCCGGGGCTCATCATCATCGCTGCCGGCACCAACGACGCTTGGTTTGTGGACTCGCGCAAGGATGCTTTCTCCAAGTCCGCCGTCATCCTTGCGGACAGCCTCGACTTCATCATGCGCAAGCCCATAGGAGACATCCGCTCATTGCCCGAGGCCGTGGGCTATAGTTGCGGTCGGTTGCGGGAGTGGTACCCCGAGGCAAAGATATTCCTGCTCACACCCATGCAGGCCACCTGCATCCCCGAAGAGTTAATCCAGAAGGCAGGCAACCTCATAGAGCGGAGCGCCAACTGGTTGGGCGCCTATGCCGTGCGCCAGGACGGGCCGGAGTTCATCGAGGTGGAGATGGAGAACCAGAAAAAGACCCGCACACAGGATGGCATCCATACCAACGAGTATGGTGCACGCCGCAATGGCGAACATCTCACCCGCGTCATCAGTCGCATGCTCCAACCTTGAACCTCGTTTCCCTTGCGGAATCGTGAAGCGCAACAATAACACCTACAGCAGAAATGGTTTTCTCCGACTTGTTTTTCCTATATGTCTTCCTGCCGGCTTTTCTGGTCTGCTACCTCCTTGCTGGCTTGATAGACAAGTGGATTGGCAAGTCTGTCGTGGTGAGGAATGCCATCATCGTGCTGTTTTCACTTATCTTCTATGCATGGGGCGAACCGGTATATGTGTTGTTGATGTTGGCCAGTGTCCTCGTCAACTACTTTGCCGGCATCGGCATCGCCGGTTCACAGGGCATTCACCGCAAGGTGGCGCTCACGGTGGGGGTGTTCAACAATATCTTCATCCTTGGCTTGTTCAAGTATGCGGGGTTTATCACCCATGAGTTGACGGGGCTGGGCATCAACGTGCCCATCCTCGATTTGCGGTTGCCCATCGGCATCAGTTTCTATATCTTCCAGTCCATCTCCTATCTCGTCGATGTCTATCGACGCGAGTCGCCCGTGCAGCGCCATTTTGGTGGACTGTTGCTCTATGTGTCGCTCTTCCCGCAACTCATCGCCGGGCCTATCGTGCGCTATGGCTCCATCGCCAAGGAAATCACCCATCGCCGTGTCACGGCATCCGACTTGGCCGACGGTCTGTTTCGGTTTCTTGTTGGCTTGGGCAAGAAAGTCATCTTCGCCAACCAACTCTCCGAGATTTCCGGACAACTGCTGCACGACGGCTTCGGCTCCCTCACCACCACAGGGGCGTGGGTGGGCATTGCCGCCTTCACCTTGCAGATTTATTTCGATTTCTCGGGCTATTCCGACATGGCTATCGGCATCGGACGATGCTTGGGCTTCCATTTCAGGGAGAATTTCAACCATCCCTATTGCTGCGACAGCATCACCGACTTCTGGCGGCGCTGGCACATCTCCTTGGGCAGTTTCTTCCGCGACTATGTCTATATCCCCTTGGGCGGCAACAGAAGGCACCAACCGCTCAATATTCTGATTGTCTGGTTCCTCACCGGTCTGTGGCACGGGGCAAGTTGGAACTTCGTCATCTGGGGCCTGTATTTCGGTCTCATCGTGATGGTGGAGAAGTACACCTTGCTGCGTTTCCACCAGCGGGTGCCACGCCTCTTGCTCCACCTCTACTGCCTGCTCATTGTAGTGGCGGGGTGGGGAATCTTCTATTTCGACGATTTTCATGCGATGCAGCAATTCTTCCGCGTGTCGGTGGGGCAATGTGCTGCCTTCCATGACTTTCACACCGAATCGGCCATTTTCAATTACTTCTACTTGTGGGTGGCGGCTCTCGTCTTCTGTCTGCCGTTGCGCCGGTGGATGGAGGGCTGGTTCGATCGACTCGCCGACCGCCATGCTTTCCTCCATGGTAGTTTGATGCTTGTCTATAGGTTCACGGCATCGGCGGTCTTGCTGGCTGTCAGCACCGCCTTGCTCGTGGGGGCCACCAACAATGCTTTCATATATACCCGTTTCTAACATTCGAGATTCATGATACATACCATAAAATGCGTGATTGCCTTTTGCCTTGCCGCCATCTGCCTGACATCGACGGCGCAGACCCGCCGCACCGCCTCGGGCATCGTCGTCATGGGGAGCGGGCGCAACATCAGGGCGATGGGCACATTCAGCGGCCTGCCGGAAAGGGGCACCGACTACGCGCTGGCCGTCAACAGATACTATACGACCTTGCAGGGGCGCGTCAATGTCTATTGCATGGTGATACCCACTGCCATAGAGATGTATGGCGACGAGCAGACGGAGGCGTGGTCGAAACCGCAGCAACCTGCCATCGAACATATCTATTCCCAACTTTTGCCCGAGGTGAAGAGCATTCCCGTGCGAGATACGTTGATGGCGCACCGCGACGAGCCTATCTGCATGCGCACCGACCACCATTGGGCTCCTCTTGGCGGTTTCTATGCCGCCCGCACTTTCGCCCAGGTGGCGGGTGTCCCCTTCAAGGGACTGGAGCATTACGACACTTGCGTCGTCAGTGGCTTTGTGGGTACGATGGCGAAATGGTCGAAAGACCAGAGGGTGGGGCGCTTTCCAGAGGAATTCGTCTATTACACTCCCCGCGACACCGACTATGTGACCACCGCCGTCACCTACACGCTCGACAAGTCGCGCCGGAACGTGGTGGCACAGGTGGGACCTCAGGAGGTGAACTTCTTTAGGAAATACAAGGACGGCAGCGGACAGGCCTACAGTACCTTTATGGGCGGGGACAGCAATAATACGCGGGTGAGGGCATTTGGACCGGCTCCCAGGCGGCTGCTCATCCTCAAGGACAGTTACGGCAATGCCTTGCCGGGCTACCTGTTCTACTCTTTCGAAGAGGTGCATGTCATCGACTGCCGCTACTTCACCGGCAATATTGTCGATTACATCAACGGCCATGCCGTCACCGACATCCTTTTTGCCAACAATATCGTCCATGCCTACACCCCCGCCACGGCAAGGATGTATAACCATTATCTCGAGCAACGATGAATCACAACCACCTCTATGTTGCCCTCGTCGCGGTGATGTTTTTGGGCATTGCCTACGTCTTCAACACCTTCCCTCGAAGCGAGGTGTCGCTGTTGGAGAAGCGCGACCTTGCCACTTTCCCCCAATTCTCCCCTGAGCGGTTGGCGGATGGCTCCTTCACCGCCGAGGTGTCGTCGTGGTACAGTGACAGCGAACCGTTCCGTGAAGAGTTGATGTCGATGAGCATGTACTTGAAACATGGCATACGGCTCGATACGGGCAGCGACAACATCGTCTTTCATGCGGCTGAGTCGGCGGGGGAGGAAACCGCTGCGGAGGAAGTTCCCGCTGAAGAACCGAAGGAGACGGTGGAACCAGAAGAAGTGCTTCCCGAAAACCCCATGGCGGCAGACAAGGCAAAGATTGCCAATGCGGGCATCCTGATAGTGGGCACGGGCGAAAATGTGAGGGCGTTGATGGCATTCGGTGGTGGCCCCAAGTGTGGCATTAAGTTTGCCAAGATGTTGAACAACTACCAACGGGAATTGGGTGGACGTCTCCACGTCTATAACATGGCGGTGCCCACTTCCATCGAATTCTATTGCCCCGACAAAGTGAGGGGCAAATACAAGTCGCAGGACGCTGCCATCCGCGCACTCAACGAGGCGCTCGACGACAGTGTGACGGCTGTCGATGCCGTGCACGTCCTTCGGCAGAACATCGACAAGGACATCTACCTGCGCACCGACCACCACTGGACACCCTTGGGGGCCTTTTTCGCCGCTCAGGAGTTTGCCCGTGTGGCGGGCGTGCCTTTCCCTCCGCTCTCCCAATACACGCAGAAGGTGATTCATGGCTATGTGGGGTCGATGTATGGCTTCTCGGGCGATGTCGCGCTGAAAAAGGCCCCAGAGGATTTCGTCTATTATGAACCGCAGGATGTGGAATACTCCACGACATTCATCGATTTCACCATCGACAAGAATTACCGTATCATAAAGGAGAGCAAACCCCACAAGGGGGCGTTCTTCTATCGATTCAAAGATGGCAGCAGCGGTGCCTACTGTGCGGTGATGGGTGGCGACCAGCGCATCGTAGAGGTGAAAACCAGTACCGGCAACGGCCGGCGGTTGCTGATTATGAAAGACAGTTTCGGCAACATGGTGCCGCCGTTCCTCTTCCATTCTTTCGAGGAGGTGCACGTCATCGACTTCAGGTATTTCAACAAGGACTTGCACCAATATGTCGATGACCATCATATCACCGACCTGTTGTTTGTCAACAATATGTTCAATGTGGCCAATCCCTCGACGGTCAAGGCTTATCAACGGTTGCTCCAGCATCGGAATGATGCGGGCGGCCATGGCAAGGCAAAGACCGACAGTGCCGGCCTCAAAAAGGAAACATCTTCAACACATCATTCCGAATGAAAAAAATCGTCTTATTCATAGCGCTGCTGGCTGCCTCCCTCGCCATCCATGCGCAAAACAGCATAGAGGGGAAATTCCTCACCAAGTACAACGCAGTCCCTGGCAATTACAATTTCTGGGTCTATACGCCTGGCGACTACGAACCGGGCGGGCACCCTCTGCCTCTGGTCATCTTCCTCCATGGCCGCAGCCTTTGCGGTCGCGACCTCAACAAGGTGAAACGTTATGGGGTGCTCAATGCCATCGAGCGGGGCAAGATTGTCCCTGCGTTCGTCCTGGCTCCACAGAATCCCGGCGGGGCGTGGAATCCCGAGAAACTCAACGGCTTGTTGGAGTGGATGAAGGCGCAATATCCCATCGACACCACACGCGTCTATGTGCTGGGCATGAGCCTCGGCGGTTATGGGACGATGGATTTCGCTGGCACTTATCCCGACAAGGTGGCTGCGGCGATGGCTTTGTGTGGCGGCACCACGCTGAAGGACCTCGACGGTTTGGGGCACCTTCCTCTTTGGATTATGCATGGCACTGCCGACAGGGCCGTGCCGCTGAGTTGCTCGACAAAGGTGGCGGATGCGCTCAAGAAGAGCAACAACGACCGCTTGCTGCGCTGCTGGTGGGTGAAAGGCGGTTCGCATGGCATCCTCGCCCGACTCTTCTATTTGCAAAAGACATACGACTGGCTCTTCTCCCATTCGTTGGCGGACAGTCCACGGGAGGTGGACAAGTCGTTCGACATCACCATGGACGACATCCGCACCACTTACGAAGAGTTGAAATGGTCGAACGACCTATTCGAGGACGATTAGTCTGCCCGAATAGGCCGTTCTGCTTTGTTGACCTGAGGTGGCTGTCCACCTGAAAAACTATTTCTTCACTACTTTCTTGCCGTTGGCGATATAGACACCCTTGGGCAGGCGACCGTTGTTGTCGATGCGGATGCCCGATAGTGTATATACCGCTCCGTCTTGGTGGTCGCCAACAGGTGCGGCTTCGATGCCCGTGAAATCGTCAAAACCGATGTTGGCACTGGAATAGACGCTTTGTGGAACGGCCAAGTAGGCCTTGTTGTTGGAGCGGAACGTGAATGGAGCACCGTCGTCGGTTCCCCAATAGAAACCCACCGTTCCTGGAGTTTCCTGGGCATTGAGCGTGAGTTTGTAGAAATAGTAGTCGTCCTCGTCGGGAGCGGCGGTCGGTACACCGGCGATGGCGGGATAGAGCATGTTGACGCCCGGTTGGAAGGTAGCCTCGGCGACAGTCGGTGCAAAGTTGAAGTCGCCCGATTGGTTGCAAATTACGAAGTAGGCGCCGTCGCCGGGGATGATGGCTCCCTCGGTGGCTTCGTTGGTGCGCGCCAACTTGCCCGATTTTTTGACCGTGACGGTGGCGAGTGTCAGACCGGCAGGAACGATGTAGTTGGTCTCGCCTAAGTTGCTCACCGTGGCGTAGTAGTGGGTGCCGTCGGATGCTTTGTCGCTGACATTGAGCACGAAACTTTCGGTTACGGAGGCCATGGAGGCTTCGCCAAGTCCACCCATTTGGTTGGCGGCACGCACGCTGTAGGTGGCAGTGGCGTCATCGACGGTATAGGTGGGTTCGGTGGTGAAGTCAATGACACGGCCGTTCTTCACGATGGCCCAGCAGAACACGTAGTTGCTGTTGTCCCATGTCAAAGTGGTGCCGGTGAGCCGCACGTTGGAGGGAGCGCTGGCTTGTTCGGTGAGGGCGGCGGGTTCCCATTCACCATACATGTTGGACATGTCGGCGGCTTCGGCGGCCTCGGCTGCCGTCAGCACGGGGTTGTTGGTGTATTGGTCGTTGTTGAACTTGGTCTTGCGCCCGCTGAGGTCCACGGCCTGTCCGTTGCCGTTCACCGAGTTGTACTCGGCGAAGCGCTTCGGCCAACCGTTGCTCATCTCGCTCCATCCGATGGTGGACGGCACGATTTCCATCTTGGTGTCAATCCAGAGGGCGATGGGGGTGCCTTGTCCCCAAGGACGGCCGAGGGTATATTTCCCGTTGAGTTGACTGCTCTCGCCCTTGATGGTGCAGTCCTTGAACACGAAGCCGTAGTTGATGCTCTTCGAAGGTACGGCGATATAGCCGCCCGTGTTCATGCACACTTGGATGGTGACGGTATTGAAGTAGGCGTCGCCCTTGCCGCAGAGGAAGTCGGTGCGGCCGCGCACGGTGC
>CAMKSZ010000182.1 GCA_946415525.1 uncultured Prevotellaceae bacterium | reverse complement strand
CTCCTTCAAAACTCTCCTTGTTTCTCCGTCAGATACTTCCAATAGCGGCGGGGCATGTCGTTGAGTTGTTTGCGGGGGTTCATACGCTCGCGGATGCAGATGGCCTTGAAATACGTGCGCCAGAGGTCTTGCAGCAGGTGGTCGTCGCTGCTGAGGAGGTCGTCGGAGAGTTTGCCGTCGGAGAGCGAGAAGGGAACCGATGCTTCATCCTCGAAAGTGACGCGGATGGGTGGCGTCTGCCCGTCGTAGTGATAGCCGTAATGCCGGTGCGCGTCATAGATGAGCCACGGCTGGTCGTTGAAACGGTCGTGAAAATGGTCGATGACAAGGGGCAGCACGTTGTGGTCGGGTGAGATGACGGCGAGATAGGTGCCGTCTTTCGCCTTCTGGAAGCGCACAAACTGCATCATCCGGTGGGCTTCGTGCATCACGCGGCGTGCTATCTGTGTCACCGTCAGCACGTCGGGGTCGGCGAAGTTGCGCATCACCTCCTTCCCTTGGCGGAACACCTTGCACACGACCATGAACAGCGGTTGCCAGAGTTCGGAAAGTTCCGACAGTTGACTGGTGGAAATCAGCCGCAATGCTTCGCGGGGCAACTGCTTCTCCATGCCCGTCCAAACACGGCGTGCTTTCTTGTTGTCGGTGGTCACATGGTAGGTGCGTTCGCAGAACAGGGGCACCACGTCGCCACCCGTCAGCAACTGGTCGGGCTGTTCTTTCAACAAGAAGGCGTCGAACACAGCCGAGAGCAGACCGTCCATCGTACCGTCGAAAACGTATGCCGTCATTCCTCAAACTCCAGTTTTAGTTGCATTTCCTCTGCCGCCCGTTTTCGCTGCGCCTTCGACACCAGAAGGGGGCGAAGTCGCTCGGGGCGCAGTTCGTTGATGCCCACGATAGGTTGCGAGAAGGTGGAGGTCAGTTCGCCGCAGGTGATGAAATATTTGGCTTTCTTCAGCACTACGCCCATCTTCTTCAGATGGTAGGAGGTGACGCGTCCCGACCGGCGGGCGTTCACGATGAGCCATGCCGACTTGGTGCCGAGCCCGGGCACGCGCAACAGTTGCTTGTAGTCGGCGGTGTTGATATCGACGGGGAAGTATTCCGGGTGGCGGAGCGCCCATGCCAGTTTGGGGTCTATCTCTAAGTCGAGGTGGGTGTGGCGGTCGTCCACAATCTCATCCACCGTGAACTGATAGAACCGCAGCAGCCAGTCGGCTTGATACAGACGGTTTTCACGGACGAGAGGCGGTTGCTTCAGGACCGGCAGGCGAGGGTCGTAGGTGTTCACGCTGACATAGCCGGAATAATAGACGCGCCGCATCTGTGCCTGTCCGTAGAGCGACGACGACATCTGCAGGATGTCACGGTCGCTCTCGCTGGTGGCGCCGACAATCATCTGTGTCGATTGTCCGGCGGGCACGAAGCGGGGCGCATGGCGGAACTTGCGCCGCTCCTCCTTGTTCTCCAAGATGCCCTGGCGAATCATCTGCATGGGTTGGAACACGCTTTTGTGGTCTTTCTCGGGAGCGAGCATTTTTAGCGACTCCTCGCGCGGAATCTCGATGTTCACGCTCATGCGGTCGGCCCAGCGGCCCGCCTCGGTGAGCAGTTCCTGAGAAGCGCCCGGGATGCTCTTCAGGTGGATGTAGCCGTTGAAGCGATGCACGGTGCGCAGGTCGCGGACGATGGCCACCAGGCGCTCCATCGTATAGTCGGGGTTGCGCACCACGCCGCTCGAAAGAAACAGTCCCTCGATGTAGTTGCGGCGGTAGAATTCCATCGTGATCTCCACCAGTTCCGACACCGAGAGCGTGGCTCGTGGGATGTCGTTGGAGCGGCGGTTGATGCAGTAGGCGCAGTCGTAGATGCAGAAGTTGGTCAGCATCACCTTCAGGAGGGAGATGCAGCGCCCGTCGTCGGCAAAGGAGTGGCAGATGCCCACGCCGCCCACGGTGTTGCCCACCATTCCCTTGCGGCCGCCGCGCACGGTGCCGCTCGACGAGCACGACACGTCGTACTTCGCCGACTCTGCCAGGATTCGCAGGCGTTCCATGGTTTTCTCTGTCAGCATGGTGGTATCTTGTTTCTTTATTCTGGGCGCAGGGGGCTATTGTGTGCAAATGTATATAAAAGCGAGAAGACTTCCAAGCAAATCTTGCGATTTTTTTGATGGCGATGGCGTGGGGTAGGGGCTTTAAGGACTTTAAGGACTTTAAGGTCTTTAAGGACTTTAAGGTCTTTAAAACTTTTTTGTGCCCAATTTTTGACAATGGTTTGGAATTATGGAATAATATTTGTATATTTGCCCCAAATATGACCTATCTTTGTTAAACTTAAAGGTGGATTCATGAAACCACACCTACAACCAATAGAGATTTGATATGGTAGAATCTCCAAATTTCGAATACAAGTACGACCTGGCCTATCAGAAGTCGTTTGCGGCGAGACTCAGTTTCAGAATCATGGGGATTGCGGCTTCCGTCTTCTTGTTGGCCGTAGCCTTGTTCTTCTACTTTACGGGCGACAGCATGACCCTACCGCTGACGCACCAGATAGTGAAGTATGGCGTCGTCGTGTTCTTGGTGGGGCTTACCTCCTTGTTTGTCGCCTGCACATGGGCCATCTATGAGATGGTGCGACCCCTCAAGCAATTCACGGATTCGGTCATGAGCATCGCCGAGGGCAACCTCGACGCACAGTTGCCCGAGATTCATTCCGAGGACGAACTGTTGCAACTCCGCAAGGCTTTTACCTACATGCAGACATCGCTCAAGCAGCATATCGAGGATTTGAAGACGACGACGGCGGGGAGGGAACGTATGAAGAGCGAGTTGATGATTGCCCACGACATCCAGATGGGGATGATTCCCACTGTCTTCCCTCAGCGCGACGACTTGGAACTTTTTGCCACCATGACGCCCGCCAAAGCCGTGGGTGGCGACCTCTACGACTTCATCATCGAGGGCGACGAACTCTTTTTCATCATCGGCGACGTGGCAGGAAAAGGCGTTCCCGCCTCGCTCTACATGGCCGTCACGCGGACGCTGTTCCGCAATTTGGCTGGCAACTATCAGAGTGCCGCCAACATCGTGAGGGAGATGAACCACGCCATCGCCTCGACCAACGACTCCATGGTGTTCGTCACCATCTTCGTCGGGGTGCTCGACCTTCGCACCCATTTCCTGACGTATTGCAATGCGGCACACAACGCACCGGTGCTGATGTCGAAAGACGGCAAATGCCGGCTGTTGGAGGTGGAAACCAACCTCCCCATAGGTCTCGAAGACCATTACGAGTATGAGGAGCAGCAGATAGCCTTCCCCGAGGACACCGCCTTGTTGCTCTATACCGATGGACTGACGGAGGCCATGTATATCGCAGCCGACGGCAGTCGCAAACTCTTCGGCGAGGAGCGCGTGCTGCACGACGTGGAGAAGAACAGCCAAGCCTCTGGCATCGAGATTATCGACTTCCTGAAACAGCACGTGACCGTGTTTGCTGGCGGAACGGAGCAGAGCGACGACCTGACGCTGCTCTTTCTCAGGCATGGCTCGGCGGCGAGGGATATCGCCTCGGCACCCCGCCGCATCATCATGAAAAACGAGATGTCGGAGGTGAGCCGGATGAGAGGGTTCTTCTTCTCTGTGTGCAGGGAGAATGGCATTGACGACGAAGACGCCAAGACGCTCAACCTCGCCGTCGAGGAGTGGGTGGTCAATGTCATCAACTATGCTTATCCGAAGGGCACCCGCGGACATGTGGAACTGACGGCGAAAGTGAACGATGGACTGATGACGCTGGTCGTCAAGGACCACGGCATCCCCTTCGACCCGACACAGCACGAGGATGCCGATGTGGAGGCGGAACTCGAAGACCGTCCCATCGGAGGATTGGGCATCTACTTGGTGAAGAACATCATGGACTCGATGGACTATGAGCGTTCGGCCGACGGCTACAATATAGTGACACTGACCAAAAATTTAAATAACTAAACTTATGGAATCAATCGTTTTCTTAGGATTTAATCTCTATGCGTGGATTACCATCGTTACGGTGCTCTCGATGTTCACCGTACTCCTTTTTACCAGGTTGCGGTCCGACTTGGTGTTTCTCGGGGCCATCGCCATCCTGTTCGTGACGGGTGTCCTCGATGCCAAGGAGGCTTTCTCGGGTTTCAGCAGCACCTCAGTGGTCATCATCGGCGTGCTCTTCGTCGTCGTGGCCGGTCTAACGCATACAGGCGTGTTGCAGTGGATTGTGAAGCATCTGTTGGGGCAGCCCTCGACCTACTCGAAGGCCGTCGTCCGCCTCATGCTGCCGGTGGCGGCGCTCAGTTCTTTCCTCAGCAACACCACGGTGGTGGCGCTTTTCGTGGGCATTGTCAAGATGTGGTCGAAGAAATTGAACATCTCTCCCTCGAAACTGTTGATACCGCTAAGTTATGCTTCGGGCATGGGTGGCGTGTGTACGTTGATTGGTACGCCGCCCAACCTGATTATCTCGGGTCTTTATGTAGAGAACACGGGCACTGCGATGAACGTGCTGGCGACGACCATTCCCGGTTTGTTCTGCTTGTTTATCGGCGTGCTCTCCATCATCGCCATGCGCAAGTTGCTGCCCGACCGCAAGGCTCCTGAGGCTGCATTTGAGGCCACGTCGGACTATACCGTCGAATTGGTAGTGCCTTCCGACAATGACCATATCGGCAAGACCATCGAGGAGGCTGGATTGGTGGACGTGCACGGAGGCAGCCTGATAGAGATGATGCACTACGACAACCGTGTGCTGATGTCGCCCGTGCCTGCCGACGAGTTGATCATGGGTGGCGACCGCCTCGTCTTCGCCGGGCAAATCGACGAAATCCTCGACTTGAAGAAGAGCCACGGTTTCGTGAATGCCGACCATCACATCTTCACGATGGACGAGGTGGGCAAGGACCGGCAGTTGCGCACCGCCTTTGTCACCTTCGGGTCGAGTCTCATCAACACGACCATTGGCAGTTCCTCTTTCGAGAAGGACAACAACATGGTTCTCGTGGCGGTGGCACGACGTGGCAAGCGCATCGACGAGTCGCCGAGAAAAGTGGTGCTGCAAGCGGGCGATACGTTGCTTTTCGAATGTCCTGCGAATGTGAACATACACACGGAGCGCCTGTCTTCGCAGTTGCAGTTCTTCGATAGTGCACAGGTGCCCAACATCGGCAAGAAGACGCTCGTCTCGACCACCATCATGATTGCCATGGTGGTGCTCTCGGCGCTGAATGTCATACCGCTGTTGCAGTGTGCCTTCCTCGCTGCCATGGCGATGCTGCTGTTTAGGTGCTGCAATGTGGACCAGGCCATGAAGGCCATCAACTGGGAAATCCTGATGGTGTTCGCCGGTTCTGTCGTCCTCGGCATCGCCATCCAGAAGACAGGCATCGCCGAGCGCCTGGCCTTTGGCATTCTCGATGTTTGTGGCACCAACCCCATCGTGGTGATGACGGCCATCTGCTTGGTGGGCACGTTTATCACGGAATTAATTTCCAACACGGCGGCAGGAGCCATGTTCTATCCCATCATGTATGAGGCGGCGGAGAAATTGGGCTATGAGCCTTATACCTTCCTTATCGCCTTGATGATTAGTGTCAGTTCAAGTTTCGCCACGCCGATAGGTTCGCCCACCCACATGCTGGTCTATGGACCTGGTGGCTACCGTTTCAGCGACTTCATGCGCATCGGTCTGCTGATGAATTTCATCATCCTCTTTGCCAACATCTTCATTGTGAACATCATTTATCCGTTAACACCATTAGTACCATAATATGAACATTGAGATTAAACAACAAAACGATTCCTATGTCGGAATCCTCTATGGCTGGATAGACACAGCCGAAGCCCCGCAATTTTTGGAGGGCTTGAAATCGTTGGCGGTCAACGCCGATAAGAACATTGAACTCGATTGCGAGAAGTTGGAATATATTTGCAGCCTCGGCCTTCGTGGATTGCTACAATTGAAGAAGGATAGTGCCGCCAAGGGCGGTTCGCTGGTATTGACCCATGTGGAGGGGGAGGTGAAGAAAATCCTCGCCATGACGGGCTTCATCAAACTGTTTGATATCAGGTAGATTTATAAAGGAGTTAAGGAGTTTGGGAGTTAAGGAGTTAAGGAGTTAAGACAATAGTCTTGCGAGCGACGGGCTGCTTTTATTGGAGACGCCCCAATGGGACGTCTCTACTTCGTTGCACCATATTCAAAGAAGGGAACATTATTAAAACCGCTTCGCATGTCTGCCGCGACAAGTGGCGGGGTGTTAGCAGGGCGAACGATAGCGGGAGCCGTCGGTAACAAATCTCCCGTCTAAACTCCCAAACTCCTATAAAAACTTCAATAGTTTCTGTTCATCAGCAAGTTGAACGACGCCACGTTGTCGCTGGCGTAGCGGAGCAGCATTTGGAGGTCATCGTCTATTTCCCTCCAATTGCTTTCCTGTCCTTTCACAATCGAGTGGACTAATTTGCCCTTGTCGAAATAGTAGCGGGTTTCGTTGGTGTCCTGTTTTTGGTAAAAGAATGCCAAGGTGCCGTCGTTGTCAAAGAGCAATTCCTCATAGAAGTCGATAGCCCCGACATTGTATTTGTGGGTGATGAAGAAGACCTCGTAGAGGTCGGCTCCTACTTCCTCGTTAAAATCGCCAGAATAGAAATAGTGATATTCCTCGTGGATGGGACCTGCGCCCGCTGCCATATAGTCGTTTTTGATGACCATCTCGTCGGGGGGCAATTCTGTCTCCTTCCGGTATTTTTTCGACTCTGCCACTTGGCTATACATCTTCTTGATGGCTGCCACACGGTTTTTGGCGGCTGCCGTTGTTTGTGCGTTCATCGAGAGTGCACAAAACAATAACATTAGGAATAGATTAATTTTTTTCATTTTTCACAATTTTAGTTCACAAGACAATACATTATTTGTCGGATAAGGAAATTATCGTTTCCTCTTCTTCGGTGCCGGCAATGCTTTGCAAGTCTCTCGGACGAGTGTTGATAGATAGTCACGGTCATCCACATCAGCGATGTAGAAATAGTCTTTTGCCCCTTCGTAAGGCGGACGGAGCACCACATTCCTAAGCAATGCTCTGCCCGCTTCCGTCGGTTTCAGATAAAAGCAGTCGTCGCAGATGAGTCCGAAGATGATGCCGTTGCAATAGATGCCATAGTCTCCGAACATCTTTTTGGTCATGATTTCACCTGCGCCGCTGCACTGATCGGCGATATATTGTACAAAATCTGCATCACAAGCCATAATAATT
>CAMKSZ010000181.1 GCA_946415525.1 uncultured Prevotellaceae bacterium | reverse complement strand
CCCATCCTTGCCCCTCCTTATAAATAATGTTAAATATCCCCGTTTTCCTTCGCTTTCCCGATTCTTGTTAGTAATTTTGCACCATGAAAACTCATTGCGCTTAATTGAGTTTTCTAAAGGGATTTCTTATTAATTGATATAAAAGATTTCTAATTAATTGATATATAGGTATATGAAAAAAACAAATTTCTTTTTGCTTGTGGCTGCTGCTGCATGCCTTGTGGCATGTGGTGGCCAAAAAGGTGGAGGTATGAATTTCGGCGATAACGAGTTCCCCATCGAGACAGTGGGCACTACCAGCGCAGAGATGCAGACAACCTACCCGGCAACGATCAAGGGTATGCAGGATGTCGAAATCCGACCGAAAATCTCTGGTTTCCTCACCCGCGTCAATGTTCATGAAGGGCAGTCTGTTGCAGCAGGACAGACACTTTTTGTCATCGATAATGAAACGTATCAAGCGGCTGTTCGTCAGTCACAAGCCGCTGTCAACCAGTGCCGTGCCACCATCGCCACGGCCGAATCTGGACTTGCCACGGCAAAACTCCAATATGAAAACAGCCAGCAGTTGCATGCCAACGGCGTCATCGGCGACTTTGAACTGCAGACGTCTCGCAACTCTTTCAACAGCGCACAGGCTCAGGTGAACCAGGCCAAGGCGGCTCTCGGACAGGCTGAGGCTGGACTTGCCTCGGCACGCGAAACCCTTAGTTTCTGCTTTGTGAAGAGTCCCGCAAGCGGTGTCGTGGGCAGTCTGCCTTATAAAGTGGGCGCACTGGTGAGCGCTCAGAGCACACCTCCCCTTACCACGGTGTCAAATATCAGTTCGATGGAGATTTATTTCTCCATGACGGAGAAAGACATTCTGGCTTTGACCAAGAATGCCGGCGGACTCAATGCTGCCGTCAATTCCTATCCTCCGGTGAAGTTGAAACTCGCCGACGGCACCATGTATCCTTATGAGGGTAAGGTGGTGAAAGTGAGCGGTGTCATCGACGCTGCCACCGGCACTGTCTCCATGATTGCCCGCTTCCCCAATCCTGAGCGTTTGCTCAAGAGTGGCGGTTCCGGTTCCGTCGTCGTGCAGCGCAGCAATAGTTCCGCCATCGTCATCCCGCAGTCGGCTGTCCTGTCCGTGCAAGACAAGAAGTTTGTCTATGTGATGTCTGCCGACAAGAAGGTGAAATATACGGAAATCACCGTTGACCCACAGAACGACGGCAACAACTTCATCGTGACGAGCGGCCTCAACTTGGGCGACAAGTATGTCACCAATGGTCTCGCCAAACTGAGTGATGGCATGGAGATTGAGCCCATCACCCCGGAGAAATACCAGAAGAAGATTGACGAGGCTGGCAAATTGGGAACTGACGGTTCGGCCAAGGGATTCGTCGATGCCATGACAGGAAAGAAATAACTCCAACGACTTTCTAACTCATTAGGATATTATGACATTTACAACATTCATAAAACGCCCGGTGCTCTCGACGGTGATCTCCATCGTCATCGTCCTCCTGGGCTTCATCGGTCTGGCTACGCTTCCTATAGAGCAGTATCCGGACATCGCACCGCCTACCGTGGTGGTGTTCACCAGTTATCCTGGTGCCGATGCTGAGACTGTCAAGAACTCCGTGCTCGTACCCCTTGAGGAGAGCATCAACGGTGTGGAGGGTATGGACTATATCAGTTCGTCGGCTTCCAGCGGCTCCGCCAGCCTGTCCATCTTGTTCCGACAGGGCATGAACGCGGACATGTGCGCCGTCAATGTGCAAAACCGCGTGCAACAAGCACAGGCGTTGCTGCCTGCCGAGGTGACGCAAATCGGCGTGACCGTCATGAAACGACAGACCTCACAGGTGATGATGTTCACCCTCACCAGCGACGGACGCTACGACGATGAGTTCCTCACCAACTACAACAACATCAACATCATTCCCGCCATCAAGCGTATCGAGGGCGTGGGCGACGTGCAGTCGCCGGGTATGAAGTCTTACTCCATGCGCATCTGGCTCGACCCGGAGGTGATGAAACAGCATGGCTTGATGCCAAGCGACGTCACTTCCGTGCTCAGCGAGCAGAACATCGAGGCTGCCCCGGGTACTTTCGGCGAGCGTTCCGACGTGGCTTACGAGTATGCCATGCGTTACACCGGCCGTCTGAAGAGTGAGGAAGAGTTCGGCAACATCATCATCTCAAGCGATGCCAACGGCAATACCCTCAAACTGAAGGACGTGGCAAAAATCGAACTCGGAGGACTGCAGTATTCCGTGTCGATGAAGAACAACAACCTGCCTTCTGTCATGGGCATGGTGCAGCAGATTGCCGGTTCCAACGCCAATGAGATTGCCAAAAACGTGAAGAAAGAACTCGAGGAGCAGAAGAAACTGTTCCCGCCGGGCATGACCTACAAAATCAACTACGACGTGACGGAATTCCTCTACGCCAGTATCGAGGAGGTGGTCTTCACCCTCGTCATGACGCTGATTCTCGTGTTCATCGTGGTGTATATCTTCTTGCAGGACTTCCGCTCCACGCTCATCCCTATGATTGCCGTGCCGGTGTCGCTGATTGGTGCGTTCTTCTTCTTGAAACTGTTCGGATTCTCCATCAACCTCCTCACGCTTTCTGCCTTGCTCTTGGCCATAGCCATCGTGGTGGACGACGCCATCGTGGTGGTGGAGGCTGTTCACGCCAAACTCGACCAAGGCTACAAGAGTTCGCTCACCGCTTCCATCGACGCCATGAACGAAATCTCGGGCGCCATCATCTCCATTACCTTAGTGATGGCTTCCGTGTTCATCCCGGTGTCGTTCATCGGTGGTACGTCGGGTACGTTCTATCGTGAGTTCGGTATTACCATGGCGGTGTCCATCTTCATTTCAGCACTCAACGCCCTAACCCTCTCGCCGGCTCTCTGCGCCATGTTCCTAAAGCCGCACGACGAGAATGGAAAACCGGTGAAGATGTCGAGAATCGACCGCTTCCATGCTGCTTTCAACACCTCCTACGAGAAAATCCTCGGCAAATACAAGGGTAGGGTGGAGAAATTGGTGCGCAAGCCGGTGCTCATCATCGTCGCTGTCGTGATTGGTATCCTCGCGTTGGGCATCACGATGAAAACCACCAAGACAGGATTGGTGCCCAACGAGGACACCGGCACCTTGTTCTGTACCGTGTCCATGCCGCCCGCCACTTCTGTGGCTCGCACTCGCCAGATTATCAATCAGGTGGACTCCATCCTGGCTTCCAATCCTGCCATTTTGAGCAGGGAGCAGATACAGGGTTACAACTTTATCGCCGGTGCCGGTAGCGACCAGGCTACCTTCATCATCAAACTCAAGCCGTTCGACGAGCGCCAGAAAGGCTTCTGGTGGAAGTTGTCGGGCTTCTGGGAGGGTGACAGTTTCTATCGATTCCTTGTCAATCCCTACGACGCCAACTCGGTGTTGGGCATGATTTACAAGCAGACGGCTTCCATCAAGGATGCGCAAATCTTGGCTTTCTCACCGCCTATGATTCCTGGCTTCTCTGCCAACAGCGGCGTGTCGCTGGTGATGCAGGACCGCACCGGCGGCGACCTCAACACCTTCTTCGAAATCGTGACGACTTATCTGGAGCAACTCAACAAGCGGCCTGAGATTCAGACTGCCCAGACTTCCTACAACCCCAACTACCCACAATACATGATTCACATGGATGTGGCAAAGTGTAAGCAGGCGGGTATTTCGCCGCGTGTCGTTCTGACCACGTTGCAGGG
Organism: uncultured Prevotellaceae bacterium; assembly: GCA_946415525.1. Classification (GTDB taxonomy): domain Bacteria; phylum Bacteroidota; class Bacteroidia; order Bacteroidales; family Bacteroidaceae; genus Prevotella. The sequence continues at coordinate 3,578 of CAMKSZ010000181.1, read as the reverse complement.
TTATTATGGCGGTTTGTATGCCTCCAACTTCAACGCCTACGGCAAACTCTTCCGTGTGATGGTGCAGGCTTCGCCCGAGACGCGCATGACGCCCGAGAGCCTCTCCAGCGTTTTCGTGAGGACGCCTTCTGGCATGAGCCCCGTCACGGAGTTCTGTAAGTTGGAGCGGGTCTATGGACCTTCGAACATCAACCGCTTCAACCTCTTCACCGCCATCAATGTCACCGCCACCGTTGCCGAGGGCTATTCCACCGGCGAGGCCATCAAGGCGGTGCAGGAAGTGGCCGACGAGTATCTGCCCACCGGCTATACCTACGACTATTCGGGCCTGACACGACAGGAGGCTCAGTCGAGCAACTCGACGGCGCTCATCTTCGTGCTCTGTATCGTGTTTATCTACCTCATCCTCTCCGCTCAGTACGAGAGTTACATCCTGCCGTTGGCGGTTATCTTGTCCGTTCCGTTCGGACTCGCCGGAGCGTTCCTCTTCACGATGCTTTTCGGCCACTCCAACGACATCTACATGCAGATCTCGCTCATCATGCTTATCGGACTGTTGGCAAAGAACGCCATCCTTATCGTGCAGTTCGCGCTGGAGCGCAGAGAGACGGGCATGGCCATCTCGTGGTCGGCAGTGCTGGGCGCCGCAGCCCGTCTGCGTCCTATCTTGATGACTTCCTTGGCGATGATTATCGGACTCTTGCCTATGATGTTCGCTTCGGGCGTGGGCAAGAATGGCAACCAGACTCTTGGCGCCGCTGCCGTTGGCGGCATGCTCATCGGTACGCTGCTGCAAGTCTTCGTGGTGCCGTCACTCTTCGTCATCTTCCAGTCGCTGCAAGAGCGCTTCAAGCCCATGGTGTTCGAGGACGAGACCAATGAAGATGTGGAGGCGGAATTGAAACAGTATGTGCATCATCCAACAACCTACAATGTGGAGGAATAAGAATATGAAAAAACTTAATATATGGATATTGGCAACGGGGGTGCTGCTCATGAGCAGTTGCGGCCTCTACCAGAAATACGAGCGCCCCGATGTCAACACCACAGGACTGATACGCGACAACGTGTCGCTCAACGACACTCTCGTCGCCAACGTCGATACCGCCCATTTCGGCACACTGCCTTGGAGAAGCGTGTTCACCGATCCCCAACTGCAAATCCTCATCCAACAGGCACTCGACAACAACGTCGATTTGCTCAACGCCGCACTCAACGTGCAGATGGTGGAGGCGCAACTCAAGATGGCTAAACTCGCATTCCTGCCGCAGTTCGTCTTCTCGCCTCAGGGCACCATCGCATCATGGGACGGTGGGAAGGCCACCAAAACTTACCAACTGCCCGTGGCGGCCAGTTGGAACGTTGACCTCTTCGGCAACTTCCTCTCGCTGAAGCGCTCCGCGCAGATGCAGTTGCTCGCTACCAAGGACTACCAGACCGTCGTGCAGACCAACATCATCGCGGGCGTTGCCAACATGTATTACACATTGCTCATGCTCGACCGGCAACTGCAAATCGTCGATGACATGACGGCGCTCACCAAGGACACTTGGGAGATGATGAAACTGCAGAAGGAACTCGGAAGGACACGCTCCACCAGTGTGCAGAGCGCCGAGGCCAACTACTATTCCGTGCAGGCACAGGCGGTGGATATGAAACGGCAAATACGTGAAGTGGAAAACTCCCTCTCGCTGCTGCTCGGACAACCTGCACAGGCTATCACGCGTGGAAAACTCGAGGATCAAAGCCTGCCGTCGGAATTCAGCACCGGCATCGGGTTGCAACTCCTTGCCAATAGGGCCGACGTGCACTATGCCGAGATGAGCCTCGCTCAGTGCTTCTACAACGTGGAGAACGCAAGGAGCAAGTTCTATCCGAGCCTTACCATCACGCCCTCTGCCACCTATACCAACAGCGGCGGTGGCGGTATCGTGAATCCCGGCAAAATTTTGCTCTCGCTCGTTGGGGGACTGACACAGCCCATCTTCATGAGGGGACAACTCACCGCTGGACTCAAAGTGGCTAAGGCGCAGTATGAACAGGCCTACAACAACTGGCAGAACGCCTTGCTCAAGGCGGGCAGCGAGGTGAGCGACGCGCTCGTGCTCTACAACTCGTCGGACGAGAAGGGCAAGTTGGAGGCAAAACAGGTGGAGACGCTCAAGAAAAACGTGGAGCACACCAAGATGCTCTTCAAGAGTTCGGGCAGCAGTTACCTCGAGGTCATCGCCGCACAGCAGTCGCTGCTCAACGCGCAAATCTCAAAGGTGACCGACGACTTCCAAAAAATGCAGGCCGTGGTCAATCTCTACAACGCGCTCGGTGGCGGCGGGAAATAACAGAAAATCATCTTTCATCATTTTAAACAGACCATAAAATGGCAAGTGATATAAGTCCAAGGGCCGAAATCGACCCAAGAGCCAAAATCGGCGACAACTGCAAGATATTCCCTTTCGTTTACATCGAGGGTGACGTCGTCATCGGCGACAATTGCGTCATCTTTCCCTTTACAAGCATCCTCAACGGTTCGCGCATCGGCAGGGAAAACAAAATACACCAGGGCTCCGTCATCGGTGCATTGCCACAAGACTTTAACTTTAGGGGCGAAAAGAGCGAGTGTGTCATCGGCGACAACAACATCATCCGTGAGAACGTGGTCATCAACCGTGCCACCCATCGGGGAGGCAGGACGGTCATCGGCAGCAACAACTTCCTCATGGAGGGTGCGCACATCTCCCACGACACCATAGTGGGCGACCACTGCGTGTTCGGCTATGGAACGAAAATCGCCGGCGACTGCGAGATTGGCAATGGCGTCATCTTCTCGTCGAGCGTGATAGAAAATGCCGGCACACGAGTGGGTGAAGGCACCATGATCCAGGCGGGAACGACATTCTCTAAGGATGTGCCTCCTTACATCATTGTTGGTGGCAACCCCGTGAAATATGGCGGGGTGAACACCACCATGCTGACCATAAAAGGCATCAGCGAGAAAGTGCAGAAGCACATCGCCAACGCCTATAGGCTTATCTTCCACGGACAGACAAGCGTCTTCGACGCCGTCATGCAGGTGAAGGAGCAGGTGCCCGATAGCGAGGAGATACGCACGCTCGTACAGTTCATATCGGAAACTAAGAGGGGCATTATCTCGAAATTGTAGCATCTCTTTATGAAACGGGAAAAGCCGTGGCGTTCTTCGTCACGGCTTTTTCGGCTTCTTTCGCCTGTCTTGCAGGATGTGGGGAAATCCCAACATAATAATTTCGTTTTTGTGTGGAGGTCGCTTTTCGAGGTGACTTGGAATAAAAAGGGTCGATTATTTGAATTATTCAAGAAAAATCATTAATTTAGCAGCGAAATAGAAATATCGTTTAATTGACCATCGTTATGGAGCGACGTTATCCCGTAGGCATACAGACTTTTTCCCGACTAAGGTCGGAGGGCTATGTCTATATCGACAAGACCGACTTGATGTGGCGAATGACCCGACTAAGCCCATTCATCTTTCTGAGCCGTCCACGCCGTTTCGGCAAGTCGCTGCTCACCACCACGCTGTGCTCCTTCTTTCGCGGCGAGCG
>CAMKSZ010000180.1 GCA_946415525.1 uncultured Prevotellaceae bacterium | reverse complement strand
CGCCACCAAAGTTAGGTCGATGGGCGGTTCGGTCTTCTCTTCAGAGATGCCGCCCCACATGCCCGGGATGGCAGGATAATGCCGCTTGGGCACATACACCCGTTTCTTCTCCTTGACGGGCAGCACCTTGTTGTCGTGGTTTTTCAGCATCACCACCGACTTGAGTTGTGCCTCATATCCCTTTTTCATGAAGGAGGGATTCCCCACGATTTTCTCTGTCTCGTTCGGGTCGAGGTAAGGATTCTCGAAAAGTCCCACGCGGAACATGTTGAGCAAGAGCCTCCGTGCCGACTGTTCGAAACGCTCACGGGCGCTCTCCTCCCCCTTTTCCTTGACCCAAAGCCGATAGGCCTCAACCACAGGCCCTATCTCGTTGTTGCCGCCAAACTGATCGACGCCAGCCTGCAGCACCTTATAGTGGCGCTCCGCCTCGGTGAGGCTTTCCACGCCCCACGGCTTTCCTCCCATGGGCGTGTCGAGCCGGTGCATGTCCTTGGTGATGCCCCAGTCGGTGCAGACCACCCCGTCGAACTTTGCCTCATCGCGCAGTTGCTGCTGAATCATCCACTTGCTGAAACCGCCCCCCACATTCTCTCCCGAAGGGTCTTGTTGCCACAGAATGCTATAGATGGGCATTACCGCCGAGGCCATCTGAGTGCCGCCAGGCAACTGGAACGCCCCTTCCACGAATGCCTTCTTGTGCATCGCCAAGTTGTTGCCCGGATAGACCGCATACTTGCCCGATGCGAAATGCGAGTCTCTGCCGCCCTCTTGCGCGCCATAGCCATACCAATGCTTCACCATCGCGTTGACGCTCTTGTTTCCCCAGCCCTTCGTTTCAGGTGTGGTCTGGAAAGCGTCGCAGTAGGCCTGCGCCATGTCGGTGGAGAGTTGGGGATCTTCGCCGAAGGTGCCGTCGAAACGGAACCATCGCGGTTCGGTGGCGATATCGACCTGTGGCGAGAGTGCCGTGGCAATGCCCAAAGCCCGATATTCCTCAGAAGCGATTTCGCCAAAGCGGTGCATCAGTTTCGGGTCGAAAGAAGCCGCCAGTCCCAACGAAGTGGGCCATTGTGAAATATGGCCGCCCGCCCCAGCGTTGAATTCCGTGGTCGCCTTCGCCTCATGGCGAGGGTCCGAACTGGTATTGGCGGGAATGCCATGGTCGAGCCCTTCGACGAATGCCTGCATGTTGTTGTTCCACACCGCCGCCACCGCCGGACTCTCCACGCCCGTCACCAAGACGGCACGGAGGTGATCGTCGCGCAAGAACTTCTTCTGGTCATCCGACAAATCCGAAGCCTTTGCCCCACCCTCCCCAAAGGGTTTTCCGTTGTAGTCAGACGCCCCGAAGCCCATGCTCTCGACCATCGGCACCGACTGATGGCTGCTGTAGAGCATCAAGCCCGCGATTTCCTCTATCGACAGTTGGGTGGCCAAATCCGCCGCCCGCTCCACAGGGCTTAGGCGCCAGTCTTCGTATGCATCGAGCGAGTCGTTTCGATTAAGGTCCTTGAAAACATGATTGTCCACTGTAAGCAGTTTGACCCCCGAAGCAGGCGAATATCCCAAATTGGGGCCATTATTCTGTTCGACGAGGATGAAGCCGTCCATTTGTTGTTCCTTCCATCCACTTGCGTCGCAGGAGATGAGCGACAAGACCAAAAGGCAAGATGAAGCAACTGCGAGCATTTTTTTCATTGGTATCATAAGGCTAAATTTTATGTCAATAACTAATTGTCAAACACTGTTGCAAAATTACAAATAATTTTTATTTGTCCTAACATTAAAAACATTGTTTCGTTCGTATTTTTTCTCTTTATGTGCACGGAATATCATTTTTTTTGATTAATTTTGCCCCTTGTTAATTATTACATCATGAAAATAAAATCATTTATATTGATTGCTACCCTTTCGCTCTGTCTTCTTTCCTGCAAATATTTGGGATTCAAGTCAGACAAAGAAGAAGAAGCAAATGAACCGCCCATAGAACTGTCTGGAAAGGAAATGGAGGCCCTACTGACCCTCCCCAAGACCAAGGCTTTCTATACAGGATTGTTGGAATCATTCTTCCAGCAGCATTACAGCGAATGCTTCAAGGGAAGCACCTATAAGGAAGGCACTTGTTCGGTCATCAAATTGGTCTTTTCGGGCGAAGATGCCTCGGAAGAAGGCGATTCGGCAGCAACAGCCAAAGAAGTGACCAAGAAGGGCGCCTCCGACGGCCAGGACGAGGTGGAAGTGGTGGGCACCCACACCTATGTCGGTCCCGCGGGTTATGACGTGACAGGCCAGAAGTTCAAGGCCATCATCAGCATCGCCGAAGAAGGGTTCAACATCGACCTCTACCGCGAATCTACCCAAATCCTCACGAGCAAGTCGTTCTGGGAGCAGGGAGCCGGCAATTTCATCTACGCCCAATGACAGGTTGCCCTTGTCCTATCCTCTTTCACCATGGCAAGGGCAAGATAGAAGGATATTTTTGCGCCAAAGTCTCCGCCATCTCGATTGTATGCTGGCGAAAAGCCTTGTATGCTTCGGAATCGGGATGGAAGGGACGATGCGCCATCGCCTCCTTGATGGGGCGCCACTCTACCAAAAACTCTTTCGCCTTCGCCGAGAGATACGCCTCCGACAATCTCTCCCAGATGTATTCCACCGCCTGGTCGGAGGGATGGAGCATGTCGGGTTGGTAGAAGCGATAGTCGCGCAACTCATCATTGACAATTTCGTAAGCAGGGAAATAGCAAACGACATCGGGCATTTCCCTTACCAGCGTATCCGCCGCCAAGAGGAGCGACGCCTTGGAAAGCGCACTGCCATGATACCCATATTTGGCATATCTGATGGGACTCACGGTGAGCACCACCATCACCGCGGGCACGCGCTTTTGCAATAACGCGACCGCCTGCCGCAGGAATCCCACACATTCGTCGATGCCGAGCACCCTCTCCTCAAACAAGCGAGCCGGACGTTTTTGGCAATTATCCACAATTTCGCCCGTCTCGCGCAGGACATAGACATGATTGGTGCCCAAAGTGAGGAAAACCACCTTTGGCGCCCTGTCCTGACGTTCCTCCAAAAACCGTTCGACCGAATGCAAGATACTTGCCGGGTTATACATCACCCCATAGGGATTGACGGTGGCAAGAAACCGCTCTTCCACGAACCTCTTCCCCATCCGGTCGGCGAAGCACGAACCAACAAACAACATTTGTTCGCAAGGCCCTATCTCCCTTATAGGTTTTTCAACTTCAACGATAGTGCGAAAATCCATTATGCTTTTTGGGCAAAGTTAATTCAAAGGCGACAAAAAGCAAAGAAAGCCCATATTTCCGCCCTTTTGATTAACAAAATTTAACAAGACAAATAAAAAAAACGCAAACAACGGAAGGAGTTTTGAAAAATAGACCTAACTTTGCACCCGATTTAGGATAACTGCTGCCGAAAAGCATTGTAATGGCAAGGCAGCGAATTGTTTCATTTTTAATTTAAGGTAAAGATTATGAAAAAGTTTTTGATGACATTAGCCGCCACCGTGATGGCAATTGGAATGAACGCTCAAGTGTTTGTGGGCGGTAGCGTCGGTTTTGGCAACTACGACGATGGCAAAGACGACGTCACTTCGTACACATTTTTGCCCGAGGTAGGCTACACCTTCAACAAGGATTGGGCCGCCGGCGTAGCATTTGGCTGGACTGGAATGAACAAGGGCAACGTGAAGGAGTTCACGGTGAACCCATACGCCCGTTACACCTTTGTCAAAGGTCAAACTGTCAGCGTCTTTATGGATGGCGGATTTGGATACTCCCATATTTACAATGCCGGTCGTGACATCGACGAGTTCAATGTCGGCCTTCGTCCTGGTGTGGCAGTCAACCTTGGCGAACACCTGAGTTTCGTCACCCATATCGGTTTCATCGGCTACTCCCACGAGAAGAACAACAAGACCAAAGACAAGATGAACAACTGGGAAGTCGATATCGACGGCAACAACATCCTCTTCGGTCTCTACTACAGTTTCTAATCGACAATAATAGTCGCAAAATAGAAATCTACTGCGGCAGGCGCTGGTCTGCCGCAGTTTTTTTATGCTGGAAGATGAGCCCTATTCGCAACATTTTTGACAGGATGTCGTTATTATTAAAAAAAATGTGTAATTTTGCAACGCAAACGACAATCACAAGAATAATCTGTCATCATCCTGATTATGGAATACTCAAAATACCTACACCCAGAATTAGAGACGATGCCCGTAGACGAGCTTCGCCAGTTGCAGTTGAAGCGTCTCCAAGAGACCGTTCGCCACTGCATGAACTCCCCCTTCTATCAAGAGAAATTCGCAGCGCTCGGCATTACCCCCGACGACATCCAGAGCCTTGACGACCTGCACAAGTTGCCGTTCACCACCAAGGACGACCTCCGCGAGCACTACCCGTTCGGTCTGGCCTGCGTGCCCCTGCGCGACTGCACCCGTCTTCACTCTTCGAGCGGCACCACAGGCAATCCCACGGTGGTGCTTCATACGCAGAAAGACATCGACGAATGGGCAAAGGCCGTCGCCCGTTGCCTTTGGATGGTGGGCAGCCGCCCCGAGGACGTCTTCCAGAATTCCGCCGGTTACGGCATGTTCACCGCCGGTCTCGGTTTCCAATATGGCGCTGAGAAAGTGGGCATGCTGACCGTCCCCGCCGCCGCCGGCAACACCACCCGCCAGATTAAGTTCATCAAGGACTTCGGCACCACGGTGCTCCACGCCATCCCCAGTTACGCCTCCCGCATCTATGAAGTGATGCGCGAAGAGGGAGTCGATCCCCGCCGCGACACGAAATTGCGCGTGCTGTGCATCGGCGCCGAGCCCCATAGCGAGGAACAGCGCAAGCGCATCGAGCAGAACCTCGGCGTGAAAGCCTACAACTCGTATGGCATCTCCGAGATGATGGGCCCCGGCGTGGCTTTCGAGTGCCCCGAACAGAACGGCATCCACATTTGGGAAGACTATTTCATCGTCGAGATTATCGACCCCGTGACGTTGGAGCCCGTGCCCGACGGCCAGTTGGGCGAATTGGTCATCACCACCATCAACCGTGAGGCGATGCCCCTATTGCGCTATCGCACGCGCGACCTCACCAGCATCATGAGCGGCAGTTGCCCCTGCGGGCGCACCCACAAGCGGTTGACACGCTTGCAAGGCCGCAGCGACGACATGATGATTCTCAAGGGAGTGAACATCTTCCCGATACAGATAGAGAAGATTTTGTTGAAATTCAAGGAGTTGAGCACCGACTACCTCATCACCCTACAGACTGTCGAAGGCAACGACACGATGACGGTGGAGGTGGAGTTGCGCGAGTTGTTCACCGACGACTACCAGCGCTTGCAGCAGTTGACCCGCGAGATTACCCGCCAGTTGAAAGACGAGATTCTCGTCACGCCCAAGGTGCGCCTGCTCCCCAAGGGCGGCATCCATGCCTCCGACGAAGGCAAGGCCGTCCGTGTGAAAGACCTCCGCAAGTTGTTCTAAAAATCCATTTGATATGACCATCCACCAACTATCCATCTTCATAGAGAACAAGTCGGGCTCCCTTGTCAAGGTGCTCGACCTGTTGCGCCGTTTCGGCGTGCAGATTATCGCCTCCACCATCCCCGACACCGCAGAAAACGGCATCTACCGCGTGATTTGCAGCGAACCGCTTCGCGCCTACGAGGGCTTGAAGAAATCGGGCATCCCCGTGGCGCTGTCCGACGTGTTCGCCATCGAACTCGACGACCAGCCCGGGCGTGCCGCCGACGCCATCGAGATATTGAGCGACGCCGGCATCAGCCTTACCTACCTATACAGTTTCCTCCTTCGCGGTAAGGGCATATTGGTGTTTCGCACCGACAACGAGAAGTTGGCTCGTGAGACCATCATTCTCAACGACATGAAATTCATTGCCGAGAAAGACCTCTCGGTGTGGGTATAAGATAGCCATTCATGAGCAAATCGCCTGCAAGGAAAGCGGTGCTGTCGGTGCTGCTGATGGTGAGTATTGGCCATTTCCTTAACGACATGTTCCAGTCGGTGATTCCTTCCATCTATCCGATGCTGAAAGAGAAATATGGCCTCACCTTCCTGCAAATCGGAGCCATCACGCTCGTCAACCAACTGACGTCTTCGCTTCTCCAGCCCGTGGTGGGCTATTATAGCGACAAGCACCCACGTCCCTATGGACTCGCCATGGGCATGTGCTTCACGCTGACGGGAATAGTGTTGCTCTCCTTTGCTTGGCGGTTTGAAATGATTCTCTTCGCCGTGGCCCTTGTGGGCTGCGGCTCTTCCGTGTTGCACCCCGAGTCGTCGAAGGTCGCCCGCCTCGCCTCTGGCGGTGCCAAGGGCCTGGCGCAGTCCATCTTCCAGTTGGGCGGCAATGCGGGCCGTGCCGTCGGTCCGTTGGCTGTCGCCTTGTTGGTGGTGCCCCACGGACAGCGTGCCGTAATATGGTTCGCCCTCCCCGCCGCCCTGACCATCTGTCTGCTTGCCCAAATAGGGCGTTGGTACAAGGGGAAGTTGGCGACGATGGGCCGTGGACGCTCCAAGTTCGACGAGGAGAACACGACCCACCTGAGTCGTCGTCAGGTATGGGCTGCCCTCGCCGTCCTCTTGATATTGATGTTCTCGAAAGACTTCTACACCGCCAACATCCAAAGTTACCTTACTTTCTACATGATTGACAAGTTTGGCTTGTCGGTGCAACATTCCCAATACTTCCTGTTTGCCTTTTTGCTTGCCACCGCCGTCGGCCTCATCATCGGCGGCGAACTCGGCGACCGTTACGGCAGGAAATACGTCATTTGGATTTCCATCTTGGGGAGCGCCCCCTTTGCGCTTGCCCTCCCCTACTCCAATTTGCTATGGACCACGGTATTCGCCATCTTGGTGGGGTTGGTCATGTCGTCGGCGATGTCTGCCATCCTCGTCTATGGCACCGAACTTCTTCCCGGCAACGTCGGGATGATTTCTGGTGCATTTTTCGGCCTATCCTTTGGCCTTGGCGGCATCGGGTCGGCGCTTTTCGGATGGATGGCCGACAGTTGGGGCATCCAGGAGGTGTTCCGTCTGACCGCCTACCTGCCATTGTTGGGCATCGTCACCTATTTCCTGCCCAACATCAAAGAGGAATGACGACACGACAAGACGTCCGGGGTATCCGGATATTCCGGATTTTCCGGATTTTCCGGGGTTTCCGGATTTTCCGGATTATCCGGATTATCCGGATTCTCCGGATTCTCCGGATTTTCCGGATTATCCGGAATTTCCGGGCTTTCCGGAATTTCCGGGCTTTCCGGATTATCCGGGCTTTCCGGA
>CAMKSZ010000179.1 GCA_946415525.1 uncultured Prevotellaceae bacterium | reverse complement strand
AAAAAATACAAAACCATCGAAGAATATTAGGCTATTATTGAATAATGGGGAGAAAAATGCGTGTATTTTGTGTTTTTCTCCCCATTTATTTTGCTGTATGAAAAAAAAAGATTAATTTTGAAACCTTGAAAAACATATAATACAAAAACAAATACCTATGTCAGCTTTAATTTCAGTAATCCCAATCGTATTGCTCATTGTCTTGATGATGGGCTTTAAAGTGTCCGGTTACAAGAGTGCCATTATCACGCTCATTGTCACCATCCTCTTGGCCTTGTTTGCCACTCCAGCCATGGGAATCATTCCCGAGAAGTATGCAGGCCTTTCCATCTACGGCATCACCATCTGGTCGATCGTTGAAGGCTTGCTCAAGGCCTGCTTCCCCATCATCCTCATCATTATCTGCGCCATTTACAGTTACAACATCCTCTGCGAGACCAAGGAGATAGAAACCATCAAGACGCAGTTTATCCAAATGACATCCGACAAAGGCCTTCTGGTCCTCCTTTTGACATGGGGTCTTGGTGGCGTGCTTGAAGGCATGGCTGGCTTCGGAACCGCCGTTGCCATCCCAGCAGCCATTCTTATCGGTTTGGGATTCAAGCCGATGTTCTCAGCCGTCATCTGTTTGGTGGCCAACACCGTAGCCGTGGGCTTTGGTGCCGTCGGTCTTCCCGCCACCACCCTTGCCAACCAAGTAGCCGCCGACGGCGTGGCCTCTCCTGAGATGCTCTGTGAAGTAGCCACCTTCATCATCGTGCAACTTTCGCTGATGTTCTACATCACCCCGTTCCTCATTCTTATGATGACCGACCGCAAGAAGATTGTGAAGAACATCACCTTGGCTTTGTTTGTAGGCACGTTCTCCATCATCGTGCAGTTCTGCTGCGCCCATTTCATTGGTCCAGAGACCCCTGCCATCCTTGGTAGTGTTGCCGCCATCATCGCCATGTTGATATACAACAAGTTGTTTATTCACGACGAGAGCCCTTCCGACGAAGTGAAAGTGGAGAAGAAGAAATTCGGTCTAAGCAAGACCTTGAAGGCATGGAGTGTCTATGGTCTTATCATCTTCTTCATCCTCATTTCGAGCAAGATTGTGCCAGGCATCAACAAGTTGCTGAACTCCACATTGGTGACTCAATTTGAAATGCCAGTGATTGGCAACATGTTCAAATTCGGTTGGCTCTCTAATGCCGGTCTGATGATTTTCCTCGGCGCCACCATAGGTGGTTTGATACAAGGCATGAGTTTTGGCGGCCTGATGAAATTGCTTGCCAAGACCACCATCAACCTTCAGAAGACCGCCGTCACCATCTGCTGCTTGGTAGCCATGGCCATGCTCATGAACAACACCGGCATGACCAACGACATTGCCAAGGGTCTTGTTGCACTTACCGGCACCTTCTTCCCCTTCTTTGCCCCGCTCATCGGTTCCATCGGCACGTTTGTCACCGGCAGTGCAACGAATGCCAACATTCTGTTTGGCAAGTTGCAAGCCACAGCAGCCGGCGACCTTGGTTTGGTGAACAACTCCACTTTCTTCGGTGTTTCCGGCAACGAGACCAACTGGCTCGCCGCCGCCAACTGCGCCGGTTCGGAGGGTGGTAAACTTCTCTCGCCGCAGAGTATCGCCATTGCGACCGCAGCCTGCGACATGGAGGGCCAGGATGGTGACATCATGCGTAAGACCATGCCATTCGCCATCTTCTGGATTTTGATGAACGGTCTGATGGTGTTCCTCGGCCTGCACGTATTCTAATTCATCGGCTATCAATAAAACAAGCCTCCGTGTGATTTACTTGAAATCACACGGAGGCTTGTTTTTGGTCTTGGTCGTGGGAAGACAAGACGCAACGATGTGACGTCTCTGCTGATTACCAATCGGTGTGGAAGGTACCGGTGAAATAGATGTGGCTTCGCTGCCGAGGTGTGACGCTGACCGTCGCCACCCCATTGTCAAAGACATTGATGATATAGTCGTAGGAATCCTCAGAACTTGTCACCTCCAATTTGACGATGTGCTCCCCCCTTTTGTTGACTTCGTTAGACTTTCTTACGATTCGCCCGTCAAACTGCAAGCCAGATCCACCCCCATAAGGGATGCTATACGCCACGCCGAAAAAGGGCAATCTTGACAACAGCGTATCACCCGACACACGCACATAATAGGAACCAGTAAGATCTATTATCCTTCCGCCATACTGTGGGTGCGCCCTATCGACGTCAATCTGGAAACGACCGTTCGCTATGGAATCCGCCACACTATGAGCCATGCGCTCCGCCCACTCCGCCTTCTCCTGCCGCGCCGCTTCCGACGTGGCACAAGAGATGGCCATGATTGAGAACAAAACACCAGCCACACACCAATTATTCTTCTTCAAAAGGGATTTCATTCCCCCAAACAAACCATTGTCTCTCATAGCCTAAAGGTATATATCTGCAATTCTGTTTTTACATATTCATTTTTTGACGCAAACTTCCCCCCACAATTTATCGTTCCGCCTTGCGATAAAACCGTAAGCCTCAGCCCCATCCTCTTTGTTGGCAATAATTTGACATAGTTCCGTCAGATGCTGTGGCAAAGTCCCGACAAGGCACTCGTCGGCAAAGACACGGATGCCATTTTTGTCCGCATAGGCCCTTCCCCGGAACATGCCCAATTTTAGTTTTTCCTGGCCATCCTCGTCAATCTTCAATTCATAGTGCACAAATCCCTTTTTCACCATCAGTTGCAGTTGAATCTCGCCCTCGTCAAAAGGCGACATTTCAGCAGGAGGATTGTCGATATCGAGACTACCATTGAACACCCATTTCTTCCCACTTGCCTTGAAAGTAGGTTCCACATAGTCGGAAGTTTCATCATCCTTTTTTCTAAGAAAGACAATGGCCAGCACCACGACGATAAAGGCAATAATAGCGATATATTCCATCATGACATTCGTTTATTTCCAAGGTTTTCCGTTGACAAACACATTCTTAAACTTGACATTCTCGGTACTCATCACCTTGCAGACCTCCTGCTCGGTAACACCATCGAAACGGCAGTTTTTAAAAGAGATATCGCGCGCCTGCACACGATCGACAAAACCCTCGACATGCAAGAGGAAGCGGCTTTTCTTGCTGTTGACGTTTTCAAATTGGATGTTGTGGAAATATGGATAGTACGGTCCCTCGTCCACATGCCAGTAGTTGAGTTCAATGCCCAAAATGGCCAAGTCGCACACCCCCACTTCCACATTTCTCACGAAAACGTTTTTCACCTCTCCCCCCCGATTCGGATTCGACTTGATGCGAATGATGCGGTTGAGGTGAGGACTGTCCATGTTACAATTCTCCACCCAAACATTCGAACAGCCGCCGGTGATTTCGCTGCCTATCGCCACTCCGGCATGACCATCGCGCATCTGGCATCCTCTGACAATGATATTCTCACTGGGAATCATCCATTTGCGCCCATCGTCATCCTTGCCACTCTTGATGGCGATGCAGTCGTCGCCCGTGTCGAAGAAGCAATTCTCGATAAGCACGTTCTTGCACGATTCCGGGTCGCACCCATCGTTGTTGTAGCCATGACTAACCAGTTTTAGTCCTCTGACGGTGATATTCTCCGACATAAGGGGATGAATCAGCCAGAAAGGCGAACGGTTGATTTCGAAATCCTCCAACAAGATGTTCTTGCACTTGTAGAAATTGATAAATTGAGGTCTCATGCCATATTTCCCCTCAAACACTCTCTTTTCCAAGGGCCATTGCTGTGCCAATGCCTTATTGAGCAAATCCTTCTCCTTGCCCTCCGAGCCATCGGGAAGCGTGATTTTCCACAGCCAATCGGGATGGAGCCAATTGTCGAAAGAAGCCTGTCCATCGAGCAGTCCCTTTCCCGTTACCGCAATGTTTTTCTCGTCGTAAGCATAGATGAGCGGCGAGAGGTTGTAGCAATCGATGCCCTCGATGCGCGTAAGCACAATTGGATAGAGGTTGCGGTCGGTAGAAAACTTCAAGACAGCCCCCTCCTCCAAATGCAAGTTCACGTTGGAGCGCAAGTGTATTGCCGCCGTCTTGAAAACGCCCTTGGGCACCACCACCTTCCCCCCACCTTGTGCAGCGCACGCTACAATGGCTTTGTTGATGGCCTCGGTGTAAAGCGTATCGCCATGCTGGTGATAGTCGGTAATCAAGAAAGAACGTTCTGGAAAAGTGGGAGCAACGATGCCCTTCTCGATGTTTTTCGCCTGCCTCCATGGATTGGCAGCCAAGAGCACTGCCGGCATCACCAACAATGCCACAGCCGCCAACAGTCTTTTGAAGAAATCCAAATTCATGGTATTTGATTTTTTATGATGATTTTTTGAGATTATTGAGATTCGATATTTCGATATATCGAGATATCGATATGACGAGATATCGACATGGCGATATGCCGATATAGCGATATAGCGACACTTTGAGATTGAGAGATGCCATTTACTCTTCTTCACCGGCTTGTCGAAGGAGTTCCACTGCATAGAGGTTTCTGAGCGTTTTTCTTGGGTAGATGATGGAAACTGTGTCTTTGTCCTCGGAAAAGACGTAGCGGTATTCCAATCCCATCCGCAATTCGTAGAGCAGGGCAACCATGGTCTCCACATTGGCATCTGTCATATCGAGCAAATCCTCCGGATGCTCCTGAAACCGCCCCACATTCTGTTCGACCAACGAGCGGTCGACATGCTTTTGGTCGATGGAATAGTAATAGACCTCCATACTATCCTCCACCGCCACCCTCTGCATGACCACCCCCTCGTCCATATGCATGGGAAGCGTCTGCATGGTCTGTCGGTTGTATTCCATCAGTTGCTCCTCCTTCGGCAAATTAGCGATGTCCTTGTCATCATCGCCCTTCTTGTTGCCCTTGCAGCCCGTAAGCAAGCCAGTCAACCACAAGGCCAATAGCCATACTCCTATTCTCATATTCACCCAATTATTTGCCAATGATAGAGAGGATTTTCGTGGCATCTTTGTCGCCCTCGGCTGCATCCTTTCGAATTTTCTTGAGAATGTCCTTACCATCCTCCTCATCACGGATGGCTTTCAGCAACAACGACTTTGCCTTTTTCTCATCAGCCGCCACGCCCTGGCCTTTCAGATAACATTTGCCCAAGGCATACATGGCATCGGCATTGCCCTGCTTGGCAGCCTTTTGGAAGAGATCCACGGCCTTCTTCAAGTCGACCTTTGTCCCCTCCCCTTTTTTATAGCACCTACCCAACTGATATTGCGCCTTGGCATGGTCCTGTTCAGCCGCTTTCGAATACCAATAGAAAGCCTTGGTGTCATCCTCAGCCACCCCCTTCCCCTTGTCGAAGCAATAGCCCAACCTATATTGAGCCTTCTTATGCCCCTTTTCGGCAGCCACCTTCAATTTGGCGACAGCCGCTTCATATTTTTTCTCGTCGTAGAGCGCTTTTCCCTGCTCATACAATTTAGCGGCATTCTGGGCGGAAACAGCCATACCAAAGAAGATAAAAATGGTCAGCAATAAATGTCTCATAAATATAAAATTAGTGTATAATCAAAGATGAAGTTGTGTCATTCTGCAAATGGCCACCACCACCATCAAATGGAGCATTTGGTCAAGTCCATAAAGCATCCAATAAGGTTTTCGATTCGAGTTAGCCAATGTAGGAAAGGCCGCTGTCAGCCTTCCCTTTGCCGTATCAATAGCGAAATGAGTGGTCGCTTCAAATAGGAATACCATCAGAGCGATGCGCCACCCTACACTCATCAAGAGAACTACTCCCGTCATGAGCAAGGCATGAACGGAAGCATGCTGCAAGATAGGAGCCAACTGTCGTCCGTCGGACTTTGCCTCAATCATTCTTGTAGTAGTGAGCACATAATCTGCCAAATAATGGCAAACCAACAAGTAAATCAACAAACGAGTGATCTCCATGATGCTGGGTAGTTCGTTTTCATTTACAAAAATACAATCAAAAACTGAAAGGAAGAAAAGAAAACGCAGTTATTTTTTTGATTTTTTGTTCGTTTACGTTAATTTTGCAGAAAAATCGCCCCATCCCATCATCCACCATAGCACTGACACGACATTATGACACCACAAGAAATACGCAACAACCGATTGGCCACCAAACTCATGAAGAATTTGGAGCGCCGCCATTTCGAGACCTATTATTGCCATACCGCTGAAGAAATCATCACGCAAGTGAAAGCCCTCATCCCCGAAGGCAGCAGCATCACATGGGGCGGTTCGATGAGCATCCGCGACATCGGCCTAACCCAAGCCCTCAAGTCAGGGCCCTACAACGTTTTCGACCGTGAAGACGCCCATACCGAAGAAGAGAAACTCGCCATTTACCGTAAGGCATTTGAAGTGGACTATTATTTGGCCAGTGCCAACGCTCTTTCAGAAGACGGTGTGATAGTGAACATCGACGGGAACGGCAATCGCGTTGCAGCCATCACCTGGGGTCCCAAACGTGTGATTTTCGTCATTGGCCTCAATAAAGTAGCCCAAGACGTGAATGCCGCCCTCCAGCGTGCTCGTAGCACCGCCTCCCCCATCAATGCCGCCCGTTTCGACATCGACACCCCCTGCCAAAAGGACGGCGTTTGCCACAACTGCAACTCCCCCCAAAGTATCTGCAACTACATTCACTTCCTCAGGAACTCCCATCCCGCCAAGCGTCATGTGGTAATCCTGACCGACCTGACACTTGGCTATTAGACCACCATGATCGTTTGCATCGCAGAGAAACCCAGCGTAGCCAAGGACATTGCCCGTATCATAGGCGCGACCACCAGTCACAACGGCTATATGGAAGGCAACGGCTATCAGGTGACCTGGACATTCGGCCACTTATGCACCCTCAAGGAGCCCGACGACTACACCCCCTTTTGGAGAAAATGGACATTGTCGGCACTCCCGATGATTCCACCCCGTTTCGGCATCAAATTGATTGAAGACGACGGTATCAAGCGCCAGTTTGCTGTTATCGAAAAATTGATGCAAGCCGCCGACGGCATCATCAACTGCGGCGACGCTGGTCAGGAAGGAGAACTCATCCAGCGGTGGGTAATGCAGAAGGCCCAAGCCAAATGCCCCGTCAGGCGGTTGTGGATTTCCTCGATGACCGACGAAGCCATCCGCGAAGGTTTCCAGACGTTGAAAGACCAGTCCACCTACGACCCCCTCTACCGCGCCGGTCTTTGCCGAGCCATCGGCGACTGGATTCTCGGCATGAACGCCACCCGCCTCTACACCCTCAAATATGGGCAAAACCGTCAAGTGCTGTCCATTGGTCGGGTGCAGACCCCCACCCTTGCCCTGATTGTCAACCGCCAAAAGGAGATAGACA
>CAMKSZ010000178.1 GCA_946415525.1 uncultured Prevotellaceae bacterium | reverse complement strand
TTTATTTTCTATTAGTCGCTGAATTGTTACTTAGAATCCCATATTTGTTAAACAAAACGAAATTCTTGTGGTTAAGAAATAAAATTTATATCTTTGTCGTGTGGCATGCGAAAATGCCTCCCTCCCCTTTCCTTCCATCGTATGAGACAGACGATATGCTTTATCTTCATGTTGCTCAGCATGACAGCACAGGCTCAGTCGGCACTTGACAGCCGACAGTTCAAGAAATATTGGCATGTGGAGTCAGAGTCGCCCGATTACCGGCTGACATTCCATGGCGACACCTGCGAGTTACTGGCGCCGAAGGGTCTCACACTTTGGCGCAAGCAAAAGTTGCATGAGGGCCAGACGGTGGAATACGATGCCTGTGTGATGGACGAGGGAAAGGAAGGCGACCGTCTGAGCGACCTCAACTGCTTTTTCCTTGCTAATGATCCCCATGCCCGTGACATCTGGAGCAGGGAAGAGTGGCGCAAGGGCATTTTCTTGCGTTGTTACACCCTTCAGATGTATTATCTCGGCTATGGAGGCAACCACAACACCACCACACGCTTCCGCCGCTACGACGGCAACGAGGCAGGCGTGGATGATGCAGAAAAACGTCCCGCCATCCTAAAAGAATACACTGATGGGGAACATCTATTGAAGGCCAACCATTGGTATCATGTGAAGATAGAGAGCAAGATGGGGCACACCCGTTTCTTCATCGACGGGGAATGCATCGTGGATTATTACGACCCACAGCCGTTGCGTGAGGGATGGTTCGGCTTCCGCACCACGCTCTCACGCACACGTATCACCAATTTCAACTGTTACGACACACCAAGACTGAATTACGGCACAACAGGTGTGCCCCTCCACTGGCTCGACGGTGCGCCGCAAGTCCAGCAGCCAGTGAGTTTCGGTGTTCCTTTCGCCCAGGGAGAGTTGCACGACGTGGCCTCACTCACGCTGACCGGTGGAATAGCCACCGATGCGTGGGTGAATGCTCGCTGGCCCGATGGGTCGGTGAAGTGGGCGGGCATGGCAGCCGTGGTTCCCGCTAATGCCACTGACCTTAGGATAATAAGGCGGACAACAAAGGCCAAGCCTAACGAACTTGAAGTAGAAGAGGATGCTGGTCATATCACCGTGCAGACCGGTAGGCTCACCACATGGCTGTCGAAGCAGGGAGAGGCGCTGTTCGATAGTCTTGCCATCGACGGCCGCAAGGTAGGAGGGGCTGCTCTACTGACAGCCTCCGCCAGCGGGGAGGACTACACCTCTTTTGTTAAGAAGATGACAGTAGAGCGTCGGGGACGGGTGTGTGCCGTCGTCAAGGTAGAGGGCGTCCACCGGTCGCCTTCTCGTGAGTGGCTGCCATTCACGGTGCGCCTCTATTTCTATGCTGGTAGCGAACAGGTTAGGATGGTACATACCTTCGTATATGACGGCGACCAACAGCGCGACATGATTACATCATTAGGCATAAGACTGAAGGTGCCGATGCGTGAACCTGTTTACAACCGGCATGTGGCGTTCGCCACGGGCAACAACGGGGTGTGGGCGGAGCCGGTGCAGGTGCTTGAAGCCGGCAGCGACCGTTCAAGATTGCGGGCGATGCAGATGGAGGGCAGACAGGTCGATGCCGATGCCTTCCCTCCGAGGGTGCGCCAGATGCTCGGCGACTGGGCACAGTGGGATGGTTACCGTCTTTCCCAACTCACCGACAACTCCTTCTCCATTCGCAAGCGTGCCACCTCTGTGAGTCCATGGCTGGGCACGCTGACGGGGATGCGCTCTCCTGGATATGCTTTCGTTGGCGATACACAGGGAGGAATTGGAGTGGCATTGAAAGACTTCTGGCAGTCGTATCCCTCGACGATAGAGGTAGGGAAGGCACGTGGCAATGAGGCGGAACTGACCTTGTGGCTGTGGAGTCCGGAGGCGGAGCCGATGAATCTTTGCCATTACGACACCATAGCCCATGGCTTGCGCGCCAGTTACGAAGATGTGCAGGAGGGATTGAGCACGCCCTATGGCATCGCACGCACCAGTGTGATGTGGATACTCCCGCAGACCACGTATGGCGGCAAGGCAAAGGTGGCTTCTGATGCACAACGTCTGACCGCCGATGCACGTTTGCTGCCCACGCCCGAATATCTCTATGAAAAACGTGCTTTCGGCATCTGGTCGCTGCCACAGGGTGACAATGCTGTGGAACGCCGCCTCTCTCAGTATATAGAATTCTACAGGAATGCCATCGAACAGCAGAAATGGTATGGCTTCTGGAACTATGGAGATATGATGCATGCCTACGACACCGACCGCCACTCCTGGCGATATGATGTGGGAGGATATGCTTGGGACAACACCGAACTTGCCACACCCATGTGGCTATGGTATAATTTCCTGCGCACGGGCAGGGCTGACATTTGGCGGATGGCAGAGGCCATGACACGGCATAATGGTGAAGTGGATACTTACCATATCGGACCTCTCGCTCCATTAGGCAGCCGCCATAATGTGAGTCACTGGGGATGCGGTGCCAAGGAAGCGCGCATCAGTCAGGCAGCGTTCAGCCGCTTCTATTATTACCTGACCACCGATGAGCGCACCGGTGACTTGATGACCGAACAAGTGGATGCCGACACCCTGCTCTACCATCTCGATCCGATGCGGTTGGCTGAGCCTCGTGAACAGTTCCCGTGCAGTGCTCCGGCACGCCTGCGTGTGGGTCCCGACTGGCTCGCCTATGCCGGTAACTGGATGACAGAATGGGAAAGGACCGGCAACGTGAGGTATCGCGATAAGATCTTGATGGGCATGCGCTCCATAGCAGCATTGCCCGACGGTGTGTTCACCGGCAATTTGGCGAAGGGCTACGACCCTGCCACAGGCCGCCTCTCCTATGACGGAGACCCCATGCTGCGCTCCACCAATCACTTGCTTTCCATCATGGGCGGTTTCGAGGTGATGAACGAACTGCTGCCCTTGACCGGCGAGGAGTCGTTTGCCGCCACATGGCTCGACCTGGCTCGCCGCTACAAGAAAATGGCGTTCGAGATACGCCATAACAACTTTCCCGTGCGGCGACTTGAGGCCTATGCCGCCTGGCACGACCGCGATGCCATGCGAATGGCTTCCACTTGGCAGGCTCTATGGGGACTTGCAGACCATGGACTGCGCCAGCCTGAGGCTCCCACACGAATCTTGCCGCCTGAAGTTCCCATGCCTATTGACGAGTTGCCAGGCCTGAGCACCAACAATGCCGCCCTCTGGAGTCTGGATGCCATCTATATGCTTGAAGTGCTGCTTCACTAATTGACGTGATTCATCGTCAGTATAGACCATGACTTGCAAGAGTAATGTCTTAACTCCTTAACTCCCAAACTCCTTAACTCCCCAAACTCCCAAACTCCCAAACTCCTAAAAAATCCCCTCCCTTGATGCACTCAAGAGAGGGGATTTGCATTCCGGCCGGTTGGAAAGTCTATTGTTCCTTCAGTCCGATATAGAACAAATTGGTTGTGTCGGCCTTGGTGAGTTCATAAGTATATGGTTCGAGCGTCACTTCCAGTTTGTGATCGCTTCCCGTATGCTTCTCGCCATTCACCTTAATGCTGAATTTCGTGTCATTATCACCAAACACCAAAGTCATGGTCATCGTCTTCGTCGTGGTGAACTTAATGGAAGTTGTGCTCTCGATTTTCAGGCAGATGTCATATTTGACACCGTTGACAGTGGCAGAGCCTTTGTCTTTGGAATAGTTGCCCTTCACTGTGAAAAGGTCGCTCGACGGAGCGCCGTTTTGGAAGTTGCACTCCACGTCGGCATCGATGGTGGTGCCAGTGGTCTCACCACCTTCACCGCCTTCGCCACCTTCTCCACCGGGGTTGTCACCACCGCCGATAGTCTCGCCGCCAAAGATGCCCACAAGCGAAGAGGCATAGTTAACGACGGCATTGGACAGGCCAGAGATGATTTTATAATTGCTGTCCTCGGTGGCGTTGTCAAAGGTCCACTCCAGGTCGCCGTGGTTCATGCGACCGGCACCGTACCATCCCTCCACAATCGACGGCACGTCGGCAGCCGCGTCGGGGGTGTAACTGTACATCACACTGGCATTGGTGTCAAAGTTGTTGTAGGAACTGCCACCTTTCTTGGCTGTCACCGACGAGGGCACTTGGTCGTTGCGGTTGGTGGCTTCCCAAGCGTCGAACTCAACGTTGTCCTGCTGGTAGGTGACGTACCTGAAGTTCTTGCTCTTCTCGGCAAACACATTGCCGAAACTCTTGATGATGCCTCCATCCTCGCTGGTGAAGGTGCCATCGCCGCCGGCGATGTCGCTACCCTGCATGGAACTCAGCATGGGCTTGTTGGTGTTGCGGAAGTAGTTGGCCTCAACGAATGCCGAGGCTCCCGTCGTGACACCAGCACCGTATTTCGCCACGCCGTCGAAGTAGTTGTTCCATACATGTACGCTCATGGTGCGGATGCGCGGATGACGTGAGTCGGCATGGTCGAGCCAGTTGTGGTGATAACTGAGGTAGTTGGGGCCGCTCTCCGACTTCATTCCGAACATGTTCGACTTGCCGGTGTCCCAGAAGTGGCAGTAACTCACCGTCACGTATTTGGAATCGCTCTTCACGTCGATGGCCCCATCTCCCTTTTCATGGTCGCCTCCCGTGTTACGGCCATAGAACAAGTCGAGGTGGTGAATCCAGACATTGGAATTGTCGGTGTCGAGCGAGATGCCGTCGTCCATGCAGTTGAGCACGGCGAAGTTGCGCAACTCCACGCTCTTGGTGTTTCGTGCCAGGATGCCGAAGCCATAGATGCAGGCATCCTCGCCGATTCCCTCGATGGTGATGTTCAGTTCGCTGTCGGCTCTATTGCCTTTTATTTGCAGGCCTTCTTCAGAACTGCTGGTATGGTCCAAGTCGGAGAGGGAGATTTTCCCTATCAAGCGGATGGCCAACGGACGGGTTTCCAAACCGTCCTCGTAGGCATCGAGGATGGTCTGCAGACCTGTGAGGGTCTCGTTGCCACTCTTGGTATTCATTTGACAGGTGACGGTCTTGGCTGTGTTCTTGGTGACGTAGATGACCCGGGCGTTGCTCTTCAGCGTGCCGTCGTTGTTGTAGGCACCCACGCCATTGGTCCATGTCTTGTGGGCAAAGCCCTGTCGGTCGTATGCCTTCACGGTGATGTCTTCGGCGGTGCTGGCCTTCGAGGCGTCTTCTTGTTCACCGACGACGGGGACCACCTTGAAGGCGTAGCCCGTGGCGGCACGGAGTCCCACCATGTCGGCGCGGCCGTAGGTACCGTAGTCGCGCACGAGCATGTTGTCGAGTTTCGTCCAGTCGGCGAACTGTCCACCCTTGACATAGACGACGTAGGAGGTGGCACCCTCATAGGGAGCCCATTTCACGTAGGCCGACTCCAACCAACCCTTCGACTCGGTGATTTCCACGCCGTTGTTGATGATGGTGGCGTTGTCGCCCTGACTGACGCCCTTGGCAAACTGGATGCTGCGCACCGAACCGTAATAGACGTCGCTCTCGCCCGACTTCGGGGTGATGGTGACGGTGGAATGGCTGTCGTCCATATCGACGGCGCTCAGGTCGGCGGTGTTGTAATAGTTGATGCCGCCATTGAGTAGTTCCACCTGCATTTGATTGCTCTTGGAACTGCGGGCCACGGTGTTGTTCACCACATCCTGATAGAGGTCGATTTCGGTGCCTGGCAGCACGATGGTCTGATTGTCGGACGCTTGGCTCACCGTGAGGCTGTAGATGTAGAGACCGCCTGTGGGTGCCAGCGTGACGCTGCCGTCGGCGACCACGGTGCCCGTGCCGGTCTGCTCGTTCAGGCTTGCATCGAACCCCGACGTACCGGCAAGGTTGCTTGGGGTGATGCCGCGAGCGGCATCCTTGCTCGAACTCTTGTAGTTGATGCTGATGGTCTGGCCTTTCTTCAGGTCGGGGATGATGATGGGCGAAGAGGCGCCGCCGAGCCAAAGGCGATTCTGGCCGAGGCGGATGTTGCCGGATTCATTGGCTATGCAACTGAAAAGCAATCCCTTGCCGAAGGCAAGTTCCTGACCGTTGGCCATCAGGGGCGAACTGTTCAAATCGCCGACATAGCACCAGCGGCTATTGCCGTCAAGACTCCAATTGCCGCTGTTGTCTGCATTCAGCAGGGTTTGGTCGGCATTGGATATGGTCGTGAAATCCCAAGTGGTCTGTGCGCTAAGTTGTGTCAGCGCCGTCATCAAGATGATGAGTGTATAGGTGAGTTTTTTCATGATGCGTACGTTTCTAAGATTGGAAATTGATGACACACTCCTCGCCGTCGATGGTGAAGACTATCGGGGCGATGGGGGATGAACCCTTGAGGACAAAATCGACGATGGACATCACGTCTGCCACGTTGACAGTGCCGTCGTTGTTGAAATCAGCGGCTGCGACATCTATATTATCGGAACCGTTGAGGATGTAATCCACCAAGGCCATCACATCGACCACGGACACGCCACCGTCATGGTTGACATCGCCTTTAAGGACACCTTGTCCCTCGCCGGTCTGCGTCAGCGTGGCGTTAAGGGTGGCGAGGTCGCCCTTAATGGTGGCCGTCTCGCCTTCAATGGTGCTTCCGGTCATTGTATAGATGGTGGCTTGCTCGATGAAGAACGAACTGACGGTCTGCGCCGGGCAAATGACATAGGGCATGCCGGCTGCCATCTCTTCGACGCTCACGAAGTTGATGGATTCGGAGGTGGCGCTTTGCAGTACGGCGACGCGGGTGCCGCTGCCGAAGGTACTCTCGATATCGGCGGCAGAGAGGGCAAAGGGCAATGTGATGGCGGTCCACTTGCCAGCGGTGAAGGTGCGTGTCACCTCGGCGCCGAGTGTCTTGCCACCAAAAGTCTTGATGGTTTCCAAGTTGTCGTAGTCAGCAGCCTTGAAGGTGGCCACATGCTCAAAGACGAGGGATGCCTCCGACATGTCGGTGGTTTGGCTCGTCCCATCGGAGTAAGAGAGGGTGATGTTGTCGCCGGCGAAAGTGATTCGCGTCGCCGACTTTCCCGTCACGCTCCCGTTGACCGTAACGGTTTGTTTCGAGTCTGCCATGGCGTGCATCGACACGAAGGCAAACAGCGACAGTAGCATGAAGATTTTTTTCATTATGTTCAGTTTTAGATAAATTGTTCTAATTTGCAAATTTAATATATTCCGCCCATAAAATCTTGTTTGACAGCACCAAATGCCTAAAAGATAACGAAATCGTTTGCGTGATTGTATAAAAATAGAAACACAAACAACAAAATACAACATAGAGCAACATGACAGACAAAATGTTGTCCTTTGTTGTTCTATGTTGTTTGATT
>CAMKSZ010000177.1 GCA_946415525.1 uncultured Prevotellaceae bacterium | reverse complement strand
ATGATGCTGACAATCTGCATGATATCCGCAACTGTAATGTCGTTGTCCTTGTCAATGTCGGCGTTATCGAAATGGAATCCCTTTGGACAAGCGTCAACGACATATCCGACAACCATCATCACATCAGACACAGAGACATTGTTGTCGCCGTCGGCGTCGCCCATGACAGGCTGCGGCAACAATTTGTAACTTCCCGACACCACTACGTCGGACGAAGGCATCTCCTCAGGACAATCGCTCCAACCTTCAAACTCATACCCCTCCTTGGAAGGCGCCACCATGGGCGTGATGACAGAGCCATAGGCTATCGAGTCGCTCCCTATCGTATCTCCGTCAACTACATACGTCAGTAAATATTTGTTGAAGGAGATGGACAAGACGCTATCCTCATCTTGCTGCAATGTATAGACAGAATCCTCAGGACTGATACAACTATATGGTTTCTTTACAGCAAGGACGGCGGCTATCTGCGCCAATAGCGCATTGTCGTCAGTCACATCGACAGCATGATTGGACGAAGAACTCTGCGATGCCGTGTACCTCAATGGATTGCCCAATATGGTCTTCCCGCTCCTGGGAGCCAACAAGGCCTCATAGTAGCAACAAGATGCCGTATAGCGTGCCAACCCCAGACCACAGTGCGTGCCATCCCTGGTGAGGTCGTAATCGTTGTTCAGCGAACTACTCCTCAAGTTTTCTATAGCCGTGCCGTAAGGTATCACCAAGTCTATAGGATAGTCCTCGCAGAGCCTTTTCACAGAATTTGCAATCAATTTCCACCTCTCATACGAAGATTTCTCCTTGTTGTTCATATTCCTGTCACTATAACTGTGAATCAACAAGCACCCTATTTTGGCATTCGGTTGGTGCTCCTTGATAATGGCCAACAATTCATTGAGATAGCCTCCTGCCCCGTCGCCTTGCCACAAATCGTAATAGGGCGCATAACTGCTATAATGGTGTATTATTATCAAGTCCCAACTCTCGTTGGTGAGAGCCTCACGAAAAAGCGAACCATCCATGGCCTCACCCTTCCCCGTCCTTATATTGGCCTTGATGCCACCCAACACCTTGCTGATGTTGTATGAGCCATTGCAAGTGTCGTTGTAGATGTCGTACCAATTCTTAAACGAGCCGAAAGATTTGGTCGCCTTATACAGACACATGTCCGACACGTTCGTCTTGCTTGCTTTGACCAGTTGCGAGAGCATGGACGTGGCGTCGTCGGTATAACTATTGCCTATATCCAGCACTTTCAACTGCGGCTTTTTCAGCAAAGAGTCTATATCGGCCACTTGCCCATGCGATTGCAGACAAGCAGAGAAGAAAACCAAGAAAAGAGAAACAAAGTTTATATTAGCAAGTTTCATAAAGCATTTTTACCTAACAACGCTACAAAAGTAAAAAAAATATAGAATATGTAGAATTATTGACGACATTTTTTTATTTATTTTATCATTGGAGAAGTTGTAGTAACTCATCAGCGAACACAAGTAGAGGGAGCCTCTTCGCAGAAGCCCCCTCTTTTCGGGAACCACGGACAAGCCGTGATGTATATATAGGTATTATGGGGTCAGTGGCGGTAGCCATGCCGACGGTCGGGGTGATGGCGGTCGGGGTGATGGCGGTCGAAACCGTGGCGGTCGGGGTGATGTACGTTGTGGGTCACCATCGGGGCGACTGGCCTGCCATGATGGGCGGCATAGTGGCTGACGTGCCCGCGGTTGTGTCCACCCCTGTAGGATACGAAGACCGTGGGATGGTGGCGGAAGAAACGTCCCCTGTCATATCGTCCGTAGATGCCGTAAGCCCAAGCGCGTCCGTTCCAGACGACAGGACGGTAGAAGTAGTGGGCAGCCATATAGCGGTTGAACTGTGCAGGCGAGAGCACCATCCTCAAGTCGCGGTTGCGCACGCTCCACCATGCACCATAGACATCGGTGCGGGGGTTGATGCTCATGAGGTAGTCGAGGTTGATTTCATAGACAGCCTCATACTGTGCTTCCGAGAGGCCGAGTTCGTAGGCCATCTTGTCGCTGAGGAAGAGGGCTTCGTTGCGTGCCTCGTTGTATGTCATTGCGCTGGCCGAGATGGCTATCGTCATCATCATTGCCAAAGTCATCATCTTTTTCATATCGCTTTTCTTTTGAGGTTTTACTTGTTTTCTTTTTCTGTTGCAAAAGTAAGCAGAAAAGACGGTCGGCGAAAAGGAATGCACCTACAGTGTGGGGGGATTTTCCCTAAAGATGGATGGGGATTCGCCCATTGGCACGAAAAAGCCGGCCGTGGGAGAGCCCCACAGCCGGCCTAATGATATTCATGACGATGCTATTTCAGCATGAGTTTGTCGTCGTAGTCCCAGGCTGTACCCAAGTTGGCACGGCCGTCATCCTCCGTTTCATCGTCGTTATAGGGATCTATTAACTGTTTGCCATTGCTAATTAAGTCCATGAACGGGTTGGTTCCTAACACTCCCACTGCCTCGGCGATTGGCCTTTCATATATTTTCTTCATGATCTTGAATGTTTTCAGGTTATTACTTGACCACCACCTTGCGGCCGTTGACGATATAGACACCCTTCTGTGTGCGGCTCACCTTCTGTCCGTTGAGGTTGTAGATGCTGTCCACACCAAAGTGCTGCAAGAGTTCGGTAGCCACGATGCCATCTACAAAGTCGCCGTTGATACAGACATATACATCGGCATTGGAAGTCGATTCCTTCCTGAGATAAGCACGGTAGGCACCCAAGCCGTTGCCACCCGCAGCCTTCTTGAACTGCTCGGCACCGGCAATATAGTCGCCATTAACGATGGGGCTATCGACGTTCTTCGTCCATTTCGTATAGGTTCCCACGAAACTGTAGTCCGTGCCAGCCACGGTGAGGTCGGTAGGCTCGGCAACAGTCTTGTTCTCGAAGGTGGGGAACTGAATGTCGGCATCGGTATTGTTATAGACTGCATACGGGGTGTTGGGGGAAAGTTCGGCAACCTCCGAGAAGAGAAGCATCACCTTGCCATCTACTGGTTCGGTTCCTTCAAACTTCAGCACCTTGGATGCGCCGAGTTCCTCCTTGGTGGTGCTGAAGGGGAGCACGAGGGTGTTGAGTCCTGTCAACAGTGCACGGTTATAGGTGATGGAGGTGTAGGCACCTGCGGCAAGAGCCTCGGTGTCGGCATCTGACAGTTCACCAGTCTTCACATTGGAGAGTTTGTAAAGTTCCACATAACCGATACCCATCCAGCGATAGGTATTGCCTGTACAAGCCTTCAGGCCCACTTTCACCTCTCCATCCTCAGGATTGACGAATTCGATGCTGGCGGGAGCCAGACGGTCGGTGGCGATGGTGGAACCTTCGGTGTCGTTGGCATAGAACTTCACGCCACGGACTTCACCATCAATGGGTTGCTGTGCGAAGGCATAGCATGAAAAGTTGTAGATGCCGGCAGACAACGTCAGTTTCTGATAGAGTGTGAAGGTGTTGTCGGCTGCGGGAGCCTGGCTCCAATACTCATAGAAGGCAGTTTTTGTGCCGTCTTCAGAGGTGGCGTCGGGGTTGGTCATCACCTGGCTGTTGGCAGTGTTGTCAACATCGCGTCCTCGGTCGGTGAACCATCCGTCGCACGGAGCCCAAGTGGGCAATCCCTCGAGGTTGGGGTTGGTGAGCATGAAGGTGAGGTTGAACTTGTTGCCCTCGGTGGGATTAGCATTTTCTGCGTAAGTAACACCTGCTGCCCTAAGTGCTTCGTCTGCTGCCAAATTATCACTGTTGATTTGAGCGACATAATTGTTGATATCATCTGCCGATGTCATGGCATCATAAACAGCAAAATCAGGGTACGAAGTAGTGTAGTTTGAAATGGCTTCATCCAAATCATCATGGGCACCTTCAGTTATTTCCTCATAATCTACTTGAGAGAGAGCATAGACATCGTCGTAATATTTGCTTTCGAATGAATATTCATTGGCCGCGACAAACGCAACCTTCACTGCAGCCAAAGTGGCATTCAAATCCTCGTATGCATCAGTGGCAGCATGAAGTCCATCTATAGTTTCAGGATCATAATTGGCAAAGTCTTCAATTTGTGAATTAAATGTGGATGGAACATTGTTGACATACCCTTGGATGATGTCCAATTTTTCCCAATAAGCAGTATATTCCGTCTCAAGGGCATCCATGTCATAGTTTGCATACGATTTGTTGACAGCGTCGATGGCTGCGACATATTCGTCGATTGTATTCCATTCCTTGTTGTATTCTGTGATTACAGCATTGATGGCATCAATTACTTCTCCAGGGACATTTCTATTCGCTTGCTCTGTAGCCTTGCTCACTGCCAAGTCCAATTCCTCTTGATACACAGAGAGGTCGATGGCTTCGGTCATATAAAGACGGAAGTCGTCGAATATGGTCCAATACTTGCTCCCTGTCCCATCCGAACAGCGGAAGCCGAATTTCAGGGTTCCTGTCGTACAAATCATCTCTGCCTCGTTCTCATAGTAGTCACTTATGAAATATTTATCCGCAGAGTTCATGTCATTAGGAATATAATAGCCGTTAACGTTGGACTCGTCTCCACCTTTGCCCAAAGCAGAGGTTCGCATGGCCGAGGCTGCATTCTTAATTTTCTGAGAAGCGTTGTTGACGTAAATCTCAGCAGTGACACCAAAAGTACCATCAGCCTGGTCTTCTGCTCCGACATAAGCAGGAATGACATCTGCCGCATCACCAGGACGCTGGAAAGCCTTCACTTTAAGCAAATATTTTGCTTGCGGCATGCCTGTGATAGTTTGATTAATATCAAAGTTTTTTTGATAATATTCAGCATTGCCGTAAGTTTGGAAGCCCGGAGCCGGATTGCAAGTCCACCCATCTGCGTTGTTATTGCCAAATGTAGGATTGATAATCTTGAAAGTTATGTCAAAGGGATAACCCGGATGAGGGATGGCACCACTGAGTGCATAGACCTCGTAAGCAGCCTCCAAGTCGGCGATGGCTTGCTCAAAGTCAGCAGCGGCTTCCACCACCTCGCTGTAGGTCGTCTTTGAGTCGTACAAATTTTGTGCAACGTCAATAGCCGCCTGGAATGCTGCTTTGGCAGTACCGTCGGGGTTGTCGTCCGAATTGGTGATGTAAGAATTGGCTTCATCGAGTTTTGCCTGCAAAGGTGCTTTCAATGGACCAACAAGTTCGTCGTAAGAATCATACTTGATGAGTGATACAATTTGGATGGTGTGCCAGTTGGCAAGGCTTAGGTTGTCAAGCCCAAGACCGATTTCCAAGGTCTGATCTTTTAAGATTTCCACAACGACACTGCGTTCATAATAGGTGGATACACCTGTAGATCTATGAGCAGGGTAATAACTTTTGTCTGTATCCGTGCCATTGGTCGCATAGACATAAGCAAAAGAGGCATCGCCATCTACCAAGTCAGAAGCAATCCAAGCAAGATTGGAGGTTGCCTTCATAGTAGCCATGTAAACACCAGCATCCAAACCAGTAATCTGTTGGTAAAGAGGATGTTCGGCACATGGGAAATTTTCATAGTAATATTCCACAGAACTACTATAATTTCTTTGTCCATTCCACGCACCTATTGATGTTCCCACCAAATTGGTAACATCAGTCCCATTCTGCGCGTAGAGACTGCCCCACGCGCACGCAATCATAGCGATTGCTAAAAGTAGAGTTTTACGTTTCATCTATTAAGGTTTTAGTTAGAAATAATTAAGTCAGTATTCTCTCGTTTTCCATTTAGGTTTAAATTCGGTACAAATATAATTAAAAAAAACTAATCGCCGCATTATTTTCCAAAAAAAAAGAAGGGGGAAAGAATAGAAAGTGTTTAAAAGACAACGAATTGACAACAAATCGCCATGTCCTTTCCCAACAAAAAGGGGGAGTGCCTTTCGGCACTCCCCCGATTTGTTGGATAAGGATGTTGACCTATTCCCAGACACTTTTTGCCTGTGGCAGGCCTGCATCGTCCATGATGGCTTCGTTGCCCAACTGGCCGCCACTGCCTACTTGGCTGTA
The DNA here is from genome assembly GCA_946415525.1 of uncultured Prevotellaceae bacterium. GTDB lineage: Bacteria > Bacteroidota > Bacteroidia > Bacteroidales > Bacteroidaceae > Prevotella. The sequence goes on along the minus strand of CAMKSZ010000177.1, from coordinate 1,453 downwards.
GAGGTCAAGTCCGGCCATGACATTGAGGCTCCTTCTGAGCACTGCAATGCGCGGGGAAACATAAGTTTTCTTCATATCTCCAAAAAGTTTAATGATAACTCATTATTTCACGACCACCTTCTTGCCGTCGATGACATAGACGCCCTTGGCCAACTTGCCGCTGACGCGCACGCCAGAGAGTGTGTAAGCCTCGCCGTTGGCAGCACGGGCAGCCTCGACAGTCTGGATGCCGTCAGCCTCGCTGAATGCGAAGCCAGCAACACCTGCAGCCACCTCTTCGGGCAGTGCGAGATAAGCCTTGTGAGCCTGGTTATCGACACTGGAGCCGTCCTTCACTTGGTAGTAGAAGCCCACAGTTGCCGGGTCGTTGTCGATGGTGGAGAGGATGTAGTACTTGTAGCCTTCCTCCGAGATGGTGGCATCCTCATCGGTACCCTTGAGTTGGTTCTCTGCCTCAAGAGCGGGGATGATGTTGTAATTGACGGTGAAGTTGTAAGCACCGGGCTTGCCTTCGAGCACGACACCCGTACCTGCCGGGATGACGCCCTCTACAGGAGCCAGCGTGATGGTCTTGTCGGCGACAGTGGCTGTGTTGGCTGCCACACCCTCGGGAATGGCGAGGTTGAGGGCACCGTAATAAAGCGTAGCGAAGCCAGCCTCGGTGATGGTGACAGGCACCTCTTGCACGTCACTGATGGCGACAGCCTCCAATTCGAAGTTGTCCCAGATACACCAGATAGTGGTGTTCACCTCGTTGATGGCACCGATGTTGAGCACATGGTCGGTCACCTCGACAGTGATCGGGGCAATCTTGTAGAGTCCCTTCGAGAAGGAAGCAGCAGCCTCGTTCATCGAGTTCTCGGAACCGTCCCTCAGCGGGAATTCCTGCACCTGGTCGTTGGCGAAGAAGTAGGGCAAGTTCTCGTTGTCCTCGCCATCCTGGCGATAGAAGCCCTGTGCGGTGAGGCGATAGATGCCGTTGGGCACAGCCACAGCCTGCGACATATTAAAGACATTGTGGTAGCGCTCCGCGTTCCAGTTGAAGTCGTGCGAACCGTCCGAGGCACCGGGGTTCTGGGCGTTGGTGATACCATCGCTCTTCTCCCATGCCGAATACAGCGTGTTGTTGCGGCTTAAGTTGAAGTCCTTGATCAAGAAGGTGGCGTCAACCGGTTTGTTGGGCGTTGCTGCATTGAGGCCCTCGATGAGTTGGTCACGGCTGATGAAATACCACTGTGCCAACAAGTCGCCAGAAGTGATTTCCGACACGCCATCGACCATGGTGTTGCTGGTCTTGGCACGAAGTTGACGCATGGTGGTGATGTCGCTGCCCTCTTCATCCTTTTCGGTGACGAAGTAGTTGATTGTGAAGGCGCCGTTGTCGGCAGGCAGAATGGTAAATTCTGTGGCAGCACCGTCAATCCATTCACCAGCGAGGAAGTGGCTGTCACCA
>CAMKSZ010000176.1 GCA_946415525.1 uncultured Prevotellaceae bacterium | reverse complement strand
TTTTTGAAACTCCAAACTTTTTTCGACATTTTTCATCCGAAAACGCAAAAAAACATGGATTTGAGAATCCCTTGTGGGGGCCAACCTGTATTGCATGGGGAAAACATTTGCCTTGACGTTCATAGATTGACAAATATATTTTGGCATTTTCTCGTTTCTCATTTTTTTTGTTTACCTTTGCACCCCAAATATCCAAATTATTTTTCATTCATAAATGGACGAGATTAAAACATTAGTAGCGAATATTACAGAAGGAATTCAAGAAAAAAAAGGAAATGGCATAGTTGTTGCTGACATGACAGGTGTCGAGGGTGCCATTTGCCGTTATTTCGTCATCTGCCAGGGCAATTCACCGATGCAGGTAGAAGCCATCGCCGACTCCGTGGAGGAGTTTGCCCGGAAAAAGTCACATGAGAAGCCCGTCAAGGTGGTGGGACTGCCTTTGGCTCATTGGGTGGCCATGGACTACACCGATGTCATCGTGCACGTTTTCTTGCCCGAGACCCGAAGTTATTACAATCTTGAGGCACTGTGGGAGGACGCCCGTCTGACTTCCATCCCCGACCTCGACTGACAAGGCGACACGGCCCGACGTGGCCGGCGGCATGTAGCAAAACTTTACATAATTAACAAAGAATGGAAGACAACAAAGAGAAAAATCCGAAAGCCCCAAAGTTCAACATGAACTGGATATATTTCAGCATCATCGTGGTGCTGGCAGTGCTGTTTTTCACCAATACGGGTAGTGAGGCCAATGGCGAAGGCGGCATTACCAAGAACGACAACTATTACAACTTCAAGACACTCGTGATGAAGGGTGCCGCCGACGAGGTGGTCATCAACAACGATGAGAATGTGCTGAAGATGTATGTCAAGCCGGAATTCATCCACGAGGTGTTCCAAGCCGACGTGAAACAGACGGGCAAGAAACCCTGCATCGAGGTGGAATACGGTTCGGTGGAGGCACTGGAGAACTTCCTCGACGAAGCACAAAAAGAAGGGAAGTTCAACGGCCACATCACTTTCGACAACCAGGCCAGCGGCGACTTGATGAACATGTTCTTCAACGTCTTCTCCATCCTGCTGTTCGTCTTCATCATGGTGTTCTTCTTCCGCCGCATGGGCGGTGGAGGTTCCGGCGGTGTCTTCAACGTCGGCAAGAGCAAGGCCAAGATGTATGAGAAAGGCAACGACCTCGGCATCACCTTCCGCGACGTGGCAGGACAGGTGGGCGCCAAGGAGGAGGTGCAAGAAATCGTCGATTTCCTCAAGAATCCCCAAAAATACACCGACTTGGGTGGCAAAATTCCCAAGGGTGCCCTCTTGGTAGGGCCTCCGGGAACGGGCAAGACGCTGTTGGCGAAGGCCGTGGCCGGCGAGGCAGGCGTGCCGTTCTTCTCAATGAGCGGCAGCGACTTTGTCGAGATGTTTGTCGGCGTGGGTGCCAGTCGTGTGCGCGACTTGTTCCGCCAGGCCAAGGAGAAGGCTCCTTGCATCATCTTCATCGACGAGATTGACGCTGTGGGGCGTGCCCGCTCGAAGAACCCGGCGATGGGTGGCAACGACGAGCGCGAAAACACCCTCAACGCCCTGTTGACAGAGATGGACGGCTTCGGCACCAATAGCGGCGTCATCATCATGGCCGCCACCAACCGTGCCGACATGCTCGACTCCGCCCTGCTGCGTGCCGGACGTTTCGACAGGCAGATTCACGTCGATTTGCCCGACCTCAACGAGCGCAAGGAGATTTTCATCGTGCACCTCAAGCCCATCAAGGTCGATGACTCCGTGGACATCGACCTGCTGGCGCGCCAGACGCCGGGCTTCTCGGGAGCCGATATCGCCAACGTGTGCAACGAAGCGGCGCTGATAGCCGCCCGCAGAAAGGCCTCGAAGGTTTGCAGGCAAGACTTCCTCGATGCTGTTGACCGCATCATCGGCGGACTGGAGAAGAAGACCAAGGTGATGACGGCGCACGAGAAGCGCACCATCGCCCTGCACGAAGCCGGCCACGCCACCATCTCGTGGTTCTGCGAGCATGCCAACCCGCTCGTGAAGGTCTCCATCGTGCCGAGGGGCAATGCCTTGGGTGCAGCATGGTACCTGCCCGAGGAGCGGCAGATTACCACCAAGGAGGAGATGCTCGACGAGATGTGTTCGCTCATGGGCGGGCGTGCCGCCGAGGAACTGTTCACCGGACATATCTCCACAGGAGCGATGAACGACCTGGAGCGGGCGACGAAGAGCGCCTACGGCATGATTGCCTTGGCAGGCATGGGCGACAGGTTGCCCAACATCTGCTACTACAACCAGGACAACCAGTTCCAGCGCCCCTATAGCGACACGACGGCTCAGGTCATCGACGAGGAGGTGCTCAAGATGGTCAACGAGCAGTACGACCGTGCCAAGCAAATCTTGTTGGAGCACAAGGAAGGGCACAATCAGTTGGCCGAACTGCTCATCAACCGTGAGGTGATTTTCGCCGAGGATGTGGAAAAGATTTTCGGCAAGCGTCCGTGGGTGAGCCGTTCACAGGAAATCATGGGTTTGGAGGCTCCTGCAGAGCAAGATGCGCCCAAAACGAGTGAGCAAGATGCGCCCGAAACCGGTGGGGAAGTAGATGAGGCTCCAAAGGGCCTGGAGGCATGACCCCAAAATAAGTTGACTGCAACATGACAGAAAAGAAAAAGAATTTCATTGTGCGCACCATCACGGGCGTGCTGTTCGTGGCCGTTCTCGTGACTTGTTTTCTCAGGCCCGAGACCATGGTGCTGCTCTTTGCGCTCATCACGGGCATGACGATTTGGGAGTTTGGCGGATTGGTCAACCAATTCGACGACATACAGGTCAACCGCTTCATCAGTACGGTGGCGGGAGTGTATCTCTTCCTTGCCATGGCGGGATGCTGCATGGGGCTCACCCGTGAGACGGCTTTCATCCCTTATCTCATCACCATTGTCTATCTGATAATAGCCGAGTTGTTCACCAAGGCGCCCAATCCTGTCAACAACTGGGCCTATATGATGCTGAGCCAGATGTATATCGCGTTGCCTTTCTCCACCATCAACGCGCTGGCGTTCCAGACGGGTGGCGAAGGCGACTATAACTTTGTCCTGCCCCTGAGTGTCTTCGTCTTCCTTTGGGTGAACGACTCGGGCGCCTATTGCGCCGGTTCGCTGTTCGGCAAGCACAAACTGTTCCCACGGGTGTCGCCCGGCAAGTCGTGGGAAGGTTCTGTGGGCGGTGCCGTCCTTGTGCTGGTGGCGGCGGCAGTCGTCGGTGCGTTTTTCGGCAATGGAGAAGGGGGCTGGTCCGTTCCCGTATGGATGGGACTGGGACTGGTCGTCGTCGTCTTCGGCACGCTCGGCGACTTGGTGGAGTCGCTCTTCAAACGGACATTGGGCGTGAAGGACAGCGGTGCCATCCTGCCCGGACATGGCGGCATGCTTGATAGGTTTGACTCGTCGCTGATGGCGATTCCCGCAGCCGTGGTATATGTCTATTCCTTGTCGTTGTTCTAACCATGCGCCTGCTGTTTTTCTTGTTTTTCCTGCTGATAGTCTTGTTGGGCATGGGCTATGTGCTCTGGCATGTCTGGTGTATGTTGCCTTTTGCCAAATGGGCCAAGTGGCTGGTCGTCGCAGTGATGGCTGCCTGCCTGTTGTCGATGTTCCCGTTCATGGGGGGGCGTCTCGAAACCCTGCCCTTGAATACCGCCTCGTTGATGTACGAGATTTCCACGTCCTCCCTCTTCGTCTTCCTCTATTTGGTGATGACATTCTTGGTGATGGACGTGGCGCGCTTGGTGCGCATCCTGCCTTCGACATGGTTTCACGAGAGTTGGACGGGCACGTTGGTCATTGCCGCACTGATGGTGGCCATCTTCGTCGGAGGCAATATCCACTACCGCAACAAGGTGCGCGTGCCCCTTCCGCTGACCACCTCAAAACCGCTTCCCCACGACTATAAAATGGTGATGGTGAGCGACATGCACCTTGGCTTCCACAACCGTCGTGCCGAACTCGCCCGTTGGGTGGACCTCATCAATGCCGAGCACCCCGACATGGTGCTCATCGCGGGCGACATCATCGACATCAGCACGCGTCCGCTCGTCGAAGAGAACATGGCGGAGGAGATGCGGCGCATCAAGGCTCCTGTCTATGCCTGTCTGGGCAACCATGAATATTACAGCAGCGAACCCAAGGCACGTCAGTTCTATCGTGAGGCAGGCATCCGCTTGCTCATCGACAGCACGGCGGTTGTCGATAGTGCAATCACCATCGTTGGCCGCGACGACCGCACCAATCCCAAGCGCAAGGCATTGGCTCAGGTGGTGGGGAATGCTCCCGACAGCACCTATACCATCGTCCTCGACCACCAGCCCTATGAGTTGGAGAAGGCCGAAGAGAGCAAGGTCGATTTGCAGTTCAGCGGTCACACCCACCGTGGACAGGTATGGCCCATTTCTTGGATTACCGATGCCATCTACGAGTGTTCATGGGGTGCCATGCAGCGTGGCGACACGCACTATTATGTCAGTTCAGGCTTGGGAATATGGGGTGGCAAGTTCCGCATCGGCACCCAGTCGGAGTATGTGGTGGTCACCTTGTCGGGTAAAAAATAGCCATGGTCTAAACTCCCAAACTCCAAAAAGAAAAAGGAAGCCGGTGAGCCTCAAGAGTATTGTCTAAACTCCCAAACTCCTAAACTCCCAAACTCCTCGAAGAAGAAAAAATGATGTATCGTATTTTAAATAAGGTGTTTCCTGCCAGTTGTCTTGTCAAGTCGCTCCTGGCAGGTTTGTTTTTGAGTGTTACCGGTAGCGTCAGCGCACAGTTGCGCCCCGTCATCCCCCCTGGCGACACACTCGACCTTGAAGTGCCCCATGCCGTGGAGCACCGTAAGGTGGAGACATTTACTGTCGAAGGGGTCACTTTCAACATGGTGAAGGTCACAGGAGGCACGTTTTCGATGGGAGCCACCGAAGAACAGGGTGAAGAAGCCTACGACACGGAGTTTCCCGTGCATACCGTCACGCTGCCCGACTATTACATCGGCGAGACCGAGGTGACGCAGGAGTTGTGGGAGGCGATGATAGGCCACAATCCCTCGCATTTCAAAGGCAAGAACCTTCCGGTGGAGTGTGTCCGCTACATCGACATCGACCTCTTCCTCATGAAATTGGAATATTACACTGGCGTGCGTTTCCGTCTGCCTACCGAACAGGAATGGGAGTTTGCGGCGCGTGGCGGCAACCTCAGCCAGCGCACCAAATATGCAGGCAGCGAGGATTTCGACACCGTGGCGTGGTATTGCAACAACAGCGGCAACCGGACGCACGAAGTGAAAGGCAAGGCCCCCAACGAATTAGGTATCTACGACATGAGCGGCAATGTGGAGGAGTGGTGCGAAGACATCTGGCACCCCTATACCGAAGATGCCGACGAGGAGAACGACAAGAACGCCAAAGTGAGCCGCGGGGGCGGCTACCTTGACTTTGCACGGCATTTGCGTGTCTCCGACCGTAGGAGGGTGCCCATCACCATCTACAACAGCGACATTGGCTTGCGGTTAGCCCGCTGACGGCTTCTGGTCGAGGTAGCGGGCGAAGATGCGGGCTGCACTTTCCACTTTGGCAGCGCAGGGGCGCTGTTTGTAATACTCCTTTGTCCGCTCTGAGGCGACATAATTGCCCATTGGCACCGGACCTTTCAGTCCCAACAGTTCGGCGCATATCAGCGAACCGTTCTCTTCTTTCGATTCGGCGAGCAGTTGCTGCACCACCTTGTAGCAGGCTGACTTCCCTTGGCGATCGGCACCTTCTGTCTGGCCGCAGTCGAGACCGACAAGTATCACGATGCCCGATACGGCGCCGCACATCATACGCATCCTGCCCACGCCGCCGCCAAATCCGGCGGCAATGCGCTTGGCCATCGTTTCGTCAAGCCCATAGAGGTCGGCGAAGGCGGCCACCACGCTTTGGCAGCAGCCATAGCCCTGCATGAAGTTGTCCACGGCGCGTGCCACACGCTCTTCCAGTTCCTTTCTCATGTTTTCCTTGCTTTTCACAAATCCTGTGCAAAGATAAACATTTCTTGTGATTCCACCGCCACAAACTCCCCAATAACCTATGATTTACTGAACTTTCCCACCCTTATATAATCCTCAATCACTCCGTCTTGTTATAAGTATGTGCGGACGGCTCCCTTCCTTTGACCAAGGGGAGGGCTGGGGGCATATGTTATTGATAATCAGAAATAAAGAATACAATAAGAAAACGCTTTGCTTAGAAAAAGAAAAAAAGTTAGAAAAAAGAAGATTGAAAAAGTGCCAAGGCACTTGCAAAAAGTTAAGAAAAATGCGAGGAATGACAACAAATAGTTAACAGAATTGCACTTTTCTTGCATTTTGGGGTGGTAATCCGGCGATTTAACGCTAAATCCCACCTCTACGGGCAACGGCTACTTTGTGTGGAAGAGCGGCTATTTCAAGGATGGAGTGGTGTATGCCTTGGGTGATGTCAACCATGACCGCTCGATTGGCATCTCAGACGTGATGCTGACGGTGGACTATGTGTTGGGCAATGCATCGCCTCTCTTCAACGTTGACCAGGCTGATGTGTCGGGTGACGACGAGATTACCGTCGCCGACGTGACAAGCATTGTAAGCATCGCACTCGGCAGCCGACCCAATCTTGCTCCCGCTCTCAACCGCCCCGACAACCAACAGAACCCCATCGACCTTGGTCCTGTTTCGAAATAGTCGTACCTTTTTCTGATACAACATAATCATCCGTCTCGTCAAAGTCCTTCCTTTGGCGAGACGGCTTTAGTCTATACTTCCCCAAAAACTCCACTCATCTTGCGGAACTTGGTTGAAATAATTCTGATGAATCGCTTTCTAATTTCAGCATTATTTCGTAACTTTGCTTGCTAAAGATTCACGAATGATGATTAATCACTGACAGGTATGATGGAGAGACGTTATCCGGTAGGCATCCAGACCTTTTCACGGCTGAGGAAAGAAGGTTATGTGTATATCGACAAGACCGACTTGATGTGGCAGATGACACGCATCTGTCCCTTCGTTTTCCTGAGCCGCCCCAGACGGTTTGGCAAGTCTCTGCTTACTACCACGCTGTGCTCCTTCTTCCGAGGCGAGCGCGAATTGTTTGAAGGGTTGAAGGTGATGCAACTGGAGAAGGAGTGGAAACGCTACCCCGTGCTCCACATCGACGTGAGTATGGCCAAAGGGCGGGAGAATATCCTGGAGTTGCGTAGGGCGCTGCTTATGGAGTTGGAGCCCTATACCGAAAAATATGGTGTCAACACCAAAGATGCTACTCCTGGAGAGGTGTTTTCTTCCCTCATCCGCCGTGCCCATGAGCAGACTGGCGAGCAGGTGGTGGTAGTCATCGACGAATACGATGCACCGTTGCTCGATGTGCTGCATGAGGAAGAACTACTCCCGGATTTCCGTCGCGTGATGCAGGAGTTCTACCAGTGTCTGAAGGCTCGTGAGGCGATGATACGCT
>CAMKSZ010000175.1 GCA_946415525.1 uncultured Prevotellaceae bacterium | reverse complement strand
CGGGCGCATTGTCGAAGGTGACGGTGGCATAGTGGTCCTTGCCATAGTCCATCCAGCGGGTGTCGGTTTGGTCGCAGGTGAAGCGGTGACCATCGAAATCGCCCACGAAATACTGTGTGGCGGAGCCACCGAACGGACCTCCAGGATTGATGTTGCAGATAAGCATCCACTTCTGCTTGTCGGTGCCGCGCACTTGCAGTTTCATCAGGTCGGGGCACTCCCATACGCCGTCGTGGCAACCGTAGCCCTTGCCGAAACTGCTCTCATAGGTCCACTTCTTCAAGTCGGGAGAGGAATAGATGCGCATCTCCTGTCCGGCGGCGAGGATGAGGTTCCATTTCTGAATCTCTGGGTTCCAGAAAGCCTTGGGGTCGCGGAAGTCGGGCACGTCGGAGACGAGGATGGGGTTGTCGGCCCATTTCTTGAAGGTCTTCCCTTGGTCGGTGGAAACAGCCATCGACTGCGTCTGGGCATGTCCTGCGGAAGTGTAGAACGCCACCACGGCACCCTGACCGAAGCCTGAGGTGTTGTTCTTGTCCACCACACACGAACCACTAAAGATGGATCCCAACACGTCGGGCTCGAGGGCTATAGGCTGAGCCTCCCAGTGGATGAGGTCGCGCGAGGTGGAATGTCCCCATGTCATGTTCTCCCATTGCGAGCCGTAGGGGTTAAATTGATAAAAGAGGTGATAGACACCGTCTTTGTAGAACATGCCGTTGGGGTCGTTCATCCATCCGTAAACAGGAGTATGGTGATAGGCAGGACGGAAACGCTCCTTGTTGGCAGTGTCGAAGCGGTCGGTCTGTTTCATCTCTTTCCAGCAGGCGAAGTCCTTGATGGCACCCGTGGCACGCCTGTCGCCATGGAAGGTGATGTCGAGCAACACCGACTTGGCTCCCCACCTCTTGATATCGAGCGGAACGTAATAGTCCACTTTGTCGACAGCCAGTTTCACGTTGAGCGTCTGTCGCTGCACGTTATCGACAATTACCTGAATGTTGGCATTCTCCTCTTTTTCCTGCACAGGCAGCAGAAGGAATTGGCTTTTCACCTCGATGCGCTGCATGGCGTTGTTTTCGCCCAGCATTTGTGGTGCCTGGGCGTTCGCGGCCATCGCTATGAACATGGAGGCGATGAGACTCATCATTTTTTTCATCATAGTGTTCGTTTATTGTTTTCAGTTCCCAAAGGTATTCCTTTTATTGCGAATATGCTGTCAAAAATGTTTCAAATATTAAGAAAAAACGTTCTTTGCATCATATTTGCATTCATTGTTGCAGATTTTTATCTCCAGACACTCTTCAGATTGCGCACTTTCGCCTTGCATTCGGCTCCGCTGACGGAGAACTGGTTGTAGATTGACTTAGGGAAGACAAGGTTGGTCATCGACATCAACCCATCCTTTTCAATCAATTCCACAGACGATTGGTCAACATAGAAATTGAGCGTCACTTGATTGCCATCGACATGCAGGGGTGCCTTAATCGAGGGGAGCGAGAAGGAGCCGTTGAAGGAAACTTGTCCTGTGGCTGAATTGCGGTGTACGTAAACCATGCGCATGGCAGGTTCGATATCCACCACGAATTTCTCCTTGGCGGAATTGGCCAGCGTGATGGTGGTGTTCTTGTCCATCGCCACGGTAACCTGCAACTGGTAGGCATCTTTCACGTCGAGCGTCGCGCCGGCATCCTTCCAACTGTCGGCGATTGCGTCGATTCCGCTGAAAACGTCAGCGGTGAGCAAAGGCTTGCCATCGACCTCCTTCAAGGTCAACTCGCGTGGCAGAGTCATGGCAGAGCGCCACGGAGAGCACGGCACATTGCCCGCATATTGCCAGTTGTTCATCCATCCGATGAGGAGTTTCTTGTCGCCAGTGTTCGACCAGGTGACGCCTGCGTAGTTGTCCATTCCATAGTCGAGCCAGAGAGGATAGTCCAATTTGTCGGCGACAAACGTCTTGCCGTCGAAGTCACCCACAAAATACATCGTTCCCGACCCCTGCACCGGACCGCCTGGGTTGACACTGACCAGCATCACCCATTTGCGCTGTCCCTTATAGTCAAACTGCAACAAGTCGGGGCATTCCCACTGTACACTGGGCCTTCCGAGTATCTCCTGGAAGAAAGTGCTCAGGTGCGTCCAATTTTTCAAGTCTGGAGAGCCATACAGTTCAACACCCATTTTCCATCCTTTTGCCAATGCCATGACCCATTGCCGGCTCTGCTCGTGCCAGAACACCTTGGGGTCGCGCAGGTTGTCATCATTGTTTTTGATGACCGGGTTGCCATCAAACTTCGTGAAACTCTTTCCACCGTCGGTGCTATAGGCAATCGCCTGCTGTTGTGCGGCATCGGCCGCCGTATAGAGCACCACCATGGCTCCAGCGCCAAATCCCGCCGTGTTGTCCTTGTCGATGACGGCGGAACCGCTGAAAATCAAGCCCAATTTGTCGGGTGACAAAGCCACGGACTGTTCCTTCCAATGAAACAGGTCGGTCGAGGTGGCGTGCCCCCAACTCATGTTACCCCAGTCGTTTCCCATGGGATTGTACTGATAGAAGAGATGGTAGGTTCCATCCACTAACACCATGCCGTTGGGGTCGTTCATCCAGTTCTTGGCAGGGGTGAAGTGGATTTGGGGCCGGTAAAGTTCTGTCCGGTCCGAGGATGAGGGTGTCTCAGGTGTCGGCACCTCCGGTGTGGGAGGAGGCAGAGGCTCTTGTTTGTTCTTAAAGATGTCGTCATCTTTGGAACAACCAGCGATGGCGGCCATCATGAAGATGGCCACCATCGTATTAGTTATCGTCCTTGCATTCATTGAGAATGGTGTTTAGGATTACATTATCTGGTCTTCAGATACTCCAGTGAATTCTTCGCCAACGTGAGCACGTTCTCCTGATAAGGATTGTTTTTCGGGTGTGCGCTCTTGTCGGGCGTGCCGTCGCCATTCTTCATCGAGAACTCGCAGCCACCGTTTCCGATACAGAGCACAGTGCCCTTGTATTCGGTGTTGCCCTGCTGAGCCTCGAATACGTTCATCTGGCTTACCCAATCGATCTGGGAGTCCCAGGTACCCAACGGATAGATGCCGAAGGTCTGAGTGAGTTGAGTGTAGCATGCTTCTTCCTGATTGCCGATGCCGGTGAGCAACGAAGGCAGGTTGAAGAACAAGCAGTTGTGGTCTTCTGTCCATCCCGAGCCTTTGAAGGCGATGAGTTTGGTGCGGTCGGTGGACTCCACCTCAAGTCCCTTGTAGATGGGGTGAGAAGAGTGGTCTTTGGAGAAGCGGCCACCAGGATTCAACTGCACAGCCATTTTCCAAACATCTGGGTTGAAACCGCCCTCTCCTGTGCCGATGGCATGGTCGTTGGCCTTCATGTCGTCGATGTTCAACCTTCCCAAATGACCGATATAGACGGTGGCATGGCTCCAGAGGAGCAGGCTTCCGCCAGCCTTGTACCATTCCCTGATGATGGGAGTGGCGAACTGCACCACTTCGGGCATGTTCCACACAGCGTCCTCGCCGACACCTTCCAAGTCGCGGAGCCAGAAGAGCACGCGGAATGGTTCGATGTCGCTAACGCTCTTCACGTTGCCGAAATACACATACTGAGCAGTGGGATAATTGGCTTGCAACCACAGCCAAGCCGAAGCCTCGTCGTCGTCGCCCTTCTCCACGAGTTCTTCAGGAGTGGGATAGACACTGAGGAATCCAATGGCGGTCTTGCCAATGCGCAGCGACGCACTGACGGGCAGCGAAGCGCCCTTATCGTTGACGGCTACCAGCGTCACACTCCATGTATCACCGGTCTCCACGTTGGCGATGGTGTAATCGGTGGCTCCACCGGGCAGTGTCTCGCTGATGGTGCGCTTGCCATTGGTGGCAGTGAACTTGATGCTCGTTGCATCGGGTGCGGGGTTCCATTCCACCTTTGCATTGTATCCACCTGGTACGTCCACTTGGCGCATCTGCACGCCACTAACGCTCGAAGCACCCTCACGGATATAATTTTTCACCACACCATTCGAGAAATTGGTGCCGTCGGTCAATTTGAAGACATACTCGAACGGAACGTTGGTAGGTACATTCTTTTGCGTGAAGGAATTGCCATTGACCACTTCATTGGAAGCCAGTGTACCGTTGCGATAGACGGTCACCTGCATCTGTCCGTTTTGTGCAGGCCATGTCCATACATAGTCGTCCCCTTGCAGCGATCCAGTGAATTGCGACGCGTCGGGCGAACTGAGCACCATTGCTTCACGGCTGATATCTTTGTCCTGACAAGCGACCATGAGAAGTGCAAGCATCGCCGTCAATATGAATGATACTTTTTTCATCGTTGGATAATATTTTTAATAGTTCTTGTTTTGGGTGTAAAGACCAGGCACATAGAAGAGCTGGATGTAGGGGATGGGGAAATACTCGTTCTTCTCAGCAGTGAAGTGAGCATCCCTGTAGTATTGTGCATAGGTCTGGCCGTCGTATTCATCTTTCTGCTCGTTCTCGAAGAATTTGTTGAGCGTCTTGGAAGCGATGCCCCAGCGGCGCAGGTCGAAATAGCGTCCGTTCTCCATGGCCAGTTCGAGTCTTCTCTCCCACTGGAGGCATTGGCGAGCCTGCTCCTTGGTTTGGAAATAGGAGGCGGGATAGAGAGAGATTTCACACTGGTTGGCGGCATAAGAAATATGCTTGGCGATGGAGTTCTTGGCACGCTCGCGGATGTTGTTGATGATGGTGCGTGCACCTTCCAAATCGCCAGTCTCGATCAATGCCTCGGCACGCATGAGCATCACGTCGGTGTATCTGAGCACATAGTCGTTCATGGCGAAAGCCTGCCAGGGATTGTCGAAGGTCTCACCCTTGGAGCGTTGCGGCACCTCCTTGAGCGATGCGTAGTAACCGTATGTGTTGGGCGTACGTGAGTTGTCCTTGGTCATGGTGTACTGTTCCTCATACTTGTAGGGGAAAGTAGGCATGCCGACAGTGTGGAAGAGGCGCGGATCCCATTTCTGGTCGTTGGGCACTCCGTTGACGGGATAGGCGATGGTCTTGTTGTAATTGTCGAACATGGGCAGTCCGTCCTTGGTCTTGAAGGCATTGACGAGGTCTTGTGACGGCTTGTGGAAATCCCATCCGCACGACCACATGCCCCAGCATCCATTGAGCATGTTGCTCCAGTTGCCGCGCCCGAAGAGGGTGTTGTCGTCCTTGTAGTCGGAGTGCTGCACGGCGAAGATGCTTTCCTTGGAGTTCTTGTATTCCGGCAGGAAGATGTCGCCATAATCCTCGAGGTAGCCATAGCGGGAGTTCTCCACTTCCTTGGTGTACTTGAGCACTTCCTGCATCATCTGCTGGTTGATGTGCGACACGCCAGTGGCAGACTCATAGCCATTGCCCCAAGCCATGGTGAGGTAGCACTTTGCCAGATAGGCAGCGGCGGCAATCTTGTTGGCACGTCCGCCCTCGGATTGGTTGACCGGCAGCACGTCGTAGGCAGCCTTGAAGTCGTCGATGATTTTCTGCATGAGTTCTTCGTGCGAGAAGGCGTTGTTGGGGGTCTGCTCCTCAGTGTGGTTGCGATAGACTTCCTCGTCCACCCAAGGCACCTGATACCAGAGTTGCACCAATTTGAAGTAGAAATGGGCACGGAGGAATCTCACCTCGCCCTCGCGGATGGCCCTTGTGGAACTGTCGAGCACATCGCCATGGTCGGCGAGTGACACCAATGCCCTGTTGCAACGGCTGATGCTGCAATAGAGATGATACCACATTTCGTCCATGTGGTCGGGGGTGGAGGCGGTCAGTGTGGACCACACCTCGAAGGGATGGTAGTTGGTATCGGTGGTTCCCGAACCGCCCTTGAGAGCGTCGTCACTGGTCAAGTCGCCGTATGGCCAGAGGTTGAAGGGATAAGTGTACCAGTCGTCGCCCAGTTTGGCGTATGCGGCAGTCACCATCTCGTTGGGCTGGCTCATGGCAAGTTCTTCGCTGATGACGCCTTGAGGCTCCACATCGATGAAATCGTTGCAAGAAGTCAGCGCACCGCAGATGAGCATTCCTGCACAAATGGCTTTATATATTGTTTTCATACTATTTGCCTTAGAATTAAATGATTAGAACGAAGTTTGAAGACCAAAGGAGAACGAGGTACTGTTGGGGTATGCCCAGTTGGGATTCTCCGGATCAGAGCAAGTCAGGCTTCCGCTCTTGATGGTGAGCAGATTGTGACCGGAAATATAGATGCGAGCGCTGCTCATTTTAACCTTGTTCAGGATGGAGGAAGGCAGGTTGTAGCCAATCTGCACCTGGCGCAGTTTGCCATAGGAGCCATTCTCCACGAAATAACTGCTGGCGCGTCCTTCGTTGCCAGTGTTATTGGTGGTGAGTGCGGGGATGGACGACGAGGTGTTGGCAGGTGTCCAAGCGTCGAGCATGCGGTTGCCCTTATTGGAGCCGGCATCGGTGATGCTGTAGAAGTCGGTCTGGAATTTCTGGTTGTTATAGACATCTTGTCCAGCCACGCCTTGCCAGAACATGGAGAAGTCGAAGTCTTTGTATCCCAGTTCGACGTTCAGACCCCAAGAGAAGTTGGGCACGGGATTGAAGATCCAGGTCTGGTCGTTCTCGTTGATAATGCCGTTGCCGTCGAGGTCGGCATACTTCAGGCCACCGACTCTGGCGTTCTCCTGTCCGCAGCCCAGCACTTCTTCACGGCTCTGATAGAGTCCGTCAACGACGTAGCCTACGATCGAGCCATAGGGCTTCTTCGACTCCACGAGGTTCTCCTTGGAAGTGTGGACGTAGGAACCTGTGGTGGTTTCGGGCAGGTAGGTCACCTTGCTGCGATAGAAATCGACGTTGCCGTTGACATTGTAGCGCATGCCGAAATTGGTGGTGCCTCTGTAACCGAGTGCAAGTTCCATACCCCAGTTTTGGAGGCTGGGGCCGTTGAGCCACGATGCGCCACCCTCACCCATCGAACCGAGGTAGGCAGGGTTGATGAGCATGTCTTTCACCTTTTTAATATAGGTGTCGAACGAACCATAGACCGAGTTGCGGAAGAGGTTGAAGTCGAGACCGAGGTTGTATTGTACGGTGGTCTCCCATTTCAGGTTGTTGTTCTGCGACTGTGTGGCACGGAATCCCGAGGGGAACACACCTGAGCCTGCCAATGCGAGGTCGTAGGCGGTCGATTCGTTGCGGCCTCCACCGTAGGTGGCAGCATAGAGTCCGTAGCGGGCATAGTTGGAGATGGCTTGGTTACCAGTCTCACCCCATGATGCGCGCACCTTCATGTCGTCGATCCAGTTTTGGTTGAGGTGCTGAGAGATACGATAACCCAAGGTGACGGCGGGGAAAGTACCGTAGCGGTTGTTCTCGCCGAAGCGTGACGAACCGTCGCGACGGATAGTGAACGAAGCCAAGAGGAGGTCTTTCCAGTTGTAGTCAACTTTTCCGAAGAGTGATACGAGGTGGTATCCTTCTGCGATACCGGAAGCCCTTTGTGTGCCGGTGGAGGCATTGGGCCACATGTACTTGTA
>CAMKSZ010000174.1 GCA_946415525.1 uncultured Prevotellaceae bacterium | reverse complement strand
CATGAATTTCTGTGCTCAAAGGAATTAATGGCTTTCGTTAGCGTTGTTCCGTATGTTGCGTTATCAACGCAACAAACATTGCTGTGCTCCCAAACTCCCATACTCCTATAATCAGAAGTTGAGTCCGAGGTTGACGAACAACGCTCCGTTGTGAGTGTCGTCGAAGGCATTGTCGCCGATGTTGGTCAGTCCGAAGTCGTAGCCCACTTCTGCATAGAGCATCTCGTAAGCCAGGCCGCAACCTACGCGCAGCCCCCCGTCGAAGCGCTTGAAGTTGGCGCCATAACCGCTGTCGAAGGAACTGTAGGCGGCACGTTGTCCGTATTCTTTCACCTTGCCGCCGATGCCGCAGCCCACATAACCGCCCACAAAGGGTTCCACGGCGGTGGCGGGAGCCACTTGGGCAGAGTATTTCAGCACGAGAGGCACTTCAAGATAATTGAGGCCGATGGAAAACTTGTCGCCATTCAACTTCCCCTTGCCACCCTTCTCCGAGTAGAGCAAGCCGGTTTCGAAAAACAGGGGTGCCTGTGGGGCGAGTTGCACGCCTGCCACCACGCCAGCGTTCAGTCCCGTTTTGCTTGTACTGCCGTTCAAGTCGGGAGCGTCGGAGTTGACATGTGAGGCGGAGAGTCCGAAGCGGAAACCGAAGTAATAGTTGGGGGCGTAACTGCTGTGACTTTGTGGACGGCGGTAGTTGCCTTGATAGGTGCCGCGACGGGGTGCTGGAGGCGTGTAGCCCCTGCCCGGACGGTATTGTGCATAGGTCGGCAAAACTGCCATCAGGCAGAGGAGTGCCGTGAGGAGGAATGTTCTACTTTTCATGATGCATTGTTTTTATTGATGAGTAAATGTTGTTTCACAATGCAAAGATAGTACGATTCCTTTCCTCCCACACATGGCTCTTCCCTATTTATCGGTGGGATTTTCCCTATTTTGGCGGGGGATTTTGCCGCTTGTTCACCTTCTGTCGATACCTTTCATCGGCAGATTCGTGAACTTTTGCGCTATTCGGTGAGACAGATTTCACCCGAACCAAAACAGCGGTGATGGTCGCTGTCGTAGATGACGCAGAATTGCCCGGGTGCCACGCCGTGGATGCGGCTCTCGGAGTGTACCGTGTAGCACCCCTCGCCCGCAGGTTGAAGACGGGCCTTGTGGAATTCTGGGGTATGGCGAATCTTGAAGGTCACATCGACCATCTCCAACGGTTCGGTGAGGAAATGGAAGTCGCGCATGCCGAACACGTCGCGATAGGCGGTCTGCGGGTCGTAGCCCTTGCTCACATAGAGCACGTTGCGCTCCATGTCCTTTTTCACCACAAACCATGGTCCGCCGCCGAATCCTAATCCGTGACGCTGGCCGATGGTGTGGTACCACAGTCCCCGGTGCTGGCCAATCAGCCGCCCCGACTCCCATTCCAAGACATCGCCGGGGTTGTCGCCCAAATAGCGGCGGATGTAGTCATTGTAGTTGATTTTCCCTAAAAAACAGATGCCCTGCGAATCTTTGCGGCGGGCGTTCACGAGATGTTCGCGCTCCGCTATCTGCCTCACCTCGTCTTTCATGTAGTGGCCGATGGGGAAGAGCGCCTTGCGCAACTGCCAGTCTTCTATCTGTGCGAGGAAGTCGGTTTGGTCTTTCACCGGGTCGGGACTGGTGGTCAGCCATTTCTTCCCGTCGATGATTTCTGTCTGGGCGTAATGCCCCGTGGCGATGATGTCGTAGTCGTGGCCGGCTTTCTCGTCGAAAGCGCCAAACTTGATGAGCCGGTTACACATCACGTCGGGGTTGGGAGTGAGGCCTGCGCGCACCTTGTCCATCGTATAGCGCGTCACCTTGTCCCAATACTCATGATGGCAATCGACCACTTGCAACCGACAGTGGTAGCGGGCGGCGACAGCGGTGGCCATCTCCATGTCCTCTTCCGACGAGCAGTCCCATTCCTCGTCCTCCTCGGGCCCAATCTTGATATAAAAACAGTCGGGCTGCAGACCTTGTGCGCACAACTCGTGCAGGGCGACGGCACTATCGACGCCGCCCGAGAGCAACAAGGCGATTCTCTTGTCTTTTAGGTTCTCTGTCATGTCTTTGGTCATTGTCCCCTGAGCAGGGGATATTGTTCGTGAAAAGCGCGCATGCTCTTGAACACCAAGTTGGCGCCTTTCTCCCACAGCAGGCTGTCGGGCAGCGGACCGGTGTTCACCGCCACGGTGAAGATTTTGGCAGCCACGCCAGCCTCCACGCCACGCGGGGCGTTTTCCACCACGATGGCCTCCCAAGGTTGCACACCGCATTTCGCCAGTCCCATGAGATAGGGGTCGGGGGCAGGCTTTCCACGTGTCACGTCATAACTCGTCACGCGCAGTTGGTCGCTCAGCAGACCAGGAAAGTCTTCTTCCAAATGGTCGAGCAGGTTGTGTTGGCCACTGCCCGTCACCACGCAGATTTTCATGCCGTCGTCATGCATCTGTCGCATCAGGTCCTCCACGCCGTCCATCTTGGGGGCCTTGCCTTGCGCCCCGTATGCCTTCGATTTCAGGTCGTAGATATGCTGTGCCCGCTCAGGTGTGATTTCGATGCCTTTCTGTTGTCGGAAGAGCAGGCTGATGGTCTCCACGCCGCGCATGCCTTCATAGAGGTAGGCGTCGGTTTTGCTCATGGTGATGCCCTCACGCTCCATCACGTCGTGCCATGCGATGGCATGTCGCGGCATGGAGTCGTAGAGCACACCGTCCATGTCGAAGAGCACGGCTTTGGGAGCAAAACTCCCAAAGCCGTGTTTCTCAAGATATTGCCGTATGGCCGTTTGGATGTCGGTCATGGCTTACTCGTTGGCCAGACGCTCCTTGATGGCCTTGCTTTCTGCCTCGTAGCCAGGCTTGTCGAGCAGGGCGAACATGTTCTTCTTGTAGGCTTCCACGCCAGGCTGGTTGAACGGGTTCACGCCCAGCACGTTGCCGCTGATGCCGCAGGCAATCTCGAAGAAGTAGATGAGTTGTCCGATGTAGTATTCGTTGAGTTCGGGCACGGCGACGCGGATGTTGGGCACGCCACCATCGACGTGAGCCAGTCTTGTGCCCAATTCAGCCATCTTGTTCACCTCGTCCACGCGCTTGCCGGCGAGGAAGTTGAGGCCGTCGAGGTTTTCCTCGTCGTCGGGGAAGAGCAGCGTGCGGTTGGGTTGCTCGATGCTGATGACGGTCTCGAAGATGGTGCGCTCGCCTTCCTGGATCCATTGTCCCATGGAGTGCAGGTCGGTGGTGAAGTCGCAGGAGGCGGGGAAGATGCCCTTGTTCTCCTTGCCCTCGCTCTCGCCGAAGAGTTGCTTCCACCACTCGCTGATGAAGTGGAGTTTGGGCTGGTAGTTGACCATGATCTCAATCTTCTTGCCCGAAGCGTACAGTCCGTTGCGCACGGCGGCATAGATGGCGGCGGGGTTCTCCTCGAAGGCGACGTCCTTGCCACAGGCGGCCTCCATGTCGGCGGCACCCTTCACGAGTTGGCGAATGTCGAAACCGGCACAGGCGATGGGCAGCAGTCCCACGGGGGTGAGCACGGAGAAGCGGCCACCTACGTTGTCGGGGATGATGAAACTCTTGTAGCCTTCCTTGTCGGCGCAGGTGCGGGCGGCTCCGCGCTTGGCGTCGGTGACGGCCACGATGACCTTCTTGGCCTCTTCCTTGCCGCGTTGTGCCTCACATTGTTTCTTCAGCAGGCGGAAGGTGAGGGCGGTCTCTGTGGTGGTGCCCGATTTCGATATGTTGATGACACCGAATTTCTTGTCCTTCAGGTATTCGGTAAGTTCCGACAGGTAGTCCTCGCCGATGTTGTTGCCGGCAAAGAGGATGGAGGGGTTCTTGCCGTCCTTGATAAGCCAGGCGAATGAGTTGCCAAGGGCTTCGATCACGGCGCGGGCGCCCAAGTAACTGCCGCCGATGCCGGCCACCACCACGGCCTCGCAGTTGGCACGCATCACGTCGGCGGTGGCTTGCACTTCGTCGAGGAACTCAGGGGTAATCGACGATGGCAGGTGCAACCATCCGAGGAAGTCGTTGCCCGGGCAGGTGCCGGCCTCAAGGGCTTCCTGTGCGGCTTTGATCTGTGGTTCAAGTGCTTTTACTGCGCCCTCGCTGAGGAAGCAAGCGGCTTTGCTGATGTCTAATTTGATGTTCTTCATTGTCTTTTTTGTTGGGTTATAGTTTGTTTGCGCAAAGTTAGTCATTTTGCTCGGAATAAAGAAAGTTTTTGGTACTTATTTTTTGTTCCGGGCAAAGGGTGGATGGAATTGCAGGCTTATCTCATCAGTTTGCGTGCGGTGTCGCTCTTGTTGGTCTTGATGCGGACGGTATAGACGCCATTGCCATGGGGACTCAGGGGCAGTACCACTTCCTGTCCGCTGTTCAGTGACGTGTAGTGCTGCTTTGCCACCATGCGGCCCAGCATGTCGTAAATATAGATGTCGGCCAGTGGCTCGTTGTTGTTGAAAAGAATGCGCCATTCGCCCTGTTGCTTCAGCAGGCTGACGGGCTCCGTGGAACCAGTCAGCGACTGGATATGGGCGCCCTGCTTCAGTTTCAGCACCTCCTTCAGTCCGCCGTAGGCATCAAACTTGCCGTAGCCCCAGTGGCGTGACCAACCGTCGCTGTCGAAGGTGTTCACTTCGGCATTGCTGCTGGTATATTTGGTATATTCGTCCTTGCGGGCCGTTCTCTTGATGATGTCTTCAATCTGTGCTGTGGTCAGTTGTGGATAAGCCTGCTTCCACAGGGCGATGCAACCTGCTACCACCGGCGAAGACATCGACGTGCCGTAATAGGCAGAATAGTAGTTGTTTTTGCCATCGCGCACCACGTTGCTGACGAAGTTTTGTTCGTAAAGGCCGTCTTTGGCACCCGGTTGTCTGGGCTTTTGCTCGTTCATCGACGAGATGAGGAAAGTGCCTGGGGCAGAGACGGTGGGTTTCTTCAGTTTGCTATTCAACGAGGGACCGCGTGACGACTCAGAGTTCAGATAGCCGACTAAATATTTTTTGGAAAAGTCCGCGGGGATGTCGGGCGTAACTAAAAGAGGATAGACATTGCGTGTCACGTAGTTGCCCACCATGATGGGCATCTCGCCCACCTCGTTGATACTGGGGTTGTTGTCGCCTGCAAGGGTGGTGGGGATTTTTTTGTCGTAGATAACGAGATCAGACATCTCAATGAAGCCATAGGGCTCTGGAGCCCAGGCGTGGAAGGTGACACCATTCTCCAGACTCGTGATTTCCATCAACAGTGCTCGTCTCCTATTTGGTGCAAGATAGGATTCGTCAGTCGAGTCGTAGCCGCAAAATACGCATTGTTTATCCCCTTCGAATATGTCGGTTTTTCCAGTGACGTCAAGAACGTCAGTCTCATAAAGATAGTTCAACAATATCGATCTGACCTTCAAGTGCTTTTGGTGATCTGCCTTGTCAGACCATATTACTACATTATTGTTTACTTCCAGATCGTTGACAAACAGATAGACAGACTCGCCAGCCTCTTTGAAAGTGTATGTGGCATGACAGTTGATGTCACCTGAGTTGCCTGCCGACATCACCACGGTGGTGTTGGGATACTGTTTCAGTATTTCGTCCAATTGTTTGGAGTAGGTAGAGGAGCCGTCGCCCGGATTGCCGATAGTCCCAAGGCTCATGTTGATGACGCACGGCTGATTCTGTTCTTGGGCATATTGGGCAATCGTCCTGACGTCTTCCAATAATTCTGCATCATCAAAAGAAGTGGAAATACCCACCATGTCCGCCTCTGTAGCAACACCGTAGTAGTCGTTCTCGCTGATGCGTGACCCGGCAGCCGTACCTGCCACGTGGGTGGCATGTCCGTTGCCGCCAACCCAGAGGTCTTCACCTTCAGGGATCGTTGTGGTGCGTTTTGTCTTGGGCTGTGTGTTGTCAGTGTAGTTTCTGCGCTCCCATATCCACTTGAAGCGTGACGTGCCATCATCCTTCTTGAAGGCAATGTGGTCCCACTTAAATCCCTCGTCGATGATGCCTACCAGCACACCTTTGCCCGTGAAGGGCGTTTCCAGTTCAGTGCCCTTGTGAATCTTGTCGATGCCAACTTCCACGCGAGCCAGATCGTTGTTCGGTTGCCGTTTGCCGACACCTTCGAGGCAGGTTACCAGTTCGTTGGCCTCCAAGGTCTCTATGTAACTGACGGGTACCTGTGTTGTCAACAGTTCTGTGCCCAGGACGTTGGCATAGTAGCCGTCGGCCTTGATGGCTGCTGCCACCTGCTCGGGCTGAGCGGTATGAACGAAGACAGACAAGTAGGGGGCTGCCTTGCCGGCGACACGATGGGTGGCACTGGCCGTTGCTTGGTGCATCTGCATGTCCAGCGATGCGCTGATTTTCTGTGATTGTGCCGTACCCGTCATTGTCACGATGCAGGTGCAGACAGTGAATAGAAACTTTTTCATTGTACTAAATATAGTCATAATCGTTCCTGTCTTTCGTTGTTTATTCCTGCAAAGATACCATTAAATGTGTGATTCCCCAACTTCTTAGCCCGTTTTTTGCACTCTGCTGTTTCTTCAAATAGGTCACTGAATGCTTCATTTTTTTACATTCATTTATGGTCGTTTCACAAAAAATGACTAATTTCGCGGTGGAAAATTCATTATCAACTATTCACACAATTATGAGAAAGAACATATTGCCAGTTTGTGTCTTTGCTGCAGCCTCCGTTTTACTGATGGCTTTTGCTGCGTGTACCATGTCCGTATTGAAACAAGAGACGGTGATTGCCAGTGACGTGAACATCACCAAGGAAGTGAAACTCAATGATTTCAAGGAAATCAACACGGTGGGTTCACACAATTTGGTCTTCATTCAGGAAAAAGAGGGAGAGCAGCCCCGTGTAGTCATCGATGGCCCCGACAACGTGGTCGCCTTGATGGAAGTAGAGCAGGATGGTGATGGCGTGAGAATAGGTCTGAAAGAAGGCTACAATGTCGATTTAGGGAACAAGGACCTTGTGGTGACGGTTTATTCCAAAGAATTGCGCGGACTCACACTGACGGGGTCGGGCAATGCCGCCATCAAGGATGGACTTGCCACCGACGGCTTGTCGCTCTCTGTCACTGGTTCAGGCCGCATCATCGCCCCGAATATCCATTGCGATGGCGAAGTGACCACCTCCGTCACCGGTAGCGGGAAAATTGATGCTGCGGCGGAGAGCAAGCACATCACCGGCTCCGTCACGGGCAGTGGCACTTTGTCGCTGAAGGGCGTGACCGATGAAGCCACCTTCACGGTGACCGGCAGCGGAAATATCGAAGCCACAGGACTGAAAGCAGGGAAGGTGAACCAATCGACGACAGGTTCGGGGTCAATCAATCTCTAATCTACATTGCTTTTCACGCGAATTACCATGAATTGTCCATTAATTTTATGAGTGCATAAATTCATGAACAATTCATGGTAATTACATGTTTCTTTGTTGCAACAAACCTAAATTACAAAGGGGCTTCTGGCTAAAAAAGTTAGCGGAAACTGTCGGTGAGCAACTTAATCTCTATTTGCGGTG
>CAMKSZ010000173.1 GCA_946415525.1 uncultured Prevotellaceae bacterium | reverse complement strand
TAAGGCTATAAAACTTGTGCCGCCAATAAATTTTTAGTATGTTTTGTGCGGTCGGAATAAAGAAGATTGTAAAGATGTTTTACTCACCGTAAAATGTGACTAATAACTATTCGCTGAATAGTTACTATAGGCTCCCCAATTCTTAAAAAATCAAAATTTTAAATATATAATAAGGTATATAACTAAAGTTTTGCTTACTTTTGCGCCTCGAATATCAAACAGTCAAGACATGCAAGACAATTTAGTGATAGTAGAGAGCCCTGCCAAGGCCAAGACCATTGAGAAATTCTTAGGCAAGGACTACAAGGTGATGTCAAGTTATGGACACATACGCGACCTCAAGAAAAAGGAAATCAGCATCGACCCCGACACGCTGGAACCCTATTATGAAATACCCGCCGAGAAGAAGAAACTCGTGAGCGAACTTCGTTCCAATGCAGAGAAAGCCAAGAAGGTGTGGCTCGCATCCGATGAGGACCGCGAGGGAGAAGCCATCTCGTGGCACCTCTGCGAGGTGCTCGGCCTCGACGAGGAGAAGACCAACCGCATCGTGTTCCACGAAATCACCAAGCCTGCCATCCTGCAGGCCATCCAAACCCCACGCCATATCGACATGAACCTGGTGAACGCCCAACAAGCACGCCGAGTGCTCGACCGACTCGTCGGCTTCCGCCTCTCGCCTGTGCTGTGGCGCAAGGTGAAGCCCGCCCTCTCGGCAGGGCGCGTGCAGAGCGTCGCCGTGAGGCTCATTGTGGAGCGCGAGCGCGAAATCCAAGCATTCACCAGCGAACCTTACTACCGCGTGAGCGCCGTCTTCACCCTGCCCCAGGCCGGCGAAGCCCCCGTGGAGGTGAGGGCCGAACTGCCCACCCGTTTCAAGAGCCACGACGAGGCCCTCGCCTTTCTCGAGAAATGCAAGGACGCCACTTTCACCGTCGATGCCGTCAGCAAAAAACCGCTCCACCGCACGCCGGCTCCCCCTTTCACCACCTCCACCCTGCAACAGGAAGCCTCGCGCAAACTGGGCTTCACCGTGTCGCAGACCATGATGGTGGCGCAGCACCTCTACGAAAGCGGCCACATCACCTATATGCGTACCGACTCGGTCAACCTCTCGACCCTCTGCATTGGCGACAGCAAGACCGAAATTGTCAAACTCTATGGCGAGGAATACAGCAAGCCCCGCAACTACAAGACCCACGCCAAGGGCGCACAAGAGGCTCACGAGGCCATCCGACCCACCTATATGAACAATACCGAGATCGAAGGCAACTCCCAGGAGCGCCGCCTCTACGACCTCATCTGGAAGCGCACCGCCGCATCGCAAATGGCCGACGCGCAAATAGAGAAGACCACCATCAACATCGTCATCAACTACAAGGAAAAGCAGCAGACAAAAGACGCCCCCGACTGTTTCGTCGCCACCGGCGAAGTAATCACCTTCGACGGCTTCCTCAAGGCCTACCGCGAATCAACCGACGACGAAGAGAACAATGCCGAAGACACTGTCCACATCCTGCCTCCCTTGAAGAAAGGCGACACCCTCGTGCGACAGACCGTCACCGCCACGGAGCGGTTCACCACCGGCCCCATCCGCTACAACGAAGCCAGCCTCGTGCACAAACTCGAGGAACTGGGCATCGGCCGCCCGTCAACCTATGCGCCCACCATCAGCACCATCCAACAGCGAGAGTATGTGCAGAAAGGCGACAAGAAAGGTGTCGAGCGCACCTACACCATCGACTGTCTGAAAGGCAACAAGGTCACTTCCTCGACCAAGAAGGAAGTGGTGGGCAACGAGAAAGGCAAACTCCTGCCGTCGGACGTGGGCATCGTCGTCAACGACTTCCTGCTCACCTATTTCCCCGACATCATGGACTATGGTTTCACCGCCAATGTGGAGAAGGAATTCGACAAAATCGCCGAGGGCCGCGCCAAGTGGACCTCCATGATCAAGAAATTCTACAAGGACTTCGACCCCGTGGTGGAGCGGACGATGAACATCCGCTCGGAGCACAAGGCCGGCGAGCGCGAATTGGGCATCGACCCCAAGAGCGGGCGTCCCGTGGCAGTGAAGATAGGGCGCTACGGCCCCATCGTGCAAATCGGCAGCGCCGACGACACCGACAAGCCCCTCTTCGCCCAACTGCCCTCGGGCAAGAGCATGGAAGCCATCACCCTCGAAGAGGCACTGGAACTTTTCAAACTGCCCCGCCACCTTGGCGATTTCGAAGGCACAGAGGTCATCATCGGCGCCGGGCGCTTCGGCCCTTACATCCAGCACAACAAGAAATATGTGTCGCTGCCCAAGACCGACGACCCACTCACCGTCGATCTCGACAGGGCCATCGAACTCATCATGGAGAAGCGCGAGCAGGAGGAGAAACGCCACTTGCAGCAATTCGACGAAGACCCCAAGATGGAGGTGATGAACGGCCGCTACGGCCCCTACATCTGCTACGACGGCAAGAATTTCCGCCTGCCCAAGGCCATGCAGGCAAAGGCCGGCGAACTGACCTACGAGCAATGCCTCCAAGTGGTGAACGCCACCGCCAACAAAAAGAAGTAGTACGCCATGGTGAGAATCATCATCATCGGATACATGGGCGCCGGCAAGACCACCGTGGGCAAGGCCCTCTCCAAGGCCACCGGCTTCCCCTTCTACGACCTCGACTGGTATATCGAGAGCCGGATGCGCAAGACCGTGGCGCAAATCTTCGCTGAGAGAGGCGAAGAGGGATTCCGCAAGATTGAGCATGCCATGCTCCACGAGGTGGCTGAGTTTGAGAACATCATCATCAGTTGCGGAGGGGGCACTCCCTGCTTCTTCGACAACATGGACTACCTCAACAGCCAAGGCGACACCATCTACCTCAAGGCCGACCCTGAAGTGCTGCGCTACCACCTGCTCATGGGCAAAGGCGTGCGCCCCTTGCTGCAAGGCAAGACCCCGGAACAAATGCTGGAGTTCATCAGGGAACAGTTGGAGAAACGCGAGCCCTACTACGTCAAGGCCAAGCACGTCCTCGACGTCAACCTCCTCGACAGTTACGAGAAAGTACAGACCTCGGTGAGCCATATCCGCCAAATGACCGGCGTATAAACTCCCGACAACACCCATATTTCACCAAACATCCTAATACCCCCAACAAGCGACATGAAGAAATGGACGATTGAGGACTCCAAGGAGTTGTACAACATCTCTGGATGGGGCATCAACTACTTCGGCATCAACGACGCCGGCAACGTCTATGTCACCCCCTGCAAGGACAACACGCAAATCGACCTGCGGGAGGTAATGAACGAACTGGCACTGCGCGACGTGCAGCCCCCCGTGCTGCTGCGCTTCCCCGACATTCTCGACAACCGCATAGAGAAGACTTGGAGTTGTTTCAAGAAAGCCGCCGAGGAATACGACTACCATGGCGAAAACTATGTGGTCTATCCCATCAAGGTCAACCAGATGCAGCCCGTCGTCGAGGAGATTATCTCACACGGACGGAAGTTCAACCTCGGACTCGAGGCGGGTTCCAAACCCGAACTGCACGCCGTCATCGCCATGCAATGCCAGAGCGAGGCCATCATCATCTGCAATGGCTACAAGGACCAAAGTTACATAGAACTGGCACTGCTCGCCCAAAAGATGGGTAAGGAAATCTTCATCGTCGTGGAAAAGATGAACGAACTGGAACTCATCGCACGCGAGGCCAAGAAACTCAACGTGAAGCCCAACATCGGCATCCGCATCAAACTGGCATCGAGCGGCAGCGGGAAATGGGAGGAGAGCGGCGGCGACGCCTCCAAATTCGGACTGACAAGCGCCGAACTGCTTGACGCGCTCGACATCCTCGACAAGAAAGGCTTGCGCGACAGCCTGCGCCTCATCCACTTCCATATCGGCAGCCAGATTACGAAGATCCGCCGCATCCAGACGGCGCTCCGCGAGGCGTCACAGTTCTATATCCAACTCCACAAGATGGGCTACAACGTCGATTTCGTCGATTGCGGTGGCGGACTGGGCGTCGATTACGATGGCACACGCTCGCCCAGCAGCGAGAGTTCGGTCAACTACTCCATCCAGGAATATGTCAACGACTGCATCTACACCTTCGTCGATGCCGCCAACAAGAACGGACTCCCCCACCCCAACATCATCACCGAAAGCGGACGCTCATTGGCCGCCCACCACTCCGTGCTCGTCATCGACGTTTTGGAGACCGCCTCCCTGCCGGAAATGGACGAGGAATTCGAGCCCGACGAGAACAGCCACCAACTGGTGAAGGACCTCTATGAAATTTGGGACAACCTCTCGCCGCGCAACGTGCTCGAAGACTGGCACGACGCCGAACAGATACGCGACGAGGTGCTCGACCTCTTCAGCCACGGCATCGTTGACTTGAAGACACGTGCCGAAATAGAGGCCATGTACTGGAGCGTTTGCCACGAAATCAACGCGCTGGCCAAAAACCTCAAGCACATCCCCGAGGAACTGATGAACATCGACAAATTGCTCGCCGACAAGTATTTCTGCAATTTCTCCCTCTTCCAGTCGCTCAGCGACTCATGGGCCATCGACCAACTCTTCCCCATCATGCCCATCCAGCGACTCAACGAGCGGCCCACCCGCAACGCCACCATACAGGACATCACTTGCGATTCCGACGGAAAAATCGCCAACTTCGTCACCAACCGCAACAACTCCCACTCGCTGCCTGTACACTCGCTGCGGAAGAACGAGACCTACTACCTCGGCGTCTTCCTCGTGGGTGCCTACCAGGAAATCCTCGGCGACATGCACAACCTCTTCGGCGACACCAACGCCGTGCACATCTCGGTGAAGGACGGACATTATCACATCGACCAACTCATCGACGGAGAGACCGTGGAGGAGGTGCTCGAATACGTACAGTACAACCCCAAGAAACTCGTCCGCCAACTGGAAATCTGGGTGGCAAAGAGCGTGAAACTGGGGAAAATCTCCCTTGAAGAAGGAAAGGAATTCTTGTCGAACTACCGTTCTGGCCTCTATGGATACACCTATCTTGAATAACCCAACTGCCAAGGCCCCCCTCGTCGTAGTGAAAGTGGGGGGCGCCGTGGTGGAAGACGAAGGGCAACTCAACCAGTTGCTCGCCAATTTCGCCGCCATCCCCGGCAGGAAAGTCCTCGTACACGGCGGCGGCAGGAAAGCCACAAAGACGGCAGCCGCTCTCGGCATCGAGAGTAAAATGATGGGCGGTAGGCGCATCACCGACGCCGACATGCTCGAAGTGGTGACCATGGTCTATGGCGGTTTGGTGAACAAGCAGTTGGTGGCCCGCCTGCAGGCCTGCGGCGTGAATGCCCTCGGCCTCACCGGCGCCGACGTCGATGTCATCCGCTCGCACCGCCGCCCCGTCAAAGACGGCATCGACTTCGGCTTCGTCGGCGACGTGGAGCGCGCCGACGGACAGATGCTCTCCACCCTCATCGAAGCCGGCATCACACCGGTGCTGGCACCACTCACCCACGACGGCAAAGGACAACTGCTCAACACCAATGCCGACACCATCGCCTCGGAGACCGCCAAGACGCTGGCCGCCCACTACGATGTCACGCTCATCTACAGTTTTGAGAAAAAAGGCGTGCTCGCCAATCCCGACGACGACGAAAGCGTCATCCCTGTCATCACCCACAAGGATTTTGAACAATACAAGGCCGACGGCACCGTCTCGGGCGGCATGATTCCCAAAATCGAAAACGCTCTCGCCGCCATCGACCAAGGCGTCGGACGGGTGATCATCACACTCGCCACCGCCATCGACGGACAGCACGGCACCGTCATCCGCTGACAATACGGCGGAGCATTTCCGCCCTGCAGCCATATCCACACACAAAAACAGGTTAACGGATGTTAAATTACACCGTCCGTCAACCTGTTTTGTAACAATCACCCCATCTTATTCGTCAACAATTAAACAGCAATGAAAAATCTCAGTTTCCGCAATGATGTGCTGCCGCTGAAGGACATGCTCTACAGGCTTGCCTTACGCATCGTACAGGAGCACGAAGAGGCGCAGGACATCGTACAGGATACACTGATGAAGGTTTGGAGCAAGCGCGACGAATGGGAGCGCATAGACAGCATCGAGGCATACAGCCTGACCATCTGCCGAAACTTGGCACTCGACAAACTAAAGATGAAATCGAGCCAAAACGAGTCACTCGACAGCATCCACCTCACTGCCTCTGACCCCAACAACAGCCCCTACGAGCAAATGCTGCAGAAAGACCGCATCGAACTCGTGAGGCGAATGGTGAACGCACTGCCCGAGAAACAACGAAGTTGCATGCAACTGAGAGACTTCGAGGGCAGGTCATACAAGGAAATCGCACAGATACTCAACATCAGCGAGGACCAGGTGAAAGTAAACATATTCAGGGCCCGACAGGCCATCAAGCAAAGATATCAAGAGATAGAAGAATATGGACTATAAATACATCGAGCAACTGCTGGAGCGCTATTGGAAATGCGAGACCACACTTGAGGAGGAGCAAATCCTGCGCACATTCTTCAGCCAGGAGAATGTCCCAGTGAGCCTGCTACCCTACAAGGACCTGTTCACCTACGAGCAGACCGACGTGGAGAGCACAAGGCTCGGAGAGGACTTCGACCGAATGATGCTGGAGATGGTGGGCGAGGTAGCACCTGTCAAGGCACGCACCATCAGCCTCACACAGCGGCTCAAGCCGCTCTTCAAGGCGGCGGCCATCGTGGCCATCATCCTCACATTGGGCAATGCCATGCAAGTGGCCATGCAGCCCAACGAGCCGGCGAACATCGCCAACGCCGAGGGCTACTCCCCCTACGACGATGCCACCCAAGAGGGCAACTCTGTGGCCATTGCCGACACCCTGCGCAAGGACTCGCTGAAAATGGCGGAGGCGCCTCTCCTCAAATGAACATTTCTATGCTTTCTCTATATAATAATCAAGTGTTTAGTAAAACAAAAAAGAAACTGTGAAGTTTCAATTCTCTCAATTTTTTTTCATAACATAAAAGACGGGGTGCACCAAAGCGGCGCACCCCTTTTTGTATTCTGTCGGTCGTGGGCAAAACAATAGCGGGAGCCCCTATTGGGTCTCCCGCCAGTTTTTTGCGTTGTAGCAACGATTAGTCCATCACTGCGAGTTTGTTGTCGGAGCCAAGCACCTCGACAATCTTGTGCTTGTACATCTTCTCCATCTCGTCGCGGGCGGGGCCACAGAACTTGCGCGGGTCAAACTCACCCGGCTTCTCTGCCAAAGTCTTGCGGACAGCGGCGGTGAAGGCGAGACGTGAGTCGGAGTCGATGTTGATCTTGCAAACAGCACTCTCAGAAGCCTTGCGGAGTTGCTCCTCGGGGATGCCCACTGCGTCGGGCAACTTGCCACCATACTGGTTGATGATGTCAACATACTCCTGGGGAACAGACGAAGAGCCGTGGAGCACGATGGGGAAGCCGGGCAATTTCACCATGATGGCGTCGAGCACGTCGAATGCCAATGGAGGAGGCACGAGGCGGCCGGTCTTCGGGTCGCGGGTGCACTGCTCGGGCTTGAACTTGTAAGCACCGT
>CAMKSZ010000172.1 GCA_946415525.1 uncultured Prevotellaceae bacterium | reverse complement strand
ATCGGCGACTATTACGTGGCTTTCGACAAGCACTACCGTGAGGAGGTGCGGGCGCTCACCGAGCAATTCATTGCCGAGGGGCTCGACCAGGAAACTGCCGAGAAGAAGGCGAAAGAAGAGGCTCCGCTCATCCGCGAGGCTCACGAGATGCTCGTGCGGTGGGAGCAGGGCGACCCCGAGGTGCGTGCGCTTTGGGAGAAGATGAACGCATGGGTGTATGCCGGCTTCGACGAGACCTACAAGGCCCTTGGCGTCTCTTTCGACAAAATCTACTATGAGTCGGAAACCTACCTTGTGGGCAAGGCGAAGGTGGAGGATGGACTGAAGCGCGGACTCTTCTTCCGCAAGGAAGACAACAGCGTCTGGGCCGACCTCACCGCCGACGGACTCGACCAGAAACTGCTGCTCCGCTCCGATGGCACATCGGTCTATATGACACAAGACATCGGGACCGCCGACATGCGCTTCCGCGACTTCCCCATCGACAAGATGATCTATGTGGTGGGCAATGAGCAAAACTATCATTTCCAGGTGCTCTCCATCCTGCTCGACAGGTTGGGCTTCAAGTGGGGGAAGGAATTGGTTCACTTCTCCTATGGTATGGTGGAACTGCCCAACGGCAAGATGAAGAGCCGCGAGGGCACGGTGGTGGACGCCGACGACTTGGTGGCCACCATGATTGCCGACGCACGGCAGATGAGCGAGGACAAGGTGAACAAGTTGGAGGGCATCGGCGAGGAGGAAAAGGACGAGATAGCACGCATCGTGGGCATGGGTGCCTTGAAGTATTTCATCCTCAAAGTGGATGCCAGGAAGAACATGCTGTTCAATCCCGAAGAGAGCATCGACTTCAACGGCAACACTGGTCCGTTCATCCAATACACGCACGCTCGCATCCGTAGCATCCTCCGCAAGGCGGAGGCTGCCGGTATCGCCATCCCCGACACGCTGCCTGCCGACATGCCGGTAGTCCAGAAGGAAATCGACCTCATTCAGAAACTTAGCGAGTATGGCGCCGCCGTGGAGCAGGCAGGCAAGGACTATTCGCCCAGCGGCATCGCCAACTATTGCTATGAACTGACCAAGCAGTTCAACCAATTCTACCACGACTTCAGCATCCTCAATGCCGATACCGACGCCGAGAAGACGGTGCGCCTCGTCTTGGCCGCCAATGTGGCAAAGGTCATCAAGAACGGCATGCGCCTCTTGGGCATCGAGGTGCCTGAAAGAATGTAAGCACGATGGACCAGTTGCAGAACCCTCCTTCCTACCGCCACGACACGGTGCTGCCGCTGCCCATGGAGGTGAGTGCCGACGCGTGGGCTGTGGATGCCGCTTGTTCGGGCAACCCCGGGCAGATGGAGTACCAATGCATCGACTTGGCGACGGGTGCCCAGGTGTTTCACTACGGACCTGTTTTCGGCACCAACAATATTGGTGAGTTCTTGGCCATCGTCCATGCCGTGGCGCTCATGCAGCAGCGCGGCATCCGGAAGACGCTGTATTCCGACAGTTACAACGCCATCCTCTGGGTGTCGAAGAAAAAATGCAAGACGACGTTGGAGCACAGTGCCCGAACGGAGCAACTCTACAATATCATCGCTCGGGCGGAGGCGTGGTTGTGCACGCATCCGGTGCAGGTTCCCATCATCAAATGGGAAACGTCGAAGTGGGGGGAGATTCCTGCCGACTTCGGTAGGAAAAAATAATGCTAATTGGAGGTTTGGAATACCTGGTGCACGCTCCAATCGATATGCAAAGACTACATGATGATTGGCAAAACACATTTTTTGAAAGTTGCAACAATGACAACCACATTTAAAAACGTATGGAGGCTCATGGCATTCCTCATTGCCATGACGACAATAGTCAGTTGTTCAGACAGCGAACCCAGCAGCGAACCTGGTAGAGACCCAGGTAGCGAACCCGGCATCAAACCTGTTACCACCAAGGACTTCAATGATTTGATGGAGGTGCTGAAGGAAATGGAAAAGAAAGGGGAAATAGCATCCCTGAAACAAGGCATCAATGTCCAGACTAAAAAGCCTTGCGCTACATTCTTCGTTTTGCAGCCCATAGACCACAATAACACGAACTGGAGTCAAGGCGTTAGCGACTCAATGTGGCAGAGGGTGAGCATTGTGGCCTATAGCGGAGACAACGCCCCCACCGTACTCAATACCAACGGCTACGACATGCCCTCAAAGGAAGTGGAATGTGTATATCCCGATATAGCCAAACTGCTCAACAGCAACCTCATTGAGGTGGAACATCGCTTCTGCGGTCAGTCTGTTCCTGAAAAATGTGACTGGCAATATAACAATGCAATGCAACAGTCGGCTGACCTGAATGCAATCATAACCCTTCTGAAGAGCAAAGGAATGTTCAATGGCAAGTGGGTGGCTTCAGGCATCAGCAAAAGTGGCATGACCACAACGTTTCTCGCCATGTACTACCCCGAGGCGTGCGACCTCTATGTGCCCTTCTGCGCTCCTTTCTGCGATAATCTTAAAGACATGAGGTGTGCCACATACCTTATGCAGACATGCTATAAAAATCATCCCCAGACTGTCAAAGACCAATGGGAACGGAACTGGCAGTTCATAGAAGACCTGTTGCAGAACAAGCCCGTACTTCAAAAAGTACTCAAATTCAACCTTGAATATCTGTTGCAGAAATATCCGGATTCTCAGTTCGACGAATACCACAATCTGTGCTACCTTGTCGACTATTTCTTTGAAAACCAGTTTGGCAAAGCCATGTATTTCCGCGTAAGCGATTGGGCAAAATACATCCCGGAAAGTCCTAAAAACTATGTGCCAGGAGATACTAAAGAGGATAAGGATTACCTCGACTATCTCAGAAAATATTGCTACTTGGACAATGACACGCTGTCCGCTTGGGGAGTGGTCACCAAGGCTGACAAGATGGCAAAAAGCGCCCCAAAGGCATTGCGGACAAAGGGCATAGTGATGGATGACAACCAGTCAGTCAATCCATACTTTATGCAGTGCGTCTTTGAGTTAGGCAGATACATTATGGATTTCTCGCGCATAAAGCCATATCTCACAGATAAGCAATATTCAATCCTTCAAGAATTTGCCGATCCCTTGTTAAGGGAGCCATACGCCAAGTATCGCTCTCAGTTTAAGGCTATCACACCTTCTTTGAAAAAGTTTCTAAAGACCGCCAAAAGCAAGATAATATTCGTTTATGGCGAGGACGACCCTTACACAGGTGCCGGCATAACAGCCGAAGACATCAGTGGCAACTCCAACCTGAAGTTATTCGTTGTGCCCGATGGTGTTCATGACGATAATTTCCTCGATGCCAACTACTCCTCTGACGCTACAATAAGCAGCAAAATAACCCAAGCCATAAGAGAAGTAATACAATAAGGATTTCCCTAACTCCCATTCATATCATCCATCTTTCCATCAAATGCCCGTCGATGCTTTGTCGCGAAACTAAACGGGCTGCGGCTGGGACGGGTGGGGCAGGTGTACCGTCGCCCACGACGAGTGTGCCGGTCTCCACGCGAATCTCGTCGTAGAGCCCTGCTTCCATCAACGAGAGGAGGGTGCGCCGACCGCCTTCCACCATCAGCGACTGCAAGTTGCGCTCTCGGCATTCGGCAATGACGGCCTCCATGTCGTGACTGTGGCTGAGCACCATCTTTACGGGCGAAGGACCATCCCAGCAGCGTACGGTGAGCCGCGGATGCTCACGCTCTTCGGTGATGCGCCCCACGAGGATGGCATCGCACTCCGCACGACATTGATGCACCAGCATTTGGGTGTAAGGCGTGGAAATGGCTGCCGCCCGCCCGTGGTCGTCGAGGAAACCGTCGGCGGTCTGCGCCCATTTCAGGATGATGTAGGGGCGGTGTTGTTGGTGGAAGGTGAAAAAGCGGCGGTTGAGCCAGCGGCATTCGCGTTCCAGCACGCCTGTCGTCACCTCGATGCCGGCGTTTCGGATTTTCTCGATGCCGCGCCCTTGCACCTGGGCGAAAGGGTCGATGCAGCCCACCACCACGCGGCGCACGCCTTTGGCGACAATCAGGTCGGCGCAGGGCGGGGTCTTGCCATAGTGGGCACAAGGTTCCAGCGATACGTAGATGGTGGCGTCTTTCAATAGTGGCTCGTCCTTGGCGCTGACCGAGGCAAAGGCGTTCACCTCGGCGTGGCCTTCGCCACGGCGGATGTGGTAGCCCTCGCCGATGATGCGGTCCCCAGCCACAATCACCGCGCCCACCATCGGGTTGGGACGGGTGGTGAGCAGACCGTTGGCAGCCAACTGCAGGCAGCGGCGCATGTATTTCTCGTCGATTTCCGTCTGTGTCATAATCGAATGCAAAAATACATCTTTTAGGTTGAATGGAGGGGTGAAAGCGTGTCATTTTTTCGTTTTTTTGTGGAAAGCCCCCCGTTCTTTTTGCCGTGCTCCCGGCTTTCATTATCTTTGCAACTGAAATGAAAGCAACGACATATACACAATTGTGGCGCCAACTGACACCTCTTTACGACGAAGGAGAGGCGAAGGCCATCGTGCAAATGGTGATGGAAGAGCGCTTCGGCATGAGTCTGCCCGACTTGCTCTGCGGGGCGATGGAGAGGATGACCGAGGCGGAAAGCCGCGACCTTGACACCGTCATGCAGCGACTCGTCGGGGCGGAGCCTGTGCAATATGTTTTGGGGCAGGCTTCGTTCATGGGCCGGATGTTCCACGTGGAGCCTGGGGTGCTGATACCTCGGCCGGAGACAGAGACGCTGTGCCGCTGGGTGCTCGACGGAGGAATGGTTCCCGGTGCCCGTGTGCTCGACGTCGGTTGCGGCAGCGGTTGCATCGCCGTTTCGATAGCCTTGGAGAACAAGGACGTTAGCGTCACGGCGTGGGACATCTCGCCGACAGCGTTGAAGGTGACTGCCAGCAACGCCAAAAGGCTCGGTGCAAAGGTGGCGGTGGAGCGAATGGACATCCTCGAGCACGCCACGGCGGATGCGCCGGAAGCAGGACAATGGGACGTGGTGGTTTCCAACCCTCCTTACATCTGTGAGTGCGAGTCCGCTGCCATGCACCCCAACGTGCTGCTGCATGAGCCACGCGAGGCATTGTTCGTGCCCGACAGCGACCCTTTGCTTTTCTACAGGGCGATTGCCGACTATGCCGTAGGGGCGCTGCGGCCGGGCGGGGCATTGTTTTTCGAGTGCAATCCTGTCTATTTGCAGCCTGTGGCAGAGATGCTGCGGGCAAAGGGGTTTGATGTCGAATCCCTCGCCGACCCCTTTGGCAAGACGAGGTTTCTCAAGGCCATTATGCATCATCAACAATAAATCATGAAGGAACTTACCGAACAAGAGGCTTTGTTGCGCCTCACGGCTCTTTGTTCCCAGGGCGAGCACTGCACATGGGAGATGACCGAGAAAATGCGCCGGTGGGGCATCGACGCCGAGGCGCAGGCGCGCGTCATGCAATATCTGGTCAAGGAGCGTTACATCGACGAAGAGCGTTATTGCCGTGCCTTTGTCCGCGACAAGATTAGGTACAACAAATGGGGGCGGCGCAAGGTGGAGCAGGCCCTCATGGCCAAACGAGTAGATAGGGAGGTGTTCCTGCCTGTGCTCGACGAGGTGGATGCCGATGAATACATCGCCGTGTTGCGCCCTCTCCTTCAGGGCAAGCGCAGGCAGTTGCGTGGTCTCGACGACTATGAGGTGCGTGCCCGACTCGTTCGTTTTGCCGTGGGACGGGGATTCACCTACGACGTGATACGGCAGTGTGTCGATACCGACGGCTTCGAGGATGAATGTAGGGAGGCGGAGGCCGATGATTAGTTTTTGGCACCGACTCATCCAACTCGTGGCGCCACAGGCCTGCATAGTGTGTGGCGCGCGGTTGGCAGTGGGCGAAGAGGTCGTCTGCACGGCTTGCAACCTGCATTTGCCACGCACGTTCTTCGCTGCCAATGCCACCGACAACCTCATGGCGCGCCGCTTCTGGGGGCGCATCCCCGTGGAACGGGCGGCGGCTCTCTTCTATTATGAGGCAGGGTCGGAAGTGAGCCGTATCATCCATGAACTGAAATACCGCGACCACCCCGAGGTGGGGGTGGCGATGGGGCGGATGACGGCCGAGGAATTGGCGCCTACGGGTTTTTTCGAGGGCATCGACCTGATTGTGCCTGTTCCCCTGGCGCCGAAACGGCGGCGACAGAGGGGCTACAACCAAAGCGAGGAGTTGGCAAAGGGGGTGGCTGAGGTCACGGGACTGGCCGTCGCCGCCGATGCCGTGGCGCGTGTGGTGGCTACGGAGACGCAGACGCACAAGACGCTCCGCCAACGGATGGAGAACGTGGAGGGTGCTTTCCGCCTTACGGGTAAGGTTGACTTGCAGGGGCGTCATGTCCTCGTGGTCGATGATGTCGTCACGTCGGGCGCCACGGTCTGCGCTTGTGTCGAGGCCATGATGCCGTCGGGCGGACTCAAGGTGAGCGTCTTGTCGCTCGGTGTAGTGCGCTGACAAGACAGCATACGAATACGGGCCAACCTCATTGAGGCTGGCCCGTGTTGTCGTTATGGTGCAATCTGCTACTCCCTCTTTCCGAAAATGCGGAGCAGGTAGATGAACAGGTTGATGAAGTCGAGATAAAGGGTGAGGGCGCCGAGCAGGGCAAGTTTTTGTGCACTCTCATCGACATACTCTATGCTGTTGCACATTTCCTTGATTTTCTGCGAGTCGTATGCGGTGAGGCCCACGAAGATGAGCACGCCTACATAACTGATAATCATGCTCATGCCGCTGCTCTTGAAGAAGATGTTCACCAGCGTGGCGATGATAAGTCCGATGAGGGCCATCAGCAGGTATTTGCCCATCGACGAGAGGTCTTTCTTGGTGGTATAGCCGATGAAGGCCATCGCTCCGAAAGTGCCGGCGGTGATTAGGAACACCTGGGTGATGGATTCTGCGGTGTAGATCAGGAATATCGACGACAGCGTCACACCGTTGATGACGGAATAGAGCACGAACATCAGCGTGGCCATTGTCAGCGACAGTTTGTTGATGGCTGCCGACAAACCGATGACCAATGCCAGTTCGGCGATGATGAGTCCCCAAAAGAGGAGTTGGTTGTTGAGGAGCGTGAAAATGAAGCCGCTGTTGGCGACGTAGTAGGCGGCAAGTCCTGTGATGACAAGCGCCAAGGCCATCCATACATACACCTTACGCATGAGAGTGGCGAATGCGGAGGTGGTGGGGGCGTATCTTGCGCGCTCGTTGGCGTTGATGCCGCCTTCCCTTTCCTTGATGATTGATGCTAAATCTTTTTCGTTCATTTTTATTCTGTTTTTAAAGGTTCGACAAATGTGCTCGCCGCCGACTTCCCAAAATGGCTTTTGCGGCTATGGCTTATTATTAAAGAGCACAGAAGGTGAAAAATCTGTCACCTATAGTGATTTGTGGTGCAAAATTAAGCAATTTATTCGAATATGGTATGTTTTGACCGCTTTTTTAGAAGTTTTTCAATCTTGAAGTGGTGGAGGTGGTGTCGGGAAAAATGGTAAACTGTTGTACGGATGTCCTATATATTATTATATTAATGTATATTATATAAAAGGAGTACTGTTTTGTC
>CAMKSZ010000171.1 GCA_946415525.1 uncultured Prevotellaceae bacterium | reverse complement strand
TGGTGGTTGTCGGTCAGCCGTGTCTCCTGTCCCGTGGCCAGATTCCTGACATAGATGTTAGGATGTCCGTCACGGTCGCTGATGACATACAGCCGTTGGTCGTCGCTGCTGAGGGAGGAACAGGTGAAATAGAGCAGTTGGGTGTCATATCCGTTTGTTTCTCCTTCACATCCGCTTACAAGTATCCTTTCTTCCATCGTGTCTATAGATTGTGTCTTGTTATCGTTTTTTCTCTACATATAGTCTTGCCTTGTTATTCAGTTCCGACAGGCGGTCGAGTGCCGCTTTAAGCGTCTCGTCCTTCTTGGCGAAATGGAACCGGATGAGGTGCCGCACGTCCTCTCGGAAGAAACAACTGCCGGGGACGGCACCCACACCAACGTGCTCTGCCAGCCACTCGCAGAAGCACAGGTCATCTCGCACGCCGTATTCCGATACGTCGAGGAGTACGTAATAGGCGCCCTGTGGCTCTGTGAAACGGAGGCCGAACTGTCGCAGACCGTCGCAGAAGAGGTTTCATCTCAATTCCTCACTGCTTTAGGTGTCCAGTTCTTGAAAAAACGTAGCACTTTCTCGCGGTTGTAGCCTTGTCCTTCCTCCAAGAAACTGGAGTCTTGGATGTGCAGGACGTTTCCCGCTTGGTCGAGCACCACGAATACGGGGAAACCGAATCGTGCCGGGTTGTTGAGCCTTTCAAGCATTTTCTTCGCCTGCTGAATCTTTTCGTCACCTCCAGATTGGCGGGGATTGTAGTTCACATGGATATAGACAAAGTTTTCGTCAATCATACGGCTGATGGTGGTGTCACTTGTAATGAAATCGGCGAAGCGCAGGCACCAAGGGCACCAGTTTCCTCCCACCTGGCAAATGACGAACTTGTCCTCTGTCTTGGCTTTTGCGATGGCGTGGTCAATCTGCACGATGGGGTTGACATTCTCGTCGTAAACCTTTTTCAGTGCGGTCTGGGCGTCGGCTGTGGCCATGACAATCATTGCGGCAAAGGCAACAAATAGTCTTTTCTTCATAATAATCGCTTTTTGATGCCAAAGATACGAATAGTCGGGCGGAGAACAAAAAGAACAGGGCATTATTTTTCACAAAAAGGAAAACCTATAGATTTTCGTGTCCACTAAAAGAGAACATTGCAGGTTCTTCCTGATTTCGATTTTGTAACATCGAAAAAAGTAAAACCAGAAAAGACGCTGCGACCGTCTATAACTCCGGTTTGCCAAATGATGAGGTGGGTGCTGTCGCCCCTAATTTTTCCTTGGGCAAAGATGATGAATTTCTTGTTAATCTTTACCAAACAGGGGATTATTCCACTTTTTTATTGTAATTTTGCAGCGATTTCCAAGATTGTATGTCATCATGTCAAAAAAACTATACCTCAAGTGTTTCGGTATCCTTGTGATTGTCTTGGCTCTCATAAGGTGTGCCTTTCCCTCAATTGCTGGTTCTCTCAATGAAAAGCATGAGGTCGCTCTGCAGGCGGACTCATTGGCAAACGATTCGAGTGATTCGGTAATGTCGCCTGCTGTTGCCAAACAGGAAAAGGGAAAAGAAGCAAACGTGGAAAGAAAAAAAGAAGATGAATACAGTTCTTTAACAGAAAAGGGAAAGGAAGTACCAATGCCTCATGGTGGGATAAAAGGTGGAAAATACGACGATTCTTTCAAACATCCCATAAAAGGTGTTCTCAACTACGACAAGGCTTTTCCGGACTCCAATGATGTGCAGCATGTTTCGGCGGTAGCGTTGGGGGTGTCGGCTGTCCAAAATAGGGCGGAGGCAGAGAATAGAAAGGAGGAATTGGTCTATATGGCGGCCAGTCCTTACTATCATGTGGACCCCTTGAAAAGCAGCATTCCATATCTCGTGCCCAAGGCGGCCGTTTTGTTGAACGACATTGGCCGCAACTTTTTTGACAGCCTCTATGTCAAGCGCATCCCGTTGCACCAGTTCATAGTGACGAGTGTGCTTCGCAGCCAAGAGGATATAGACAAACTCAAATTGGTCAATCACAATGTATCGGAAAACTCTTGCCATTTGTTTGGCACCACTTTCGACATTGGCTACAATCGTTACAAGACCGTGCACGACCCCGACGGACCTTCGCGGCGATTGGTGCGTGACGATACTCTCAAATGGGTGTTGAGTGAGGTGTTGCGTGACTTGCGTGAAGAGGGGCGTTGTTTTGTAAAATACGAGAAAAAACAGGGGTGCTTCCATATTACAGTCAGAGAATAACGAATTCGGCGGCGATTCACAAGAATCGCCGCCGAATTCGCTATCTGTCAACGCTTGCCCTTCAGTCGTGCAAGAATCCGTTTCTTTCTGTCGTATTGCTCGTCGTGCCTCTTCTTGACTGCTATCATCTTTTCCACAGTGTCTTTTGGCAGTTTTCTCGCATTACAATAGGCTTCTGCAACATGGCGAAACAGGTTCATGTCGCCTGTGAATCGAGTGAGGTTTTCCATACATGCCTCCAAGGGTGGTATGGCGCCTTCTGGGTAAAAGTCCATGCGGTTGTTGTCGATGAGTGAGAAAGTGTGGGTACCAGTATCTGTCTTGCGACACAATACGTTGGTGTTATTGAGGTCATGGTGCAGAATGCCATGCTGGTGCAGTTGACCGAGGAAGATGCCATAATCCTCTATCAAAAGGGAGTCAAGGGGCTTGCCTTCTATGAAATCGGCGATGGGTGGGGTATCGTCGTTTTCGCATAGATAATAACTGTCTTCCAACAACATGTTGCTTTTCTCTTCTATATAGGCAATACTGTGGGGAGTGATGAAACCTCTCCTACATAGTTCTATGCCATTGAGATAGGCACGCTCGGCCTTGCTTTTCCTAAAAAAGGAATAGGCTATTTTCTGTATCAGACGGGGACGGCGATACCGTTTGGCTACGACAACGCTTTGTCCGACCTTGAATCGTTTGATTTTGTTGCGGTGGTCGTAGAGCATTTCACCATCGCTGTCGAAATTACCTGGCAGATGGGTGATGAAATCTGCCAGGTAATGATAGTCGGGATGAATGATGATTTTGGTGCTCATGCGATGGGGCCACTACATTGAGGCGGAAGACACTATGACTTTTGCAGATGAATTATTGTAAATAGCGGGGATGGTGAAACTTACACCGTCATAAGACAGGGTGGAGCCCCCAACTACGTTTATGTCCTTGTATTTCTTGCTGCTATGTGTCGATGTGGCGGCACCTGTCGTTGCCTTGCCGCCAATGCCCATCAGTGTGGCACCATTGGTCAGCACTGCGAAATCGGTCTTGAAGGCATTGCCGTTATCAGCGGAAGCGCAAGATAGGATGTTGCCTCCAGCGAGGGTGATTATGCCGTCGCTTTTGATGGCGTGGGGCTTGGTGTCGAGTTCACCGTATTCCAAAACGGCTCCAGTGGTGACGACTGTCAGCGAACCGCCATTAATGGTGATGGCGCCTGTTGAGTTGATGCCTTTGCCTCCCGCACCGGTGCTTGTCAGGGTCATGGTGCCATCGTTCATGGTAAAGGTTCCATCGCATTTTGCGGCGGCATTGCTCGATAAGTCAGCCTCTGAAGCATCATATTCCGCAGAACCGGAAGTGGTGACGGTGATTACACCGCCGGCCACCACCATGTCGCTTTCGCTTTTAAGGCCTTTTGTGGCGTTGCCGGTCGTGGTGACGGTGAGCGTTCCGCCTGCTATGGTCAATACGCCATTGTCGGTCTTGTCGGTCTTTTTCTTGCTCACGTCAATGCCGTCTCCTTGGGTGGTGATGTTTACAGTGCCTCCCAACATCTTGAAATATTGGTTGATGTGAAAGCCGTCGCCAACGGCACTATTCACGGTGACTGTACCAAGTCCTGCATTGAAGAGTGTGTATTCGTCACTGCTATAGGCGTGCTTGACATTGCCGGTGAGGATCAAACTCCCGCTGCCTGTCCACGAACTGTGTCCGTCAAGGTAGAGGGGGGCTTTGTGACCGTCGCTGTCGTCATCGGCGACTGTGGTCAGCCCGTCGCTTAGGCTGTTGCTCGTTCCGTCGGCAAGTTGCACGGCTATCATCTTGCCATCCTGAATGTTGATGGCGGCACTGTCGGGATTGTGAAGTGTTAGCCCGTTGAGTGTTAGGGCAAGGTCGTTGTAGCCTTCCATGTAGAACGAACCGTTGTTGCTGCTGCCGCTAAGGGTATAGGTTACCACTTCTGTGAGAGACTCGGCGGCAGACACCGCAACGTGGGCTCCGTTCACTTTCGCGGAAATGTAGGGAGCCAGGTTGCCGGCAATCTCCACGTGGGCGCTTGTACCGTTATAGACCACGGTCACGGTGTTGTCGCTAACGGTGCTGCCATTGTTCACCGTGATGCTTGTGATGTCGTCGATAGCGTAAATCTTACTGCCGACGGTGAGCGTGGTGCCGTTGTTATAGGTCATTTCTCCTGCTTGGGCGGCATCGATGGCATAGGTTACGTCGCCTAAGTTGATACGCATGGTTTGTGCTTGAACCATCGTAACTGAAAGGAGAATGGCGGAAAAGATGGCAATGGACTTTTTCATGGGATGACGATTTTTGTGGCTTTTCCTTTGGCAGGAATCATGAGATAAACACCCTTGGGCAATTTGTCCTTTATGGTGGTGCCACTGTCAAATGTGCCAACATGGTTGCCGGTGATGCTGAATACATCGACAGGTCCCTCAGCGATGGTG
This sequence comes from uncultured Prevotellaceae bacterium, assembly GCA_946415525.1. Taxonomy (GTDB): domain Bacteria; phylum Bacteroidota; class Bacteroidia; order Bacteroidales; family Bacteroidaceae; genus Prevotella. Next base: position 2,937 of record CAMKSZ010000171.1, on the reverse strand, counting down.
GATGACTGATAGTGGATGGAAGAGGTGTCGGAGAAGTACATCTTGGAAATACTGCTCAAAGCGATGGTCGTTCCGTCGCTGGCAACGAGGTTACCGTTGTTGAACGTGATGGTTAGGCCTTCTGTTGGCACACTGGTGCTGGTGCCGTTGCTTTGATCAAAGGTGAGATAGTCATAAGTGACTGCACCCGCGACCAAATATTGGCTGAGTACAAATAATAATAACAGTGTTTTTTTCATTGGGATTCGTTTTGTTGAGATTTGCTGGATATACTTGGAACTTCTGACTGCAAAAGTATAAAAAAGTGAAAGAACAGACAATCTTTTTTTGAAAAGAATAAAGGAGAATACGGATTTTGGTATTTTTTTTAAGCATTTTGGGTAAATAATATATTGTTTCGTGTTTTTATTCTTAATTAATGTATATATTTGCATATCCAATATGCCTATGATAGTTTCTCCTTTTGTCCACCCCATTTACGTGATGCTCAAGCCTGCTGGTGCAAGATGCAATCTCGCTTGTCGCTATTGTTACTATTTGGAAAAGTCGGCTCTTTATGGTCAAGCGCAGCGACATGCCATGACTGATGAGTTGCTGGAGGAGTTCATCAAACAGTACATCTCCATGCAGTCGCAACGCGAGGTGCTGTTCACTTGGCATGGTGGCGAGACGATGTTGCGCCCGTTGTCTTTTTATCGCCTGGCGGTTAGTTTGCAACGGAAGTACGCCGATGGTCATGTCATAGACAATTGCATTCAGACCAATGGGACGTTGCTTGACCATGAATGGTGTCGTTTTTTGCACGATAACAGATGGCTTGTTGGATTGTCTATCGATGGACCGCAACCACTGCATGATGCATTTCGGAAAGACCGACAGGGCAACGGGACATTCTACCGTGTTTGCAAAGCCGTGGAGTTGTTGGAGCAGTATGGAGTGGAATGGAATGGCATGGCGGTCGTCAATAGGCTTAATGCAGAATACCCCCATGAGTTCTATCGTTTTTTTAAGGAGATTGGATGTCGATACATTCAGTTTACACCTATTGTCGAACTTGCTGCGCCTGCGCTTACACCTCCGTCCATTTATAATGGGAATGGTCGTGTGGAAAAAACAGAGGACAACTTGGAGACGATGGTTACTCGCGAATCGGTGTTGCCAGAACAATGGGGGCGCTTTCTTTGCTCGGTGTTCGACGAATGGGTATGCCAAGACGTGGGGCGGGTTTATGTTCAACTTTTCGACGCCACATTGGCCAACTGGGTGGGCGTGGAGCCGGGTGTTTGCTCTATGGCGGAGAAATGTGGTTATGCGCTTGCCATGGAATTTAATGGCGATGTATATGCTTGTGATCATTTCGTCTATCCACAGTATAGGTTGGGCAACATTTGGGAACATCCTTTGAACCTGTTGGCGTATGGTGAAAAACAACAAGCGTTTAGAAAACTAAAGGCGGATGCGTTGCCCAACCGTTGTCGAACATGTGCGTATGGCTTTGCTTGTCATGGCGAATGTCCGAAAAACCGCCTCATCCGTACTACAGACGGTGAGGCGGGATTGAATTACTTGTGTGAGGGCTATCGACATTTCTTCTCACATGTGGCTCCTTATATGGATTTCATGGCTCATGAGTGGCTAACGGATGGAGCACCAGCCAACGTAATGGAGGCCATTGATCATGGACGGTTGCCAAATCCCATGGGGTGATGTTTGGTTCTTCTCTGCCAAGCCTTATTCTCCTGGAAGAGGCCAGTTGGGCGAAGGCGTCCGGATGGCTTTCATCTCACGGTCGAATTGTTCTACCATCTCTGGGTATTCCTCTGCCAAGTTGTGACTCTCCGAGGGGTCTTCCTTGAGGTTGTAGAGTTCCAATGGGGCTCCTTTCTTGATTGTCACGCATTTCCAGTCGCCTCTTCGGGCAGCGCGTTGAACACCTGGAAATTCCCAGTATAGTAAACGGTGGTCGGTGTCTATTTGCTGGCCATAGAATAGTGGTAGAATGTTGATACCGTTGATATGCTGTGGCAAATTCCCTGTCGAACCAGTCAAGGCGGCGAAGGTGGGCATGATGTCGGGGAAATAGATAAGGTTGTCGAGCGTTTGCACAGGCACCTTGCCTGGTTGGTTGACAATCAAGGGAACACGGATGCCGCCTTCATAGAGTTGTCCTTTGCGACCACGGAATCCGGCGTTGCAGTTGAAGAGTTTCAATGGGGCTTGCACGGCGGCGCCGTTGTCGGAAGCAAAGATGACAAGGGTGTTTTCGCGCAAGTGAAGGCGGTCGAGTTCGTTCATCAGGCGTCCGATGGCGGCGTCCATGTGGGTGATAAGGGCGGCGTAGCGTTTGGTGTTCATGTCCCATGTCTCGTCATCATACCAAACTGTATTGTCGATGATGTAGGGTTCGTGGGGTGCGTCAAACGCCAAATAGAGGAAAAATGGGTTCTTCTTGTTGCGTTTGATAAACTTGATGGCATCGTCGGTCGATAAGTCGGTGTTGTGCTTCACGTGCTTGTCGTGGGCGTTGGCCTTGATGTGGATGAGTTTGTCGTTGTCGAAACGATAGTAGGGATAATAATAAGGTGAATTGGAATGGACGGTTGAGATGGTCCAGCCATGGAATTCGTCAAAACCCCTGTGGTTGGGCGATGAACCGGGGTCGTAGCCGTCGAGATGCCACTTGTTCACAAGGCAGGTGCGATAACCGGCCGTTCCGAGCACCGTGGCGATGGTGGTGTCTTCGGGCAGGAGGTTGGCCCTTCTAATGTAGGTGGTGTCGCCACGGGCATTCACTTTCACACCCTTGATGCCGCCTACTGGGCATTGGTTGTCGCGGATGCGCGTGTTGCCGCTGTTCTTGCCGGTCATAAGCGAACAGCGTGAGGGTGAACTGATGCCACTACCAGCATAGCATTGCATGAAACGGGTGCCGGTGGC
>CAMKSZ010000170.1 GCA_946415525.1 uncultured Prevotellaceae bacterium | reverse complement strand
GGCGTCGCCTACGGCGCTTTGGGCGCCACCCACCATTCGTTGCACGACATTGCCGTCCTGCGCACCTTCCCGGGCATGACCATCTGTCTGCCGAGCGACTGGCGTGTCACGCGACGGCTCGTCGGCATGCTCGTCGATTTCAACCAACCTTGTTACGTGCGGGTGGGACGTGCCGCCGTGCCCGATGTCTATGCCGACGACAACTTCACCTTCGAGGTGGGCAAGGCCATCACCGTCGCCGAAGGTTCCGACCTGACCATCATCGCCACGGGCGAGACGGTCTATCACGCTTGGCAGGCGTCTATCCTGCTGCGCCAACAAGGGGTGTCGGCACGGGTGCTCGACCTCTCTTGGATCAAGCCGTTCGACGAGGAGGCGGTGCTGCGCGCCGCCCGCGAGACGGGGCGCATCGTCACCGTCGAGGAGCACAGCCGCTACGGTGGACTGGGTGCCATGGTCTGCGAACTCCTCAGCGAGCAACCGGTGCCCGTGCGCATCATCGGCATTCCCGACGAGAATGTGATACACGGCACCAACGCCGAGATTTTCCATTATTACGGCATGGATGCCGAGGGCATCGTCAAGGCCGCGCTCGATTTCCTGCCAGCGCGTGGCTGAGAATTGCCCCAACCATCTAATCAGCAGAAAGACATGAGAATAATCGCCATCGACCAAAGCACTTCTTCGACCAAGGCCATGCTCTTCGACGAACAGTGCCACATGCTCCATCGTTGCAACGTTGACCATCGTCAGTATTATCCACAGGCTGGATGGGTGGAGCACGACGCAGTGGAAATTTACGACAATACCGTGGAGGCCATCCGACAACTGATGCTCCAGGCGGGCGGCGCCACAGCCGACTGCACGTTGGCCATCACCAACCAGCGCGAGACGGTCGTCGTGTGGGACAAGCACACCGGACTACCTGTCTATAACGCGCTTGTCTGGCAGGACAACCGCGGCGCCGCGCTCTGCGCCCAACTGCGCGAAGAGGGGGCTTCCGACCTCGTCTTCCAGCGGAGCGGACTGCTCATCGACCCCAATTTCTCGGCTACCGGCGTCAGGTGGATTCTCGACCATGTCGAGGGGGCAAGGGAGGCCGCCCGACGGGGCGACTTGCTCATGGGCACCATCGACACCTGGCTGGTCTGGCGACTGACAGGAGGGGAGTGTTTCTATACCGACACCACCAACGCTTCGCGCACCATGCTCTTCAACATCCACACCATGGCATGGGATGACGACCTGCTGCGGCTCTTCGACATCCCGCGCAGCATGATGGCAGAGGTGCTGCCTTGCGATGCCACCTATGGCACGACCACCGTCGAGGGTGTTTTCGACAAGCCCATCGCCATCGCTGGCGTGCTCGGCGACTCCCACGGCGCCCTCGTGGGGCAGATGTGCTTCGAGGAGGGGTCGGGCAAGGTGACCTACGGCACTGGCTCGTCGGTGATGGTGAACATCGGTCCGCAACCGTTGGCTGCCCCGGAGGGGTTGGTCACTTCTGTGGGCTTCTCTGCTCTTGGCAGGCATTGCTATGGCTATGAGGGCAACATCTACAGCACTGGCGCCACCTTGAAATGGATGGCCGACCAACTGCAAATCGTGCGGCATCCCTCGGAGATGGAGGCGGAGGCCGTGTCTGTCGATTCCACGGGCGGTGTCTATGTCGTGCCCGCTTTTGCCGGACTGGGCGCTCCTTGGTGGAAGCCCGATGCCAAGGCTGCCGTGGTGGGCATGACGTTTGCCACCACACGCGCCCATTTCCTCAGGGCGGCTCTGGAGTCCATCGCCTACCAGGTGCGCGACCTCATCGGTGTGATGGCGGCTGCCACCGGCGGACGGCTGCGCGAGGTGTGTGCCGACGGCGGTCCTACGCGCAATCGTTTCCTCATGCAGTTCCAGGCCGACCAGTTGGACACGCCTGTCGTCTGCACGGAGGTGGAGGATGCCTCTGCCCTCGGAGCCGTTGTCATGAACGGTTTCGCCCGTAAGGTGTGGACGGCTCCTGCCGATGTCGTTGGCTTGCGCAAGGTGACGCAGGTGTACGAGCCTCACCACACGCCGGCGATGGACACCCTCTACCAAGGTTGGCTGGAGGCTGTCCGCTTGATAGCAAAATAAGACTATACACAAACAAATCTTTCATACAATGAGAAACGGAAAAACATGTTTTGGCGTGATCATTGGGACACGCGCCTATTTCAACTCAGAACTGGCCCGCGACGTGCGCAAGCAACTGCTCCGCACGATGGACGAACTGGGCTACGAGTATGTCATCCTGCCCGAGGATGCCACGCCGACGGGTAGCAGCAGCATCGAGACCCGTGAGGACGGACTGAAGGTGGCTCGGCAATTCCGCGAGCACCGCGACGAAATCGACGGCATCGTTGTCTCGTTGCCCAATTTCGGTTTCGAGATTGGCATCATCAATGCCATCAGCGATGCCGAACTCAACGTGCCGGTGATGGTGCAGGCATGCGACGACGAGAACGACAAGGTGGACCTGGACAGTCGCCGCGATGCTTTCTGCGGCAAGATTTCTGTCTGCAACAACCTCTACCAATATGGCATCCCCTTCACCGACACCACCCTCCACACCTATTCCATCTATAGTCCGCTGCTGGCGAAAGACCTCAACAAGTTTGCCGCTGTCTGCCGCGTGGTGAACGGCTTGCGTCACTGCCGAATCGGTCAGATAGGCACCCGCCCGTTGGGCTTCAACACCTGTCGCGCCAGCGAGAAACTGCTTCAGCGAAGCGGCATCACCGTGGTGCCGGCCGACCTCTCCGAAATCCTCTTTGCCGCACAGCGCATCGCCGACGACGACCCGAAGTTCATCGCCATGTGCGAAAGGGTGGAGAAATATGCCGAAGTGCCTGAGAACTATCGCGAGAAACTCCGTCTGCAGGCCAAGTTTGGCGTGGCGGTGGAGAACTGGATTGAGGCCAACGACGTGCAGGCCGTCGCCATCCAGTGCTGGGACTCGCTGGAGCAGAACTACGGTTGCGCTGCTTGCGTCACCATGTCGATGTTAGGCGACAAACTCATCCCTGCCGCTTGCGAGACCGACATCGCCGGAGCCGTGTCGATGTACGCCCTGACGCTGGCCTCGGGCAAGGCTTCCGCCCTGCTCGACTGGAACAATAATTTCGCCGAGGACCGTAACAAATGTGTTTGCACCCACTGCGGCAACTACCCCAAGTCGTTTGTGCAGAACAACCTGAGGCTCGGTCCGCTCGGCGTGCTGGGCCGCACTTTGGGCAAGGTGAACACCTTCGGTGCCGTCTATGCCAAGGTGACGGCGGGCGACTTCACCTTCTTCCGTATCTCCACCGACGACCCGAAGGGGTGCATCAAGGCTTATCTCGGCAAGGGCGAGATTACCGACGACCCCTATGGCATGGACGGTTGCATCGCCGTCACCAAGGTGGAGGGACTGCAGCGCCTGATGAAATATATCTGCAAGAACGGGTTCGAGCATCATGTGGCCATGTGCCGCACCGATGTCGTCGATGTCCTCAACGAGGCCATCGACACCTACCTCGGCTGGAACCTCTACGTGCACGAATAGTCTTTTCTCTCTCCACGATGCAGGGTGCCATGAGTGGCACCCTGCTTGCGTGTTGCCTCTGATTATTCATCGTCAGTATAGGCTATGACTTGCAAGAGTAATGTCTAAACTCCTTTCAACTTGAGTAATGAGGATATACGACCGCCGTTTTTTGCACAGCAATTTGTGCATTTTTCTATAAAAAAACAAGATTATTGAATATTTTTTCCTATTTTTGCAAGTAGGTTGTCAAAATTAGATGACAGTAACTTATATTCAATTAGTTTACATTGTTTTTACTTAAACCATAACCACCAAATCAACATTGCAATGACTAAATTTAATACTCTCACACCAAAAAGATTCTTTTTTGCGGCCATCTTGATAATCGCCGCCTTGTCATGCAACGCACAGCCCATCTCCCCAATGGCGGCGAGGCAGAAAGCACACGATTTCATGCAACAGTTGGGAATGCCCCACGCCGACGGCATCCGCAGGGCAGCCGCACAGCCGACATCCACGGAGACGGCTCCCTACTATGTGTTCAATGCCAGCGACAACGCAGGCTTCGTCATCGTCGCGGGCGACGAACGTGCCGAGGCCATCATGGGCTATAGTCTGGAGGGGGGCTTCGACGAAGCCAACATCCCCGTACAGATGAAGGCTTGGCTCGCCGGTTGCGCCCAAGAACTGGAGGCCCTGCAACAGGGTAAGATGACGACACGCCCGATGCACGTGGCCAACCACAAGGCAGTGGGCAAATTGATGAAATCGGTATGGGGACAGGGCGAAGCCTCCGCAGAAGGAGAGTCCTTCAACCAGTTATGCCCCACCATCGACGGCAAACACTGCTATTCCGGTTGTGTGGCCACCGCAATGGCTCAGGTGATGCGTTACAACCGTTGGCCCACCACCTTCTGCAGCGAGATTCCCGCCTATGAGTCCAACGAACATGTGGGAAAGTTGTCCAAACTCCCCAAAGCGAAATTCGATTGGGGCAACATGCTCGACAAGTACGACGAGGGCCAGCCGAAGGTTAGTTGTGACGCAGTGGCCCAACTGATGCTCTACTGCGGCTACTCGGTGGAGATGGACTATGGCACCGATGGCTCGTCGGCCCAAAACAACTTGGTGGCGAAGGCATTGCGCACCTATTTCGGCTACGACATCAACACGAGGTATGCCCGACGTAGCGACTATACCATAGAGAGTTGGGACGAACTTATCTACAATGAAATGAGCCAGGGGCGCCCGGTCGTCTATGCTGGCAGCAATCCCGGCGGCGGCCATTCGTTTGTCATCGATGGCTACGACGGCAACGGTTTCTATCACGTCAACTGGGGATGGTATGGCTATTGCGACGGATTCTATAAACTGGCCATCCTCAATCCCGAGGGGGGAGGCACGGGCAGCAGCAGCGCCAACTGCGGTTATTCCGACTTGCAAGGAGCCGTTGTGGGCATCCAGCCTCCCACCAACTTCAACGACGACATGCGCACGCTCTCTCTTGAGGATTTCTATACCGAGGGTCACACAATCTACGGACAATTCGCCAACCGCACCGGAATGGACGGCACCTTCGAATATGGATTTGCCTACCACAACATCAACACCGAGTCGGGAAGTTATCACGTGGCGAACCAGACAGATTATTTCGACTACCTCGATATGCGAACCGTATCTGCCAATCTCGACGACTGGGGACTGGGCAACGGCACTTACCGCTTCTATCCCTACACCATCCTTGAAGGTTCGGGATGGTATCGCGTACCCGGTGACTTCATGAAATATATAGAGGTGACGGTGAGCGGCGGCAAGATTACCAACATGACTTATCACCCATTGGCGAACATGACCATCGTGGATTTCGCTTGCAAGGGCAACCTCATCGTCGATATGCCGCAGGAAATTGCCATCAAGGTGAAAAGCAACACAGAGGAATACTTCGGGCCATTCTACTTGTTTGCCTCGCAGACGAGCGAAAAGGGGGAATTTGTCGATAAGGTGATTCTTCCCATCGAGGCAGGCGGCGAATCGGAAACCTCCCTGTATTTCAAGCCCAACGCCGTGGGCAAGTGGAAAGTGTGGATTGACATCAATGAAGAAGGTTCCAACAACTTGTCGCCCATCGAGTTGACCATCAAGAAAGCCCCCACGTCGAAGACGAACCTGGCGGTGACGCGATGCGACATCGTCGCCAAGGAGGACGTCACCTTCAAGGTGAGGGTGAAAAACCAAGGCAGCGAAGGTTACTATAAGCCCATCTACTGCTACATCTTCGAGGATGGAAAGCGATACAGCGTGGCCTACGACATTGAGTCCAACACCAATATTGCCGCCGGTGCCACTGCCGAACTGGAATTCCGCATAGAGGGATTGGAAATGAACAAGACCTACATGATGGCTATGCAGAACTTCGTCTCACATCAGTCGCAAGAGACGGATTGGTTGGGGGGCACCTATACCTTCACCGTAGGCGCCGACCTGAATCCCGATGCCATTGGCGAAGTGACGGTGGCGGAGGGACTGCCTGAACCAGCCGATGTTTACACGGTAGCCGGTTCCTTGGTGCGCAAGGAGGCAGGCACGCTCGAAGGCTTGCCAAAAGGCATCTACATTGTCAAGGGTAGGAAATACGTCGTCAGGTAGTCATCTCTCCACCTGTCGGCTCGACAGAAATTGTGCGAAACTCTCTTTGTATGCATCGGTGACGCGAATAATCTCGTCACCGATGTATATGCAATCGTTGCGATCGACGCTGCGGATTTTGTCGAGTGCGACGATGTAGGAACGGTGGACGCGCATGAACCGTGCTGTGGGCAGCATCTCCTCCACCGACTTCATCGTCAGGTGGGTGATGAGAGGCTTCCGCTCGCCTTCCAAGTAAAACATCACATAGTCTTTCATCCCGCTCACATAGAGAATCTGGGCGAGAGCCACCTGCCGGTATTCGCCATCGACCTTGATGAACAAAGTCGATGCATCTTTTTCCGTCTTCTCGCCCACTTGCTTGGCCGTGGCTGCGGCATCGGCCATGCCGAACCATTGGCGAGCCTTCTCCACGGCGGCGATGAATTTGCTGTAGCGGATGGGCTTGAGCAGGAAGTCGAGGGCCGACACCTCATAACTCTCGAAAGCATATTCCTGAAAGGCGGTGGTGAAGATGACGCGTGTGGCGGCAGGGAGCATCCGTGCCAGTTCCATGCCGTCGATGTCGGGCATTTGGATGTCGAGAAACAGGATGTCGGGTTGCTGTTGCTTGATGGCTGCCGTTGCCTCCACGGAGTCGGTGAACGATGCCAAGAGCACGAGGTCGGGGGTCTTGGCGACTAATGATTCCAGCAACTTGACGGCCAATGGCTCGTCATCGACGATGATGCAGGTGAGGGGTCTCATGGATGGATGGTGATTTGGGTGTCGTACATATCGCCTTCGAGCGACTGCTGCCAGGTGTAGTGGTCGCCGTAGAGCAGGTCGAGGCGCCGGCGGGTGTTCTCCAGTCCGATGCCGCTGCCGCTGCGGTTGGTGTCGCTCTTGGGGAAGTTGGTGTTGGTGCAACGGAACGTCAGCGTCTGTCCTTTCTGGATAAGGCTGATGTCGATGAGCGACGGGCGACTGCTGCTCACGCCGTGCTTGAAGGCATTCTCAATGAGCGAGATGAAGAGCAGCGGAGGGAGGGGGTATTGCTTGTCGGCGATGTCGAAGGCCGTTTTCACAGTTGTCTTCTCGTTGCAGCGCAGTTGCATCAAGTGGATGTAGTTGTCCATGAATTCCACTTCGCCGTCGATGGGCACCGACGGTTGGTTGGTCTTGTAGATGGCATAGCGTAGCAGGTCGCTGAGTTGGGCGATGGCGTCTTGGGCGGCGTCAGCGTCGATTTGCGTCAGGCTCGATATGTTGTTGAGCGTGTTGAACAGGAAGTGCGGGTTGATTTGGTTTTTCAGCCAGGCCAGTTCGGCTTCCGTGTTTTTGTGGCGCTCTTCTTCGAGTTGCTGCTTGATTTGCCGTGTGCGCAGGAAATGGCGCAGGGCGATGGCGGCGGCGACGCTGGCGCAGTTGAGCAGGAAATAGACGAAGAGTCCGGAGAACATCCCCA
>CAMKSZ010000169.1 GCA_946415525.1 uncultured Prevotellaceae bacterium | reverse complement strand
TCTTCGTCATACGTCACCACCACCTGTGACTTGATGTCCGGTCCGAATGTGTGGTGCATGTCTTCAGCACATTGGCATAGTTTTCGGGCGAGATACGCCCCAAGCGGCATCAAGTCTTCCGTCTCGTTGGATGCGAAACCTACGCAGAAGCCTTGGTCACCCGCCCCGATGATGCCGTCGTCTTGGTCCACACTGCGGCTGATTTCGGGTGACTGTTTTCCGATGAGGTTGATGACCTTGATGTCATCTCCCGAGAGGTGGTGGTCATCGGGATAACAGATGTCGTCCATCGTCTTCCTCACGATGTGGTCGTAGTCGATTTGCGCCGTGCTCTTCACCTCACCGCCCAACACCACGATATTATCTTTAATCATCACTTCTATACCGGAACGAGTGTTGGGGTCTTTCTCCAAGAAGGCGTCCAGCAGGGCATCACTGATTTGGTCAGCCACTTTGTCGGGATGGCCAAATCCCACGTATTCACAGATTACAGTTCTTTTCATTATTGTCAAGAATAAAATGATTATTAGTTATGAGGCGAGTAGCGTTGTCATTGGACAACGTGCGAGAAGGTTGGATGTAGCCCAACACCAAAAGACCCTTCCACCAAATGTTCGGCGAAGGGCACGACAAACTGGTGCGAAGGTCTTGGAGACCCCCACACAAATCATGAATAATAAAAGTAAATAAGAAATACATCATAATCATATTTAATTAATCGGTTAATACCAAAATACTAAACTGTTAATTCAGATCGTTTTCCCACCGTGGCGATTATGTGCTCGGTTGGGGCAGTTCTTGACTGACTCTTGATCCAATGTTTGTACAATTATTCAAAGAACGCTTAACGACATCCCCCAACTTTTAGGGGCGCTCATCTCATCGGCTTGAACAGACTTATTTTCATTACGCCTTTCGGCCGCGTCTGTCGTTTTTGCAACTGCACTTCTTCTCTCTACGGCTATGTGCCATTCCGTTTGAGGGCCTATTGTTTCTTGAAATACTCACCCTCTGAATTTTTGCGACGCGAAGGTAAGTAAAAAATTTGAGAATAAAGAATTTTTCATATTAAGGATTGTTAATGGGGGCGAAGTTTTCTCCTCGCCCCCATCCTTAACTATAATAGGAAAGTTGAAATGTTGCTGTTCTTGTACTCCACCATATTAATAATTATACGCATATGTGCGAAGTTGCCCAAGATGCCCCATTCGTCAGCCACCTTTCGGAATTGGCATCAGAATAGTGTGCCAGAAAACACTTCAAGACATTAGGGGGTCACCCTAAACCAATCGGCCTCCACCCATCCGCGGTCGGTGGTACCATCAGGTTCAAAACTGACGAATCCCATCTTCGCACCAATCCATTTCCCTTCGCGCATGGTGAACGTCTCACCAGCATCATGAAACTTCTTGCCATCGAGGCTATAGGCGAAGCGACATTTCCCGCCATCCACCTTCATCCGCATGTAAATGTCGAGATGAATGCCCGGTTTGTAGTCGATGGCATCCTCGGCAGTAGGTTTCAGAGTGGCGATATCTACGGCAGTCTCGGGCTTGTTCTTGTCGGCAGCCTTGCAGGTGAGCCGCTGGAGGACGAACTCCTTCCCCACCCTCTTGACGACCAATGCCGAGTAGTCAAGTCCCATCATGATGATGCCACCCGACTGCTGTTCGGCTTTTGAGGTGAAACGCAACTTGGCGGTCGCCGTGAATTTGTCGGCAGGTGTCTTCTGCAAGAGCATGTTGGGCACGTCCCACAGGTTGACGGCATTGCGGTCGTGCTTGAAATTGAAGATACGGAAGGTGCCGAAAGTCGTCGGCATGCCAAACGACTGGGCATAATTGGCATGCCACTGCCACTGCAGTCCCATCTGCGGCGTGTTGAACTCGTCGCTCTCGACGGGATTGACCACGGCGACGGCAGAGCGTGTCTTCGGCTTGCGATGGCGCACCACAGGGTCGCCACAATAATCGCCATCCTTGTCAATGCCCATCACTGGCCAGTTGTCCTTCCACGTGACAGGCTGCAAGTGCACCACGCGACCATAGCATTCCTTGTCCTGGAAATGCAGGAACCAGTCCTCACCCATGCTGGTGTGCACCCATCCGCCTTGGTGCGGACCGTTGATGTTGGTTTTTCCCTGAGCGAGCACCACCTTGGACTCGTAAGGTCCGTATGGCGACTTCGACCTCATCGCCAGTTGGAAACCAGTAGGAACGCCGCCGGCAGGACACATTATCCAATACCAGCCGTCGCGCTTATAGAACTTCGGTCCCTCGCAAGTGCGGTTCTCCGTCCCATTGCCGTCGAACACGATGACAGGTTGCGAGATGGCCTTCGTGCCCTCGGCGTTCATCTCGCGCACAGTGAGCACAGAAGCGAACCTCGACCGACTGTTTGCCCATCCATTGACCAAATAGCACCGTCCATCTTCATCCCAAAGCGGGCAGGTGTCGATCATCCCCTTGCCGGGAATGACGCAAAGCGGCTCTGTCCATTCACCTGCCGGGTCTTTAGTCTTCACCATGAACACGCCGTTGTCGGGGTCGCCCCAATAGATGTAGAACTCGCCATCGTGAAAGCGGATGCTGGGTGCCCAAATGCCGTTGCCATGGCTTGGCACGTCAAACATCTCGTTGGGTTTCAGTTCCTTGACGGCATAACCGATAATCTCCCAGTTGACCAAGTCGCGCGAATGGAGGATGGGCAGTCCCGGAATGCACTGGAAAGAACTGGCAGTGAGGTAATAGTCATCGCCCACGACGCACACATCGGGGTCGCTGTAGTCGGCATTGATGACGGGATTGGTGTAAGTGCCGTCGCCATTGTCGGGCGACCACACCTGCGAACGATAATTGCCTTGTGCCATTACCCAACATGGGCTCAGCATCAGAATAAAGCCAATAAAAAGTTTTCTCATATTATTTTAAGTTGATAGTTACCATTCTTATAATGGATGGCCATGCGCGAGTGACCGCCGCCGATGCGACGGGCAATGGCGATGGCGGCATGCCCCATGGTGCGTCGCACGTTCATCTCGACACAGGGATGCAGCCGATAGCCATCGGCAATGCGCACAACCATCATGTCGATGCCCACAGGACCTACATAGCAACCCATTGTCTGCTGGAGCCAACCGCCGATGCGGCTTTTGACGGTCTCCAAGAGTCCCTGCGGCAGATAGCCACCCACGATGCGCATTTTCTCTTCCTCGTCGGCAAGCACGCCCCCGACATATCCCGTGCCATCGGTATCAAACAAGGAGAGACCGGCATAGCGGGCCCCACCATCGGCACAGATGTCATACTCCATGGCGAAATCGAGCACACGGTCGTAATGCGGTTCGACGACAATGCCACCCTGGACAGCCAGCGTGTTGCCCACAAAACCCACTTCGCTGAGCGACAGCCGTCCCTCGACAAATCTCACCCCACGCCCCGTACTGCTCCAAGGAGCCTTGAGCACCAAGGCACCCTCACGCGACAAGAAAGCCTCCACCTCCTCCATGGAATGGGCGACCCACCGTTCGCCCACGGTCTGTTGCAAATCGCTCACCATCTCATGAAGCAGCGGTATCGTTGTGGCACGGTGGGACAAGCGGCGGATATGCGCCAACTCCTCGTCGGAAGGCAGTATTGACGACGGCAGGCCGGCACGCTTCAAGCGGTCTCTTACAAGACTGTCCCAGCCCCATGGACAAACTTCCCAATCCGTCACCCCCTCCTGCACCAACTTTTTCAGTTGGTCGTCGGAGATGAAAAGCGGCTGCAGGAAGTAAGCCGTGAAAGGAGCCGAGGCCCTGCGAGCCTTCTCCCTATCGTCCACCAGCACGGCATCGCCCATGGAGGTCCAGAAAGCGGGCAAAAAGCCCAAGTCGCGCCGCAGCGCCTTGGCCGCCCGAGGCGGAGTATAATGCCCGAAAGCCTCTTCGGCTGCCAGCACCAAGTCGTGCTCGGGATTGAAAATGTGGAGTTTCATGCGTGGCAATAACGTGAAAACGTTTGCGGAGACCCTATTTCAGCCATCCGTCCTCAATTTGGTGCAAAAATAGAAAAAAAAAACATATTTTGCAAACTTGACTTTGCAAATTAAGAAATAAGTATTATCTTTGCATGTTAATAATGATTGGCGGACGTCATCCGCCCTGCATTGAAAAAACAAACAGACAAAATGGAGGCTTTCTTCCGCACGCACACCTACCTTGTAGAGCACACCAATGCTCCCGTCCGTCGTGGATTGATGGACGAGATAGATTGGAACGACCGGCTCATCGGCATCAAGGGCACACGCGGCGTGGGCAAGACCACCTTTTTGTTGCAATACGCCAAGGAGAACTTCGACACGAAGGACAAGCAGTGCCTGTATGTGAACATGAACAACTTCTATTTCCAAGAGCGCGGAATAGAGGAGTTCGCAGGAGAGTTCTACCGCAACGGAGGCAGGGTGCTGCTCGTCGATCAAGTGTTCAAACAGCCCAACTGGAGCGCAGGCCTGAGGAAATGCTACGACAATTATCCGGGACTGAAAATCGTCTTCACCGGTTCAAGTGTGATGCGGCTGAAAGAGGAAAATCCCGAACTCAACGGCATTGTGAAGAGTTATAACCTGCGCGGCTTCTCTTTTAGGGAATTTCTCAACTTGATGACCGGCAACCAATTCCGCCCCTACACGCTCGACGAGATATTGGCCGACCATGAACACATCATCAAGCAAATCCTTCCCAAGGCACGCCCCATAGACTATTTCCAGGACTATGTGCACCATGGTTTCTATCCGTTCTTCCAAGAGCACAGGAACTATTCCGAGAACCTGCTGAAGACGATGAACATGATGACGGAGGTGGACATCCTCATCATCAAGCAGATAGAACTAAAATACCTCACCAAGATCAAGCGACTGTTCTACGACCTTGCCGTGGACGGCCCCAAGGCTCCGAACATCAGCAAGTTGGCGAACGACATCGAGACCAGCCGTGCCACGGTGATGAACTACATCAAATACTTGGCCGACGCCCGCCTCATCAACATGATTTACCCTTTGGGGCAGTCGTTCCCCAAAAAGCCCACCAAGGTGATGCTCCACAACTCCAACCTCATATACGCCATCTATCCCGGCAAGGTGGAACGGCAGGACGTGATGGAGACTTTCTTCGTCAACTCGATGTGGAAAGACCACAAGGTGAACCAAATGAGCCACGACAGCAACTATCTCGTGGACGGGCATCTGAAATTCCGCATCTGCGACGCCGCAAAATGCGGCAAGATTCGCCTACAGCCCGACACCATCTACGCCCGTTACAACACGGAGGTGGGCAAAGGCAACCAAATCCCCCTTTGGCTTTTGGGATTCCTCTATTAAGTGTCTGAATAACCAAACATACAACTACTTTTAGACAAGCATTATAAATTATTTAACCTTTTAAATTAAAAAATGGCAAAGGAAAAGAAATTTATCACATGTGATGGCAATGAGGCCGCTGCTCATATCAGTTATATGTTCAGCGAGGTAGCCGCTATCTATCCCATCACCCCGTCTTCGCCGATGGCGGAGCACGTTGACGAGTGGGCAGCCCGTGGTCGCAAGAACCTCTGGGGCCAGACCGTATCCGTGCAGGAAATGCAATCCGAGGCAGGTGCCGCAGGTGCCGTCCACGGTTCGCTTCAGGCAGGTGCTCTGACCACTACGTTCACCGCATCGCAGGGCCTGCTGCTGATGATTCCCAACATGTACAAGATCGCCGGTGAGTTGCTCCCCTGTGTGTTCGACGTCTCCGCCCGCACGCTGGCTTCCCACTCACTTTGCATCTTCGGTGACCACCAGGACGTTATGGCCTGCCGCCAGACAGGCTTCGCCATGCTCTGCGAGGGTTCGGTGCAGGAAGTGATGGACTTGACAGCCGTCGCCCACCTCGCCTCCCTGAAGACATGTGTGCCGTTCATCAATTTCTTCGATGGTTTCCGCACCTCTCATGAGTATCACAAGATTGAGCGTCTCGACAACGAGGACATCCTCCCGCTGGTCGATGAGGCTGACATCAAGCGTTTCCGCGACCGTGCCCTCACTCCCGAGCGCCCTGTCACACGCGGTACCGCAGAGAACCCCGAGACCTTCTTCACCCATCGTGAGGCTTGCAACAGTTACTACGACACAGTGCCCGAGGTTGTCGAGGAGTACCTCGCCAAGATTAGCGAAATCACCGGCCGTGAGTATCACCTCTTCAACTACTACGGAGCCGAGGATGCCGACCGCATGATCATCCTCATGGGTTCGGCCAGCGATGCCGCCCGCGAGGCTATCGACCACCTGAATGCCAACGGCGAGAAAGTGGGTATGCTGAGCGTGCACCTCTATCGTCCGTTCTCGGTGAAGCACCTCCTCGCTTCCGTCCCCAAGACTGTGAAGAAGATTGCCGTGCTCGACCGCACGAAGGAGCCGGGTGCCGAAGGCGAGCCTCTCTACATGGACGTAAAGTCGGCTTACTACGAGGTGGAAGACCGTCCTCTCATCGTCGGTGGCCGCTATGGTCTGGGCTCACACGACACCACTCCCGCTCAGATTATCTCTGTGTTCAACAACCTGGCCATGCCGGAGCCGAAGAACCACTTCACCATCGGCATCGTCGACGACGTCACCTTCACCTCTCTGCCCGTCGTTCCCGAGATTGCACTCGGCGGCAAGAGCATGTTCCAAGCCAAGTTCTACGGCCTCGGTGCCGACGGTACCGTGGGTGCCAACAAGAACTCGGTGAAGATTATCGGCGACAACACCGACAAGTATTGCCAAGCATACTTCAGTTATGACTCGAAGAAGTCGGGCGGTTTCACTTGCTCGCACCTCCGCTTCGGCGACGAGCCTATCCGCTCCACTTACTTGGTGACCACTCCTAACTTCGTGGCATGCCACGTGCAGGCCTATCTGCACATGTACGACGTGACACGCGGTTTGCAGAAGAACGGTACCTTCCTGCTCAACACCATCTTCGAGGGTGAGGAACTGGCCCGCTTCATGCCCAACAAGGTGAAGCGCTACTTCGCTGAGAACAACATCACCGTTTACACCATCAACGCCACAAAGATTGCCCAGGAGATTGGTTTGGGCAACCGCACCAACACCATCCTGCAGTCTGCTTTCTTCCGTATCACCCAGGTGATTCCCGAGGAACTGGCTGTGGAGCAGATGAAGAAATTCATCGTGAAGTCCTACGGTTCGAAGGGCGAGGACGTGGTGAACAAGAACTACGCAGCCGTTGACCGCGGTGGCGAATACAAGGAGTTTGCCATCGACCCCGCTTGGGCCAACCTGCCCGACGACGCCATCGTCGAGGACGACGCTCCCGCATTCGTCAAGGAAGTGGTGCGCCCCATCAACGCACAAGCCGGCGACCTGCTGCCCGTCAGCGCATTCACGAAGTTCGGCACTACCGACGGTTCTTGGGAAGTGGGCACCTCCGCCTACGAGAAGCGCGGTGTGGAAGCCTTCGTTCCTGCTTGGAACCTTGACAACTGTATCCAGTGTAACCAATGTGCCTACATTTGTCCTCACGCAGCCATCCGTCCGTTCGTCTTCACCGACGAGGAATTGGCAGGCTACGGCGGCAAGACCATCGAGATGAAGGCTCCGAAGACCATGAAGGGCATGCACTTCGCCATCCAAGTGTCGGTGCTCGACTGCCTCGGAT
>CAMKSZ010000168.1 GCA_946415525.1 uncultured Prevotellaceae bacterium | reverse complement strand
TCGATATATCGAGATTAGTAATTCACAGCACTTTCTCCAAATCAACAGACAGGCCTATGCTAAAGGTTATCCCGGTCGTCAACGGAGAACAATAGTAATATGACTTAGGCTTGTAGTTGAAGAGATTGTCGATAGCGGTATTGAGATTCAGACCACGCCAAATATGGTGCTGAAACATCAGTTTCCAAATGGTATAGCCTTGGTCAACATCCGTGCGGCCCGATTGCGGCTTGCCCAAACAGCGTCCGGAGAGAGCCGCATCAAGAGCATAGTGGCGGGAGAAACGATGGTCATAGCCTACACGCCATGTCATGGAATGGGAACGAGGCTGGGAAAACTGGGAGAAAAAAACATTGCCTGTCTCATGCATCCATGAATAGTTGAGCCTGAAAGAAACTCCGCAATCCCAAATGTGCCCCATGCTGAAATCCACGCCCCAAACCTTTATGCCTTCTTCGTTCCAGTAAAGGGCACTTGACATGCCCTCGTAAGTATGGTCGATGGTGGTGATACGCTTGTCGAAGATATTGCAATAGCCCATGAGGGTGAAGTTGTAGCGTCCGTCCAGGAATCCACCGGTTCTGATGCGATTCGTCCTCTCGAAGGCGATGTTGATATTGTGGCTCCTCTCAGGCTTGAGGTCAGGATTTCCGATGATCATATATCCCATGTTGCCCATGTCGAAATGCATATACATTTCCTTCAGGGTGGGAGCA
Source organism: uncultured Prevotellaceae bacterium (assembly GCA_946415525.1). Taxonomy (GTDB): domain Bacteria; phylum Bacteroidota; class Bacteroidia; order Bacteroidales; family Bacteroidaceae; genus Prevotella. The sequence goes on along the minus strand of CAMKSZ010000168.1, from coordinate 7,048 downwards.
CGGAAACCACTGGCATAGTTGGCACGGAAGGTCATCCAAGGCAACTTGTACACGACGGCGAGACGCTCTGTGAGTGCCTTCTGTGCAGAGACAGAGAAGTAATCGAAGCGCACACTGCCCACAATGTTCAGTTGCCTTGTCACGTTCCAGTCGAACTGTGCATAGGCATCGACATTGTTCTGCGTGTGGCTGGCGTTGTCGAGGAACTGATAGGTGGTGAGATAGTCGTGCATGTAGTCGGCTCCCAAGGAAAGGGTGTTCTCGCCAAACGAACGGTTGAACAGGGCATGCAGGGCATGCTGCCGATTGCTGTAGTCATGGTCATGGGTTCTCGTTCCGTCGGGCAGGAAATTGGCCTTGTCATACTGGTCGTATGCGTACGACAGTTCGAGACGACGGTCTTTGTCCCATGTGTACTTGCCTTTCAGTCCGGCGCCGTAGCCATTGAAATGATAGTCGTGGGTGTCGCGCTCGCTGATGCGGAAGAAATAACTTCCTCGACCAATAAGCGTCATCTTGTCCGTGGCACGCCATGTCAGTCGCTCCCTGACATTGTAGGTCTTCTGCCCATAGAGGCGGTTGATGTTGGAGTCGTCGTTTAGCACGGACTCGTCATAAGGCAAGCCTTGCGACTTTTTCAGCAGTTCCATGGCTATCTCCTCGTAAGAGTGCGCCTTCGGCAAATCAATGGGGTCGATGTCCGTATGTTGGAAACTCGTCTGCGAGTTCCACTTTTTCGTGTTGAACGAGAAACTGGCACCGTTGCGCCATTCATGCCCGAAGGTGTTATAACGCGAGTTGACATTCGCGGTCCATGGTTCAACATTCTCTCGGCTGATGATGTTGATCACCCCTCCTACGGCATTCGAACCGTAGAGTGCCGAAGAGGCTCCTTTCACAATCTCGATGCGCCCGGCATTGTCAAGGCTCATCCGGTTATAATCGACGTTGTCCATGGTCTCTCCTGCCATCCGCTCGCCATCGACAAGAAAGAGAATCGCATTGCCGCCAAAACCGCTCATCATAAGAGATGTTTCCTGGCTCATGGCCAACCCGAACTCCAGTCCAGGTATCTCCTGGGTCAACAGGTCCTGTATATTCGTCGCGTCGGCAATCTTGATGTCATGGAGGGTGATAAGACGGGTGACAACGGGTGCTTCCTTGAGAGCCTTCGGTGTTTGTGAGGCCGTCACGACGACAGGCTCAAGATCAACAGAGTCACGAACAGACTGGGCAGAAAGACCACCGGCCAGCATGGAGAATGCCATGCCGGCCAAAATGGAATGTAAAAGTCTGCTCTTCATGAACTCTGCCACCATTTACTTTTTGGTCCCTGTAAAAGTGGTTATCATGTCAAACGGCATATTGCCGTACTTCAAAGAAAATGTCACGACAACTGACTTGTCCTTGAAAATGACAGTTACATTACTGAGAGTGAAAGCCCTCTCCTCCCCTTTTGCATTCGTGACTTTTCCTGAATAAGAGGCAAGTTTCCCCGATATCGTATTGTTGCCCCTTGTCAGTGGGATGTTCTTTACAGAAAGTGCCGGGATAGCCATGCCCCCTGAACCTGATTGGGGAATGGTCATGTCGATAGACGTGTCTGACGATTTGGCAAACTCGTATGTCGCGGTACCGTTGGATGACTCATCTCCCATTACAGTGATGATCTCATTACCAGTATAGGAACCTATTACCTCTGTGGCTAAAGCGGTTTCTGAATCATCATCACTGCCACATGCACTCACACCCAACATGATGACCACAGCAGCAATCATCATTGTCATAAAACGATTGATTTTCATAAGATATAAATATATGGATTATAAAATGTACTGTAAATGCAGAAAACCTCTTATTTCTCCGTGCCCAACTGCTGGGTGGAGTAGTCGTACTCAGAACCGTATGTACTGTGTGGTATGCTGAAAATGGCTATCATGAACAAAACGGCAAGGACGACAACCCACTTGTTGTACTTCCATTTCAATGTGGCAAGGGCAGCGGCAAAGACAAGGAAGGACAGGAGTGTCTTGTTGTCGGTAAGGTCTGTTCCGTAAGGGAATCCCGTCCACCACGGTCCGAAAGCGGCATGCTGCACGAGTGGACCGAAAATGAAACCGCCAATGAACAAAGTGACCACAGTGACCTTCAGCCACCCACTGTATTTCTTGTGCGTTATCACCAACAAGAATGTATAGACGGCAAACAGCATTGCAGCGAACATAAACAGGATATGGGGCACTAAAATGCTGGCAGGGACATCGTTTCGGAAACGTATCACCACGGGCTCGTCGGCAGAAAGGTCCTTCTCCCCCACTGTTATATAATACTGCAACTTACCTCCTACAGGCTGCGCCGGCAATGCAGCCTGCCACTCGCTGTCGTTCCATTCGAAATCCGCCGTGGTGTAGTCGTTTGACGTCGGATAGCGTCGGTAATGAATCTGGGCCTTGACATCAGAGGGGACACCCTTAAGTGTCACGACTTCATCGCGCTGGACGCCACTTCTTGGCAATTTCATCTTATAACTTTCCCCATTCAACTCCACGGTCACTCTTTTGGGGTATGTAGGACCGGTCATGCGCTGGTATATGCTCAATACCAACGTGATAACAACAGCCAAAAGCCAATATAGGAATTTTTTCATCTCACAGGAGGAGTTAAGTGAACTTGAAATACGATAGTCTCTTCGCCCCGAAGCACTTTCACAGGAATGGTGGTACCTGGCGTGAGTTCCGACAAGCGCTCCATATATTCATTGATGTCCGTGAGGGGCTTACCGTCAATTTCCTGAATGATGTCGCCGCTTCTGATGCCTGCATTATGGGCTGGCTTTCCTGCCACCACGATATCGGCTCGAAGGCCGGGGATGCTGCTTGCCCCCATGACATCGGGCATGAGCCCCAAAGTGACCTTGAACTTGGCATGGCTCATTTTATTGCTGCTTGGCACATTGATATAATCAGGTGCCTCGGGCATGGCAGCCAAGCGAGTGATCAACTCCTGCGAAAACTCCAATGTCTGTTGCATGCCATCGTAATTCAAGGTCGAGGGCACATCCCCTGGCGTGTGGTATTCCATGTGACCACCTGTGGTCAGGAAGAGGACGGGGATTTCTACTGCCACGAACGATGCATGGTCGCTTGGTCCATAACCGTCGGGTATGCAACTGACGTTCAGGTTGGTTTGCTTGGCGACATCCTCCACGATGGCCTTGAATCCACTGCTTGTTCCCGTACCCGACACACTCATAGCATTGTCGCGCATGCGTCCCACCATATCCAGATTCACCATGGCGACAATACCGTTCTTATTGGCAGGGAGGTTGATGCGCTGGCCATCGGCTTGCTTCATCCATTCCAAGAAAAACTTGGAACCGACAAGGCCTTGCTCTTCTGCGCCAAAGAAGGCGAAGACAATACTTCTTGGCGACCCTTTCTTTTTAAAATACTTCGCCAATTCGAGTACGACGGCATCACCGCTGGCATTGTCGTCTGCCCCGGGGTGCACGGCCAAGGTGTCGGGGCGACGCGAGCCAGACCCCTTGCCGCCCATGCCCAAATGGTCGTAATGCGACGCAACGACGATGTATTCGTTTTTAAGATGCTTGTCTTTCCCAGGGAGGACGGCGATGATGTTGTGGGTCGTTCTCTTCTCGGTCTTCCCATAGGTGAAGTCGTGATAAAATCCTTTCTTTTTCTTTCCCTTGACAATGGGCTTGAATTTCAACTTGCGAAGTTGGCCGACAATGAATTCGGAGGCAAGGGTGTCGCCAACAGTGGCTGGGTACCTGCCGCCAAGTTCCTGCGAAGCCAAATATTCCACCACCTGTCGCATGTCGTCCTGCTTTTGGCCATGAGCCTGCAAAACAAGTGCGAAAGTCAAGGTTAAAAGTATATACTTTAATTTCATGTATCGATGCGCAATATTTTTTTCGGGTGCAAAGTTACAACAATCATTTTAATCTCACGCTCCCTATTTATAATGATTTTTGGAATCGACCGCGAACAGACATACAATAATACCTACAAGCGGCACGACAAAGCCCCGACTTTCCAAGTCGGGGCTTTGTGCTAAAATGTGCTTTGGCTTGCCCTCCTCTTTTCAGGTGAGGACAGGCTCGTCAATCAAAATTATTTAATCACCACCTTGCGGCCATTGATGATGTTCAATCCCTTTTGCGGAGCGCTGAGACGCTGGCCGGCGGCATTGAAGATCATGCCTTCGCCTGGCTTGAGGTCAAGGTTGATGACGCTGATACCGTCTGAAGAACTATAGGTAGGATTATCGAGCCAAACGATATTTGACTTGTGCTCCTCGCCAGCACCCTTGTAGATGCTCTGGATACCGACCTTCTTCCAAGAATTAAGTTCTTCAATGGAATCCTCAAAGTAGATAATCTCACCACCAGCATAGATGTCGTAACCATCGTGGCTGAAAGGAATTTCCACCACATCCTCTTCGAAGTCTTGTCCATAAACAGCGGCGGTGAAGACATAGGGCTGCTCTTGACCGTCCTTCTCTATCCATACGGTATAGAAGAACTTGTTAAGATTCAAAGACTCGCCATTGGTGCCGACAGTTGGGAACGAGCAATAAATGCAAGGATAACTGGTATCCTCGAAGTTGATGCTTTCGAGAATCGGGTCTGCCGGTGTTGCTGCCACTTCAATAAACTTCTCAATAACCACATTGGTGAAGGTGACGTAGGGATCCAACTCTGTCAACGCACCGTTCAGCATCAAAGTCTGGGCTGTGGTAAACTGAGACTTCTCTGCGTCGAAGTCGAGCACGGCATCAACCATCTTGCCAGTTTCGTCAACAGCGGTAAAGAAGTAGTCGAAGACAAACAAGCCATCCCAAAGTTCCAACGTACCCATGAACTGGTTGGCGGGAATGACATACTGACCGGCAGCGTTCTTGGTAGCCTTCACCCAGAGGTCGGGAGCATCGGGAGACACACCCTTCATATAGACATCGTCACCGTCGAAGCCAACCTCAATCTGGACGTTGTAAGGTTCTTCCACCTCGTCGGCAGGATCATATTGTGCCACAACGGCAGTGGCCTTGAACACATAGGTCTCGGTTTCCAAATTCTCGGGTGCCACAACGGGTTTGGGCTCTATTGTGCTTGCCTGAACGACGATGCTGTTCAATTGGGTGTTGCCGGCGATGGTCACCACCACCTTGCCAGCCTCGCCTGTCCATGTGGTACCGTCAAAGGAGCCAGTGTCTGCGCTGTTTTCATCGTTCCACTTGGCGGCATTGAACACAATCTTTGTGATGGCCTTTCCAACGGGTGCCTCGAACGTCAGCGTACCACTATAGACACGGAGTTGCGGACCATTGACCGTATTCCAGAAGCGGTTTTCTGTTTTGGCATCTTCCGCCTTGGGAGAAATGGTCAGCGTCACACCGCCTTCGGTCAACACACGGTCCTCGGTGATGTCGCCATCCTGGCTGGTGTTGGAAGAGCAGGGCTCGTCAACCATGGCATTGAAGTCGAAGCCCACCTTGCCGTATTCCTGAAGGGTGAGCCAACTGATTTCCGACTTGTGCTCTTCGCCGCCGCCAGTATAGATGCTCTGGATGCCGATTTTGTTCCAAGTGCTGAAATCGGGCTGGTTCATGTAAATATAGTCGGGATAGAAGTCCCATTCGTCCGTAAATCCATACGGGATGACGGTCATGGCTTCTGTCAGTTTCGAGAAGTATTGGGGATCAAAGACGACGGGATTGATTTCCTGCTCCACATCAGAGAAGAATTGGAAAGTCAACTTGGAAGAAACCATGCCATTGCCATCGACATCGATCACAGGTATGTTCAACATGGCAACGGGACCGTCTTGTGAATCGTAAATTTGAGTGATGATAGGAGCGGCGGGAATGGCTGCGGTCTCCACCACCTTGCTAATGACAGCCTCATTATAGATGTCGCCTTTCAGGCCATCTGCAGTGACAATCTCGATTGTTTCTGTGGCAGTCATTTTGTTGGCTTCCGCGTCATAAGTCAGCACGACGTCATCTTGCTGTAAGAACATCTCATATTTGCCATACGGCCCAAAGTACTGGTAGCCGGGGATTGTGATGGTCGTGCCATCCAACTTACCTTTCACCCATGCCTCCGGCACATAACTGCAGAGTCCCTTGATATATACATCGGTGCCGTCGAATCCTATATACAGATAGTTAGAAGAGGCTTCCTCCATATTATTTATATAAGAGATGACATATTCCTCGGCCACCAAACCTTCGGGAACAACCACCACCTCGGGAGCGGCAGGAGCATCCTTGGCAAACGTGGGCTTTGCCCAATAGGAATAGAAAGATAATTCATCAGCCTTAGCGTTCTCCAAGATGTAGTTGGTGGCACTGGCGAGAATTCCTTTTTCGGCATCGTAGTTGAAAACGATGCTTTCGGACACATTTTCTCCATCATCGCAACCGACGAGGTATTCTGGTCCATATTTGTCCTCGCCTACAACCTGGCCACTCTCAAATACAACTGTAGAACCATTGATTGTTCCTTTAATCCAGCCATTTTCGAAATAATAGGCCAACCCCTGAATGTAAACGTTGTCGCCATCAAAAGCCACGTTAATGGTTGGCACGGCAGCCGTATAATCCGCCAAACCTGATTCGGTGCCAACATAAAAACTTCCGGCTACGGTGTACCATGTTTCTGTGGTTGCCCCTTCAGGAGGGGTTACCAATTCGGTGGTGGCAAGACCCTTCACACGATTGGCGGTGGGTTGCGAATGGCGTGTGGTCGCCTTCACCTTCAGTGTCGGATTGGGGCTTAGTTTCGAATCTTGCAATAAGCGAAGATTCATGTCCTTTTGTGCAAATGCTGTTACACTCAGTAGTGTAATGAGCATGGTTAGAAGAGTAAATCTTTTCATACGCAATTAAGTTGAAAAATTAGAAGAAATATCACAAAATTGAAAAATATTCGGCAAAAGTATAAAAAAATGACGAAATAACCATATTTTTTGACTATTTGTTTTAATTTGACAGCCATAAATAGCAATTCTTTACTTGTTATGTC
>CAMKSZ010000167.1 GCA_946415525.1 uncultured Prevotellaceae bacterium | reverse complement strand
TATTGCGACACCACGTCGGGGTCGGTGGCGGCACCCACGTCGCCCATACCGGCGGAGCGGGCGTCGGGCGCGATGGTCTGCGAGGTCACCGAGGTATTGACGGGGTTGAACATGTTCTCCTTGTCCTGTGCCATCAATGAAAGTGAAACGAATGTGAGTGCGAGGAGGGCGCATGCCCTCAATAGACTTTTGTAGGGATTCATCGCTGGTCGGTTTCGTTGATTTATCATCTATTAAACGCTTGGAGGTATCATTTATTGTCTATGACGATGAGTTTCTTGGCTTTCGACACCGTGCCGCTGCCATCGGAGGCAACGCGCACGCGGTAGAGGTAAACGCCTGTCTGGAGCCGCTGTCCGCTGTCGAGGGTGAGGTTCCAGGTGTAGGTGAAGGCACCGTTGGTGGAGACGTCGGAGGCCGTGTGCTGCCACAAATGCCGCCCGCTCATGTCGAAGATGTCGATGGTGACATCGACCTCGCTGCCCGTCCTGTCGTGGTTGACGATGAAGGTGGTGGTGGTGTAGGCGGGATTGTTGGTGCAACCGATGCTGCTGAGCGACGGCTTGAGTCCTGCGACGACGTTGAACGAGAGTTCGGCAGTGGAGGAGTTGTTGAGGATGTCCCATGCGCGGAACTTCAGGTTGTGGCGTCCGGGCGAGAGTTCGGGGATGCTGTAGTAGGTGGTACCGCTGGTGTAACTCCCGAAGTCGAAGGTGAAGTTGTCGTTGAGCACATAGGTCCTCGACATCTCGTTGTCGATGATGAGTTCGAGGTCGTGGCCGATGCCGGTGCCCGAGGCATTGATGCCGTCCTTGTCGGTGATTTGTGCCACGAAATAGGGGGTGGTGTTGACATCGCCTCCGTTGGTGAACGACGGCGAGTTGAGATAGCAGTAGATGGAGGGGCCGATGGAGTCGTTGGAGGCCACCTCTGTGCCGCCCACCGTGAAGGCGTCGCAGGCGCCGTGGGCTTCGAGGGTGTGGCTGTTGTTGACGGCGTAGATGTTCATCAGTCCCGTGCCGTCGGAGTAGTTGATGTCCATCGGCACGGCGAAGAGGAAGTCGAACGAACCTGCCCTGACGCTGTCGGAACCATTGAAGAGCACGTTTTGGCGGTCTTTGTAGCGGAAGGGCGTGGTGGCGTCTTCGGCCTGGCCACGGCAGACGACGGTCTCCTCGGAGTCGCGCACGGTGGCGGTCATGAGTCCGTAGAACGTGCTGTCGCGCTGTCCGCCGCGCTCGACGTGGCCTTTCACCCTCACCCTCGACCCGGCATGGATGGCAATCTCGCCGCTACCGACGGCCTTGCCGTTGATGGAATCGACCACGGCCCGCATCGTGGGGGTGTTGAGGCAGAGGGCGGGGTCGCCGAGCAGGGAGTAGCGCAACTTATTGGTGGTGAGGTCCTGTTGCGACGTGATCATCTCGTTCTTGGCGAGCCGCTGTGCCTCGCCGATGGAGACGCGCCGCCCATCGACGACATTGAGCACATGCTTCATGTAGGCCCTGTTGAGGTAGGCGTTGTAACTCTGGTAAACGGTGCGCGTGGTACCGAAAAAAGCCACCGCCCCACCCTTCTTGTTGATGAGGGCATCGACGCCGATGCACTCCTCTGCCATGTCGAAGGGGGCGATGTCGCAGGAGGCGGTCACCCACAGGGGCAGGTGCTTGTTGGAGAAGTTTTGGAAGTCCTGGAGCGTGAGCACGCGCTCATGCGAGATGCTGATGGCGGAGCCGTGGCCGGAATAGTCGATGACGAGGGCGCCGTTGGTCTGCAACTGCTTGATGGTCTTGGTGCAGTCGGGGTAGGTGTTGCCGGTGGCGGAGGTCACCCGCTGGTAAGCGTCCCACATCACTTTCTTGATTTGATAGCCCGGGTAGAGGGAACTGAGCAGTTTAGCGCAGTTGTCGGCATCGTAGAGGTGGGAGTTGTTATTGCCGTCGTCGCCGAGGATGGCCACGAGGTTCTGCCAGTCGCCGGCATCGTCGTTGGCGTAGTAGTCGAGCGTCTTCTGGGTCAGCGTCTGGGCATCCTCCACGGTGGAGACGGGGAAGCGGCCCACCGAGAGGTCGAGTTTGTCGGAGGAGGCGGGATTCTGCCCTTCTCCGTCGTCGAGCAAGGCGTAGAAGCCGTCATCGACATAGCAGTAGATTTCGCTGAACGACTCCTCGCTCTCATAGCAGAGCAGGAAGTCGTCGGGCGACAGGTTGCGGCAGTCGGAGGTGAGCATGCGGTTGTCCCACACGCCGGCGCCGAAGAGGAGCAGGTGCTTGGGCATGTCGGCCTCGCTCTCGGCACGGTCGTAGAGCATCTTGAGGTAGCGGCGGTAGGCATTGGCGTCGGGCGTGCCGCTCGAGAACTCGTTGTAGAGTTCGTCGGCGGGGACGATGCGCACCCGCATGGAGTCGCGCTCGGTGTGCAACTGGGCGATGCGCTGTGCCTGGGCGAGGAGTTTTTGCGAGGTGGGGATGATGATCACCATGTCGGCGGCCTTGTCGGCATGGTGGTTCTGGTTGGTGATGTTGTAAACATACTCCGGCGCGGGGATGCCGGAATAGGTCAGTGCAGTGCGGTTGCGGGGGGTCGGGGTGTAGATGTCGATGTAGTCGAGGCGCACCGGCCCTCCCCTGGTGGGGGTGATGACGATGGTGTCGGTGGACTGCAGGTTGGAGACGTCGAACACCTTCGTGGCCTCCGCTCCCTTGTCGTAACTGCCGAGGGTCATAAGGAAGGTGCCGAGGGACTTGCCGTTGAGCGTCACCTCGCAGGAGGAGGAGGTGCCGGCGGTGACGGCTATCGCCACCTTGCCCGAAGTCGATTCGCTGGGGTTGGCGAGGGTGTAGGTCTGCGAGGAGCCTAAACTGACGGGGGTGTTCTCGAAGAGGTTGCGCCCGCCGTGAAACCACGAAAAATTGTCTTTCTCGTGGAGGGAGTGATAGTGCTCGGGCAGGGGGTAGTAGCGGGAGGCAAACTGTGCGCTGTCGATGGACAGCGGCTCGGTGTCGCCCTGGGTGATGAAATAATAGCCGTAGTCGGAATAGGGGTTGCGCGTGCGGCGCATGGTCTCCGAGGTGGCCCATGAAACGGGACCTTGGGCGTAGAACAGCCGCCTGCCCTGTACGGTACAGAGGGGCACCTCCTTAAGGTCGTCGGTGGCAATCAACTCGTCGGGGTTGAGCAGTTCGTTTTGGAGGGCGCCGCCATAGCCATAGACTTTCACCTTGGACAGGTCGGAGAACCCTGCTTGGCGGACAAGGGCCTCGGTGAGTTGGTAGATGCCGGAGGAGGGCACCCTAATCTTGGCCCACTTCCCCGTGGCGAGCACGGAGTTGGCGGCATAGCGGTCGGTGGCTGCGGCGGCGACCCGACGGGCACCGTGGCGGGCGACAGGCCGGGCATCGACGGAAAGCATGAAACTGACCAGCGTCATGTATTTCCCGGAGCGGCGCACAAAGGGGACAAAAGACACCTCGAGACTGCCTTTCTTGCGCTCCACCACGACATGGGTCTCAATGTCGGGGAGTTCGGGCAAGTCGCCGTCGGAGACGCTAAAGAGGCGGCGCACGGCGTAGGGCGTCATCTCCATGAACTCGGGATAGGCGATGGACACCGTATAGACGGAGTCGGCGTAGGCTTCGCCCAAAGGCAGCGAACAGGTGAAGCGGGGCAATACGGAGTCGATCCTCACCTCCTCGGCGGTGAGGTTGAAGAACCGTTGGGCACCGGCGGGCAAGACACCGCCCAGCAGGGCCATCAGTCCCAAGAGGAAAAACGTATATCGTCTATTTAACATTCAGTTGCAATACCATTCTGTCGTCAATCCACCCTTCGAGGCGGTCGTCGATGGCGACCGCCACAGGTGCCACCGGCGCTCCCGTGTAGAGGATGTCGCCGGTGCGGAGGGTGAACCACCTGCTGAGGTAGGCCACCAAGGCATCGACACCATGGAGCATGTCGGCAGAATGTCCCTGCTGCACGCAATGCCCGTTCCGGTGGAGCCGGAAGTGGATGTCACGGATGCCGGCGGTCTGCTCAAGGGGCACCCACTCCCCTACCGCGGCGGCCCCGTCGAAGCACTTGCTCATCTCCCACGGCCTGCCCTCGTGCGACAACCGCTGGAACAGGCGGCGCGCCGTGAAGTCGATGCCACAGGTGACGGCGTCGTAGTAGCGGTGGGCGAAACGCTCGGGGATGGCTTTGCCCAAGCGGCAGATGCGCACCACCAGTTCGGCCTCGGCATCGACCGGCCCGAGGTCGTCGGGCAGGAACACGGGCTTCCTGGTCTTGACCAGCGCGGAGTCGGCCTTGGTGAAGATGAGCGGTTCTCCCTCATTATATAACGAGACTTCCGCTTCTTTATTGTATGCTTCGTAGTTGAATCCTGCGGCAAAGATTTTCATGCGTGGTGCTGGTGGGGGTGTGGGAAAAACGAGGAGCCAGCATCGTGTGGCCGACGACCATCACAATGCTGGCTCATTGTTGTCAAACAAAAAACTCGATTAGTCGGCGCGGAGGGTGAAGCGGCGGAATGCCACAACGCTCAACTCCTTGTCGGCGGCCTTGAGGTAAGCGGCAACGCTCTCCTTGTTCTCGGCCTTGATGTACTCCTGGTTGACAAGGCAGTTCTCCTTGAAGAACTTGGCCATGCGGCCCTTGGCGATGTTCTGAATCATCTGCTCGGGCAGGTTGGCAGCCTTCTCGGCAGCCACGGTAGCCTTGATCTCGCGAGCCTTGGAAGCCTCGTCCTCAGTGAGCCAACCCTTGGCGATGTTGGAACTGATGTGGTCGTCGCTATCGACGAGGTTGGGGTTGATGCCAGCCTTCTTGAGGGCTGCCTCAACGGCCTTCTCCACCTGCTCTTCCTTGGTCTTCTGGATAGCCACCTGGAGTTCGTTGTCCTTCACCGACTGGGGCACGCTGGCCTCGTCGAGGGCGATGGGGTTCATGGAAGCCACCTGGAGGGTGACATTGTGACCTTGCTCCTCGTAGTCCTTGTTGAGTTGCACGAGGGTGCAGAGGATGTTCTTGCCCTGATGGTTGTAGCAGTAGATGTTCTCTCCCTCGAGGTAGTTGTAGCCATCAAGTTCCATCTTCTCACCGGTGATGCCGGAACGCTGTGTGACGGCGTCGGCCACCTTCTCTCCATTGGGGAGGGTCAGGTTGCTCACCTCCTCGACGGTCTTGCACTTGTTGGCAACGGCGGCGTCGAGAATCGACTGGGTGAGGGCGATGAAGTCGGCTCCGTTGGCAACGAAGTCGGTCTCGCACTTCAAGGCGATGATGGCGGCGAAGTCTTTCTCCACCTTCACGAGGACGCATCCGTTGGAGGTCTCACGATCGCTGCGCTTGGCGGCGATGGCGAGTCCGCGCTCGCGGAGCAGGTCTTTTGCCTTGTCGAAGTCTCCCTCAGCCTCAACGAGTGCTTTCTTCACGTCGGCGAGACCTGCACCGGTGAGGGTGCGGAGCTTCTTGATGTCTTCCATATTTGGTTTGTAAGCCATGGTGTAATCTAATTGTTTTGATTGTGATACAATGGTGTTTACTCTTCCTCTGCAGCGGGAGCGGCTTCCTCAGCGGCAGGAGCGGCTTCCTCAGCAGCGGGAGCAGCCTCGTCGGCGGCTTCCTTGCGGGCGCGGCGCTGGCGCTTGGGTTTTGCGTCGGCGGCCTCTTCGCTCTGCTCGGCGGCGGCTTTCTCGTCAGCCTTCTCAGCCTTGCGCTCCTCAAGTCCCTCGGCGATGGCCTGGCAGCAAGCGGTCAGGATGACGTCGATGCTGTCCTTGGCGTCGTCATTGGCAGGAATGACGTAGTCGATGTCGTTGGGGTTGGAGTTGGTATCGACGATGCCGAAGACGGGGATGCCCAGGCGCTGGGCTTCCTTCACGGCAATGTTCTCCTTCATGACATCCACCACGAAGAGGGCGGAGGGCAGACGGGTGAGGTCAACAATCGAACCGAGGTTCTTCTCCAGTTTGGCACGCTGGCGCGTCACCTGCAGAAGTTCACGCTTGGAAAGGTTGGAGAAAGTGCCATCGCTAATCAACTTGTCGATGGTGGCCATTTTCTTCACTGCCTTGCGGATGGTGGGGAAGTTGGTGAGCATGCCGCCCGGCCAACGCTCGTTCACGTAAGGCATGTTGACGCTTGCAGCCTTCTCGGCCACAATGCTCTTTGCTTGTTTTTTAGTAGCAACGAAGAGCACTTTCTTTCCTTGCTTTGCGATTTGCTTGAGGACCTCGGCGGCCTCGTCGATCTTCACCACGGTCTTGTGGAGGTCGATAATGTGGATACCGTTGCGCTCCATGAAGATATAAGGCTCCATGGCGGGGTTCCATTTGCGGCGGAGGTGGCCGAAATGGCAGCCAGCCTGCAGCAGCATATCAAAATTTGTTCTTGACATTGTTGTATGATTTGAATTTGTTTACTTTCCTTTTAGTTGTCTCTAACCAGCCGGCGGGTAATCGCGGCGCACGGAGTCATGCCGCCGTGCGGGGAGTCGCGCCGGTTTGGATGCTAAACATGTTTGCAGGGGCAAGATTAACGCTTGCTGAACTGGAAGCGTGCACGTGCCTTGGGACGACCCGGCTTTTTGCGCTCCACTGCGCGGGAGTCGCGGGTGAGGAAGCCTTGGTCCTTGAGTGCTTTCTTGTCTTCGGCATTGATCTTCACAAGTGCGCGGGCGATGGCGAGGCGAAGTGCCTGGCTCTGGCCGGTGAAGCCGCCTCCGTCGAGGTTCACCTTCACGTCATACTTCTCGGCGACGTTGAGCAGCGCAAGGGGCTGCTTGACGACATACTGCAGGATGGCGGAGGGGAAATACTCCGTGAGGTCTTTCTTGTTGATGGTGATCTTGCCTGTACCTTCGCTGACGTAAACGCGTGCCACGGCACTCTTACGACGGCCTATTGCATTTATATACTCCATTCGTGTGATTATTTATACTGGTTAATATCGATTGCTTTGGGTTTCTGGGCCTCGTGCTTGTGCTCTGTGCCTGCATAAATGTAGAGGTTGTCCATCAGGCTGCGGCCGAGGGGGCCTTTGGGGAGCATGCCCTTCACGGCATGACGGATGATGCGCTCGCTGCCGTCCTTGCGTGTACGCAACTTGGCAGGGGTCTCAAAGCGCTGGCCGCCGGGATAGCCAGTATAACGTGTATAGAGTTTATCGGTTTCCTTGTTGCCTGTGAAGACAACCTTGTCGGCGTTGATGATAATCACGTTGTCTCCACAATCGACGTGGGGAGTGAAGGTGGGCTTATACTTGCCACGAAGCAACTTTGCCACCTTGGAGCAGAGACGTCCCACCACCTGACCGGCGGCGTCGATGACGACCCACTCTTTCTGGGCTGTTTCCTTGTTGACGGAAATAGTCTTGTAACTTAAAGTGTTCATTTCAAATTTTAAATTTACTACTAAAAAACAATTTTGTTGCTTGGTGCGGAGATTCACTAACCATCGTGCCTGGCCAAAAGCACGACTATTAACACGCCACACCGAGGGGCTCTAAGTTCACCCCGATAATAATCGGACTGCAAAGGTACACATTTTATTTGCTTTTGGACTGACTTCCCAACGAGAATGTTTTGAAGTTTTTGGATTATTAACATTTTTAATGTTTTTTATGACAAAAAAATGTCGAAAGTAATTATTCAGCGATAATTTGTTTTATGATTATCCGCATCTTTCCGGTCGCGCACCGAAGGTGCAATAAGCCCCCAGCCCAGGGCAACGCCCTGGGAAATGCGAAGGAGGCAATCGCCCTATAAGGGCATAAGCCTTTCGGGCATACATAAAGTAAAACCGCTTCGCATGTC
>CAMKSZ010000166.1 GCA_946415525.1 uncultured Prevotellaceae bacterium | reverse complement strand
ATGCCCGGGATGTCGATGCCATAAGGACAAGGCATGCAATATTTGCAGTCGTTGCACGGTATGTTTTCCACCCCCACAATTTCCTTCGCCACCTCATAAAGAAACTCATTATCCTCCTCTGTCAGCGGCACGAGAGGGCAATAAGAAAGCAGGTTGTCCTTGAGGTGCTCCATATAAGTCATGCCACTGAGCACTGTGAGCACCCCTTCGGGCGTACCCGCATAGCGGAATGCCCAAGAAGCGACAGACTTCTCAGGGTCCCGCTGTTTGAGTCTGGTGGCCAAGAACTGCGGCAAGTTGGCCAAACGCCCTCCCAAGAGCGGTTCCATGATGACAGCGGGAATATTTCTTTTTTGCAGTTCCTCATAAAGATAGCGCGCATCAGTGTTCCGTTCGTTGATTTCGTTGGCGAAGTCCCAATCCAAATAGTTCAGTTCGATTTGCACGAAATCCCATTTGTATTTGTCGTGTTCAGACAAAAGATAGTCGAACACCTTGATGTCGCCATGATAGGAGAAGCCAAGGTTGCGTATTCTCCCCGCCTCCCGTTCCTTGACGAGGTAGTCGAGCATGCCATTGTCCAAATAGCGGGAATGTAGTTCATCCATCCCCCCCGAACCTATAGCGTGCAGCAGATAATAATCAATGTAATCGACTTGCAGGTATTTCATGGAGTCATGATACATCCTGATGGACGCCTCTTTCGTCCTTGTCGAGGGGTCGAAATTAGAAAGTTTGGTGGCCACGAAATATTTGTCGCGAGGATGTCTGTGCAATGCTATGCCCGTCGATTCCTCGGAATGCCCCATGCAATAGGCAGGGGAAGTGTCAAAATAATTCACACCATGCTCGATGGCATAATCAACGAGTTTATTGACTGTTTCTTGGTCGATTACCTCGTTTCCATCCCCTTCCTTTTTGTTGGGTAGTCTCATCATGCCATAGCCAAGCAAGGAGACATTTGCCTTGGTGTGAGGGTCAGTCCTATAGGTCATCTTGCCCATAGGCGGTTCTACCTGGTTTTTGTATTCTTCAGTTGCACCAGCCACCTCACTATTTTTCTTGCAACCAACCATGGCCGCAGAAACCGCCACTGCACCTCCGCCCAAAAATTTCAGGAACCTGCGTCGCGATATATTTTTATCTTTCATTTTTCTTGTCTTTAGCGCCGTTATACATTAATCATCAAATCTCCTTATGCACCTCATGCCCCTCTACATAGATGGCAGACAAGGGTCGTGCCGGGCAGAGGAACTCGCACGCGCCACACCCTATGCACCTATTCTCGTTGACAGCCGGCACGAATGGCGTCTCGTCATCTTCCTCATTGAGCGGCACCATCTCTATAGCCCCGACAGGACAATGGCGGGCACAGTTGCCACATTCCACCCCGTCGGTCACCGCCACACAGTTTTTCTTAATCCATACGGCATGTCCCATCTGCACCGATGATTTCTGCTCAAGAGAGATGGGTTTGATGGCCCCGGTCGGACAAACGGTGGAGCACCTGTTGCACTCCGGCCTGCAATATCCCCTTTCATAAGACATCACCGGTTGCATGAGTGTAGAAAGCGCCGCCGACGGTCTAAGCACATCGTTGGGACACTCCGACACACAGAGTTGGCACCCCGTACAGCGACGCGCCATGTTCGCCGCACTCCATGAGCCCGGCGGCGTCACAGGAGTCTGCCTTGCTGGTGCCACTTTATCCTCGATGGCAGCCAAACCGCCGTCCACCTTTTTCTTCTCCTGGGCCATGGCCGCCGTCGCCATCATCGCCGACACGGCAAGGAACGCCCTCTTACTCTCATCGACAGAAGTGCCCCCATCGCCGGGAGCCTTCGTCGGGGCGGTAGTTTTGTGAGTATATTTCAAAGCCCCGAACTTGCATTTTTCCAAGCAATTTCCACATGCCACACATCGGCTATAATCCACTGTATGCGACTTATAATCGATACACGCCGCCTTGCAGTTGCGGCTGCACATCGAGCAGTTGCGGCACTTGGATTCGTCGAAATGCACTTTCAGCCAAGAGAACCTTGCGAAAAAGCCCAAGAAAGTGCCCACCGGACAGATAGTATTGCAATAGGTGCGACCATTTCTCCATGCCAGCACGGCGATGACAAAGAATGTAGCCAAAGCGACCGCAAAGGTAGCGCCCCCCTTCATCCACACATCGGTGGTATAGAAGGCATAACTGTCAAGGCTCTCGGCAATGCCCGCCAGCACGTTGTTTCCCATACGCCAAATCGGTTGAAGCAAATGGGTGGCAATGCGCCCAAAACTGCTATACGGAGCAAGTAGAGCCACCAGCGAACCCAAGCCCGCCACGCAAGCCACCACCATGATGCCCAACATGGTATATCGCAGCCATGAGAGCGCCTTGGAGAACGAGTACTTGTTGCGCTTCCTGTTGAGTTTTGCCAGGACATCCTGCATGACCCCCAGAGGGCAGATCACCGAGCAGTAGATACGCCCGAAGACCAATGTCAGCACGAGCAAGGCCCCCACCACTACGAAATTGAGAGCCAGCACAGCCGGCAGGAACTGGATTTTGGGCATCCAGTCGACATAATGATGCATGGTGCCGGTGAAATCGAGGAAGAGCAACGTGATTCCCACGAACATCACGGCAGCGAGTATAAGACGGATTTTTCTCAGCATATTAGGAAAATGGTTTGTGTATAATGTACTTGTCAATGGCACTAAATGGAATGCAAAAATAACAAATTATGCCGAAATAGGATGAAATAGAAGAGGATTTTTAGAAAATTATTTTTTAAAGGGTGATGGGAGGGATGGGAGGTGATGGGAATTATGGGAAGGATGGGAAATTATGGGATTTGTGGTGAATTGTCCTTAAAAATACTTTCAAATGTTGATGAAAATATAACATAAATTAAAAAGAGGGGCATATTTTTGGCAGATAGCGATATTTCACTACCTTTGCAACATCATTGTGCGTGGGCTGTCCCAGTCCCGCCGATTAGAAATGTATGATGAGAAAATACATCCTATCACTCCTACTGCTGGCTGTCCTGGTTTTCATGGCCGCCGGTTGTCATCACAAGCCCACGATGCGCGAAATGGGCATTGTGCTCGACACCCTTTGCGCCAGCAGCGTCGCCACCCTCACCGACTCAGCCGGGTCTCCCACCTGCGAAGTCGATATTGAGTTGATTGCGCTCCAGAACAAAGAATATGCCCCTGTCATGGACAGTCTGATTCGCTCCGGCATCCTGTCGCCCGAGTATCTCTCGCTCACCGACCACCACATTGCCCCCCGCGAAGCCATCGACTCCTTCATCAAGCGCTACATTAGCGACTACCGCACCTTCTACAGTGGCCTATTCACCGACGAGGGCGACACCGCAGCCGCCAGCATCGGTTGGAAATTGCGCACGAGCATCGAGGAAGGCCTCGACAGCACCCTCTGCTACCGTGCCCGCATCAATCACCGCCAAGGCACCATCAGCACCGACTACACCGTCTGCCGCAACATCGACTTGCCCCACAAGCGCATTTTGAAACTCGAGGATGTATTCGTGCGCGGCTACGAGCGCCCCTTGAGCGACGTCATTGCCGAACAACTGATGAAGCAATCCGGCAACAAGACCCTCTTCGACTTGCACTCCAACGGTTACTTCTTGGGCTGCGACATCTATCCCACCTCCAACTTCCTCCTTGGCGACGGCGGCATCACCTTCGTCTATGTTGCCGGAGAGATAGCCAATCGCGAGAAGGGTGAGATTTCCGTGGAAGTGAAATACAGCAAAATCAAACACCTGCTGCGCCGATGAACGAGATATTGCAACTTTTCCCCCACCTGACAGAGCGGCAAATCGCCCAACTGGAAGCCCTCGGCAACCTCTATGCCGAATGGAATCAGAAGATCAACGTCATCTCCCGCAAGGACATAGACCAACTCTATCCCCACCATGTGTTGCACTCCCTCTTCATCGCCCACTACCTTCACCCCGTAGCAGGCACAGAGATACTGGACTTCGGCACAGGCGGAGGTTTCCCCGGCATTCCCCTTGCCATCCTTTGGCCAGATTGTCGTCTTCACCTCATCGACGGCACCGGCAAGAAAATCAAGGTGGTGAACGAGGTTGCCAACGCCATTGGACTGAAGAACGTTCGCGCCACCCACATACGCGGAGAAGAAGAGCGCGGGCACTATGACTTCGTCGTAAGCCGTGCAGTGATGCCCCTACCCGACTTGGTGAAAATCGTACGAAAGAACATTTCCAAGCACCAGCGCAACGCCATCGCCAATGGCATTATCTGCCTCAAGGGAGGCGACATCACAGCCGAGACAGCCCCCTTTGGCAAGTATGTGGAAGTAAGTGGACTGAGTCAGTGGACCACCAACGAGTGGTACAAAGAGAAACATCTGATATACCTACCATTATGATAAAAATAGAACGAATAGTGTGCAACATGCTCCAGGAAAACTGCTACATTGTCGGCGACGAAACCGGCGAGTGCGTCATTGTGGACTGCGGTGCCTGGTATGAAGGAGAGCGCAAAGCCATCGTCGATTGCATTCGCAAAAACGGCTGGACACCCCGTCACCTGCTCTGCACCCACGGGCATGTGGACCACAACTTCGGAATCGACACCATCTACGAGACATACGGGTTGCAGCCCGAGGTACACGCCGGCGACACCTCCTTTATGGAAGACCTATGCGGGCAAGCCCTGGAATTCACCGGTTACCGTCCCGACAACACCTATCCCGCCATCGGACGTTTCATCTCCGACAGCGACGACATCAAATTCGGCAGCCACGCCCTTCATGTCATCCACACCCCCGGCCACTCCCGTGGCTCTGTGTGTTTCCATATCGCCGACGAGAACATTCTGCTGACAGGCGACACCCTATTTCGCCGCTCCATCGGGCGCACCGACCTGCCCGGCGGGAGCATGATGCAAATCATCCAAAGCCTCCGCCTGCTTGCCCAGTTGCCCGACGAGACCCAAGTGCTCCCCGGCCACGGCCCCTGCAGCACGATGGGTGAAGAATTGCGCACGAACCCCTTCCTCGACCGATGACGTCGGAGAAAATCATACTCGGCATCGACCCCGGCACGACGGTGATGGGCTATGGCGTGCTCAAAGTGACCGGTCGGCAAGCGTCCATGGAAGCAATGGGCGTCATCGACCTTCGCAAGATGAGCGACCCCTACCTGAAACTCGGGCACATCCTAAAGCGCGTCACCGGCATCATCGACGCCTATCTGCCCGACGAATTGGCCATCGAGTCGCCCTTTTTCGGCAAGAACGTGCAGTCGGTGCTAAAACTTGGCCGTGCGCAAGGCGTGGCCATCGCCGCCGCCATCCAGCGCGACATCCCCATTCACGAGTATGCTCCGCTGAAAATCAAGATGGCCATCACCGGCAACGGAGGAGCCTCCAAGGAGCAAGTCGCCGGCATGCTAAGGCGGTTGCTCAACATCCCCGAGGGAGAGATGCCCGACTTCCTTGACGCCACCGATGCCTTAGGAGCCGCCTACTGCCATTTCATGCAGATAGGACGCCCCGAATCGCCAGCCCATTTCAAGGGTTGGAAAGACTTTGTAAACAGAAACCAGCAACGAATATGCAGGCCACCATCAAAATAAGCGACGGCGTAGCGCGCATGCCCCGATGGCGCATGGCGCAGCCCGTGAACTTCGAGTCCCTCGACGGCGAACACATCGCCATCGTGGGCCGGAACGGTAGTGGCAAGTCGATGCTCGCCGACATCCTCATCGGCCGACATCCGTTGCTCCTGCGCGACCCAGAATACGACTTTTCCCCCAGCCGTCGCCCCTTGGCCGCCGACAACATCAAATACATCACCTTCCGCGACTGCTATGGAGGCGACAATGACACCACCTACTATTTGCAGCAGCGTTGGAACCAACACGACATCGACGAATCCACCCCCACGGCCGGTGAGTTATTGGAAGAAGCCTTCGTCCTCAGCGGTGACGACACCCCCGAACGACGCGAGATGCAGCAACATCTCTACCGTCTGTTTGGTCTCCAGCCCCTTCTCGACAAATACATCATCTACCTGTCGAGCGGCGAACTAAGGAAATTCCAGTTGGCCAAGGCACTTTTCACCCAACCCCGCATTTTGGTGATGGACAACCCGTTCATCGGTCTTGACGCCCCCACCCGCGCCCAACTCACCGAGTTATTGAGCACACTATCGGGCGAATCGGCACTTCAGATGATTCTCATCCTGTCGAAGACCGACGACATCCCACCAATCATCACCCATGTGGTGGAAGTTGACGACATGGTGGTAGGTCCGAAGACCACCCTTGCCGACTACTTGGCCAGCAAATCCCACCGCCCAGCCCATGTATTGTCGGCAGAAAAGGAAGAAGCCATCGCGAAGTTGCCCTACAACAACGACGAATACCATGCACGAGAGGTGGTGAAACTACGCAAGGTAAGCATCCGCTACGGCGAACGCACCATCCTGCGCGACCTCGATTGGCAAGTGCTCAATGGCGAGCGCTGGGCACTCAGTGGCAACAACGGTTCGGGAAAATCTACCCTGCTGAGTCTTGTCTGCGCCGACAACCCCCAAGGCTACGCCTGCGACATCACCCTCTTCGACCATCCCCGTGGCACTGGCGAGACCATCTGGGACATCAAGCGCCACATCGGCTATGTCTCTCCCGAAATGCACCGAGCCTACAAAAAAGACCTGCCCGCCATCCGTATCGTTGCCAGCGGTCTGAAAGACTCCGTCGGGCTTTATGTCCGACCGACAGAAGAAGAATATGCCACCTGCCGCTGGTGGATGGACATCTTCGGCATCGGTCACCTTCACGACCGCACCTTCCTAAGCCTATCGAGCGGTGAGCAGCGATTGGTGTTACTGGCACGCGCCTTTGTGAAAGACCCCGAGTTGCTTATTCTCGACGAGCCACTTCACGGCCTCGACGACACCAACCGACAACTCGTGAAGGACATCATCGAAGCCTTCTGCTTGCGTCGCAACAAGACCCTCATCATGGTGACCCACTACGAAGAAGAGTTGCCACCCTGCATCACTCACCATCTCCACTTGAAGCGGGAGTCATAACGAAAATACCATCACTACAACATATCCACAAACATAGAAACAAAACAATCAATTATGATGAAACGTATACTCTACACCCTCATCCTGCTGGCCATCGTGTCTGGACTATCGGCCCAGGAAGCCTACAACGAAGCCATCCGCATGGCCAAATCCGTCGCCGACGACACCTCACGCTCCTTGGAAGAGCGCAAGATTGCCACCTTCAAGAAAGACGCCCTCTACTATCTTGGATCGCAATCCTACAAGTTGACGCCCGACAGTTCTGCCACGATGCTTGACCATCAGGCCCTCGCCCTGTTCCAGTTCATCAACCTGTTCCAAGGCCGTTTGGCGATGTCTCCCAAGAAAGACCGTGCTGCTGTCATCAACCTTTTCAAGTCCATCAGCCTTGCCCATCCTCGATTCCACGACCCCAACAAGGAATATGTGCTGGCTTACATCACCAACGAAGGCTATCTGACCAAGTTCTCGCTCGATACCGACTGGGTGGCCGCCTACAACGACATCCGCAAGCGAATGTCGAAATGATTCGTTGCACACTATCCTTGATTGGAGGATAGATTTGAAAAGAAACGACTAAACTTGCCAGATTTTGATTTTTAATCTGGCAAGTTTAGTCGTTTCTTTTCATGCTTCCACAAAAAAGCATCATGCCTTTACAGCATTAATGCCGCAAAAGCATGATGAAGATAGATGGAATAATTTACTGAAGTTTCCCACCCTTTAGTGGGCGTTTTTTGATGATTTATTTTATTGAC
>CAMKSZ010000165.1 GCA_946415525.1 uncultured Prevotellaceae bacterium | reverse complement strand
TTTAATAATGATCTCTTCTTTTCGGATAAGTTTGAACTTGAGAAACTTGAATATGCATAATTATATGTTTAAATAAAAGTTGAGCCAATGCGAATCTTTGATATTTTAACACTTCAAACATGGATTTTTTCAAACATTATGCCTATCTTTGCCATCACAAGTACTTGTTGGTAAGCATACTCTATTTAAAGTCAAGTTCAATAACAATTTCAAAGTTATTCTTATGAAAAAAATACCATTTCTCCTCGCATGGCTGCTCTTGCCCCTCACGGTCAGTGCACAGTCTGAAATATACGATGTCAACGATGATGGCGATGTCACCATCGCCGATGTGATGTGCATCGTCGATTGGGTGATGAACGCCGGAGGGCAAGACGAGCCGCAGTCGTATCTTTTCTGCCCCGACGACCAACACCCACATCTCATCGACCTCGGATTGCCTGACGGCACCAAATGGGCTTGTTGCAACATGAACGCTGAAACGCCAGAGGATTTGGGCGGTTATTATGCGTGGGGCGATACGGAGGCAAAGACTTATTTCGACACCTCCTCCTACATCCATTACGATAGCAAGACGAAGACTTACTCCGAGGTGGATGACTTTGCCGGGACGGAGTTTGACGCTGCCTCTAAGGAATGGGGCGAGGAATGGAGAACACCTACCAAGCAACAGGCCGAGGTGCTGTTAGCCAACTGCTCCTTAGAATGGGTGACGGAGAATAGCGTGGAGGGTGCACGACTCACTGGCGCCAATGGCGGCAGCATCTTCCTTCCTGCAACGGGCTATCGCATCTATTCTTTCCTCTGCGACGACTTCGAAGGTTCTTATTGGACTTCCACACCTGTTTCCTCCACTTCTTCTTCGGCATATAGGTTGGAGGTCGCTTCCGAGTGGGCGGGGATGGACAAGAGCCTTTCCAAAATCTATGGCAATGCCTTGCGTCCTGTTTCGGCTGTCACGGGTTCCGATTTTCTGCGCTACGATGTCAACAAAGACGGTTCGGTGGGCGTCACGGATGTCATGCTCTTGGTGAACTGGATAATGAACACCGAATCGGAATAAGAGAAGGTTGTTGCCACTTTGTGAAATGGCACCTCAAAGGCGGGGTGCTCATTTTATGTCGCCTTGGCCGATGTCGTGACGGATACGTCCCTTCAAGTCCTCCTTTTCCTGCTGCGACAACTGGCGCAAAAGGCAGGGATAGGAAGGCTGGGCTTCATGGCACCGTGTGGAAGGGAGGTCGCTTTCAATCATTTAGTCGTGTTTTCTTTATTGACATGAAAACACGGCTTTTGTACTCATATTGATGAAGTAATTATTGTTGTTTTTATATTTTGCTGGGTCGGACAGTTGTATGTTGTCCTTTGTCTAAACTCCTTAACTCCCAAACTCCTTTAAAAAACCTCCTAATTGTGGGATTCAGATGGCGGCTTGCAGCGTGGAGGCGTATTGGCGAAGGCGGCTGATGCTGCGGTGCATCAGGTTGCGCACGCTCTGGTAGTTGATGCCCATGATGCGGCAGATGTCGTCGTATTTGCGCTGCTCCACATAGTACAGGTTGATAATCTGGCGCTGGCGTGGCGACAATTTGTCGAAACATCGCTCGATGCCCATGGTGAGGGCTGCTTGGTGCTCCATCTGCTCGAAGTTGTATTCTTCGGCTTCTACGAGCGGGCGCATGTTGCTGTCGTTGATTTCGTTGTCGCAAAGGTGGACGGTGCGGCGAAACTCGTCGTTGATGCGGTTGCGGAGCGAGGTGTACAGATAACTCTCGATATTCTCCACGTCGCAGAGCAGTTCGCGCTTGGTGAAGAATTTCACGAACACGTCGTGGATGCAGTCCTTAATCAACTCTCGGTCGGTGGTGAATCGCGTCCCGAAAGCAAATAGGTTATCTATGTTTTTGTCGTACAACAGGCTAAAATCTATCATTAGATATAGGTCGTTTTTAGGTAGGTTTGTTTGTAGTAGATAGGTAGATGATTGCAAAAATAGAATTAATTTTTGAAAAATGCTACCACATTGGCATATTTTTTTGGAAAAATGCCAAAAATCACGATTTTTTCTAATGAATAGTTGCCAACGAGGCTGCGAAGAGCCGATGCAAGTCATGGTTTCCGCTCCAACCAGAGGATTTTCCCTTTGTCTGCTCCTTGCTGTGTATATTCCTCTATTGCTTTTTTGCCTTTGGAGAGCGTGGTGATGGTTCCGCTCTTGGCATCGATGGCATGAATGTCGTATTTGCCCAGTGCCAACTTGATGCTGATGTCGCCACCAAGGGAATAGACAAGGCTGCCTTTCGCCTTGTCGGTCAGCACTAAGCAACCTGCTGCCTCTGTGGGAACCATGCTGCAAACGTCGCTCAGCATTTTCCGCTGTAGGGTGGTGCCTTCCTCTGCGGATAGGGGGATGTTGGGCAGCGAACCGCCTGCGAACAAGATTGCCCAACCGTTTTCAGGATGCTGCTGCGCGAAATAGGTAACGGCCTTGTCGGGGTAGCGGTCGCGGTATTCTCGCACGGCACGATAGACCTCCTCGAACCCTGTCTTGCCCACTTTCATCTTGCGCATCCATTGGCGGGGAGCCATGTTGCGGCCGGCAGCGGGAGCCCAAAGTCCCTCGGTGTTGTAGTGCCAATAGCGGATATCGACGATATCGACGGTTGCCCGCAGTGCAGGGTCTGCCATGATGCTGTCGCAGGCGTCTTTCGTGCAACTCAGCGCGACCATGGGGTGCCGTCCTGTCTCTGCCTCCCATTCGGCAATGGTTTGCAGCCAGAATCGCGTGAAATGTGTCGGGCCGGTGTATTCGGCACTGATGAGGTGCACCACGTTGGGCTGTTCTTTCACCTGCTCCAAGCACATTCGGATATATTGCCGGTGGAGAGGGCGGAGCACGGCGTCCTGCTCGTTGTAGAACTGTTCGGCGAGGAAGATGCGCTTGTCGCCTGCGAAGGGGACGGGTTCGGGGAAACTCGTTGCGTTGACATTGTTCACCGGACGCCAAGGACAGTCCACCCAATGGGCACCTGCTTCGAGGATGTTGTGCTGGAAGTAATGCTGGTGGAAGAGCAGGAGACCATGCGGGGCGGAAAGGCGGGCGAAGTCGTTGAGCCGCTGCCAATACCAGCGGTTGGGGCGCGTCAGGTCGTAGCGCGACAGACCGTCCCATGCGGTGCCTTGTCCACTGCGGGTGAAGGGCTGTTCGTAGAATGGCGCCCATACGTCGCCGTCGGCGCGGCGCACGCGCTCGTGGTCGGTGCGGCGCAGGTCGTACCATAGTCCGTAGTTGTGGTCGAGCGAACTGAAATGGTGCTGCTGCAAATAGCCGACGACGCTGTCGAGGCGGTCGGTCCATCCCGTGCCTTCTCGCCCGGGCACGAATCGTGTGACGGCGGGACGTGCGCCTTGCGCCACAAAGTTGTCCTTCACCCGTCCGCTCCACCAGGGGATGTCGTATTGCCTGCCGGTGATGAGCCTACCGTCATGGACGATGTGGGCTTGTTCCATTCCTATGGATGGGACGGTGGCGTTGTTGGCGACCGTCGTCCGTGGCGTGAATGGCTTGGCGGTGGAAAGTGGGAGGTTCACGGCACTGCAGAGGCTGTCGGTCCATGCCTCCATGGTGAGCCGTGGCATGGTGAGCGACTCCCGCGCCATCTCCATCGCCTGTTCCACGGTGGGCGAGGTGGTGGCGTTGGTCGAGCGGGGGAGGATATGGGCGAGTCGTGCGACGAATGCCGACGGGTCGGCACCGCCGATGCCTTGGTTGCGCAGGCGCCGCTCCAACTGGTCGTAGAACAGGGAGCGGGGCGAAACGTGGTCGTTGCTGCTGGTCCACTCGCCGTTGCCAGTGAGCGTGCCCCAGCAACCGTGGGCGCTGCATCGGTTGTCACCGTCGGGGGAGTAGCATTCTATGGTGGAGGCGGTGCATTGCCAGAACATCGAGTTGGCGGTGTTCCAACCTGTGCCAAATTGGAATTGCTCAAGGTTGGCATAGCGCAGGTCGCTGCCGTCGATATTGACAATGTCGAAGAGCAGGCCTGCCGCCCACGAGCCGATGCTGCCGCTAAAACCGAGTGACTCCTCGCCCTCGCACTGCACGAAGGCGTTGGGGCCGGCGGCACAGTAGCCAGCGGCGAAGTCGTGGATGCCCTGTCGCGAGAGGCAGCGTTGGAAGAGCGTTTGCTGTCCGCGGGTGAGGAAGACGCTGCGGCGCCATCCGCCAATTTCGGAGACCGGCGACGTGGCGATGCAGTCTTCTACGGTGATGCGCGAGGTGGACAACTGCAAGTTGACGGCGCTGCCGGCAAGGCGGCGGAAGGCGACGCGGCGCACCCAGGTGTCGCGGGCGTTGTCGATAAAGATGCCGTCCCAGCAGTGGTCTTCGTCTTTCGGGTTCCAGTCGCAGGTCTCGGCTTCGATGGCGAGGTCTTCGATGCCGCACTCGGTGAGTTCGCCGAGGTACTTGGTGGCGACGATGTAGGCTCCCCACTCAGGGGTGAGGGTGGTGGTGACGGGAGCGTCGAAGGTGATGCTGTCGCCTCCGAGGGCGGTGATGGTGCGGTTCCAGGCGATGTCGATGTCGGTGGGCTTCCATCCCGTGTAGTCGAGACCGCCTCCGAAGTCTTCCATTTTTAGGTGTCCTATCCAGTCGCGGGTGCAAGGGCGCACGATGCGGACGCGGTCGCCCACGGCATATTTGCCGATGTGGCCGCTCACTGTCAGGGTGGTGGTGCCGGCGGGTGCCTTGGCGGTGGTGCGGAGGGTGTCGGTGCCGTATTGCTTGGCGGCTGTGCCTTCGATGTAGATGGCGGCGCCACGGCCGGCACCGCGCTTCACAAGGGTGGTCTTCGTGCGGCCCATTCCCCTGACGACGATGCCCGACGCCGTGATGCGCAGCGGGTGGTCGATGACGAAGGTGCCTTCGCCGAGGACGATGGCGCCGCGGTGCCCGTTGGCGTCGGGCTTGCGGCGTGCCACGTCGTCGATGGCTTGTTGTATAAGGGTAGAGCAGTCGCCCTCACGTTGGCCGATTGTCCAGATGGCTTTCACGTCGGGGATGGACTGCTCCGAGGCGTGGTAGCCACAGGTGGAATAGTCCATCGGCACATAGAGTTGCTTGGGGGCTTTCTTCTGGGCGTAGAGGCTCAGGCCGACGATGAGACAAAATAGGGTGGGGAGGTATCTTTTCGGATTCATGGCTGACTAATGTATGCGTTCTTTTATAATGACGCTATAGTTCGCCAAATGTACTATTTTATTGTCGGAACTTGTGTTTCTCAGACAAAATGCCTATTTTTGCAAATCATCAAACAGGTACCTTTAACCTATGTTGTTCACGCTAATTCATCTTTATGACTCTTACTCAATTTTTTTCACGCGAATGGCCAAGAATTGCACATGAATTTTCATTAAGAAAAATTCATGATACATTGATGATAATCTTCCTGTTGCTCACCGCTGCACTGCCCGTCATGGCGCAAGACGACATCGTACCCCAGGCCGACGGCTACGAATGGCCAAAAGAAAAAGAAGTGAAGGCGCGGCTCAGTCAGTGGCAGGACCTGAAGTTTGGCGTGCTTTTGCATTGGGGCATCTATTCGGTGCCGGGCATCGTGGAGTCGTGGAGCATCTGCGACGAGAACTGGATACGGCGTGACACCACCATGACCTATCAACAATACATCGATTGGTATAACTCCTTGGCCGACCGGTTTTGTCCGCGCGACTTCGACCCGAGGCAGTGGGCGCAAGTATGCCGTGAGGCGGGCATGAAATACATGATTTTCACCACGAAGCACCACGATGGATTCTGCCTTTGGGACAGTAAGGAGACCGACTTCACCATCGCCCGCCATGCCTTCAAGGACGACCCACGGCGCGACGCACTGCGCCATGTGTTCGACGCCTATCGGGCGGAAAACTTCATGATTGGCGCCTATTTCTCCAAGCCCGACTGGCATTCGCAGTATTATTGGTGGGATGTCTATGCCAAGAAAGGGCGCAATGTGAACTACCCCGTGGAGCAGTTTCCTTGGCGCTGGCAGCAGTTCAAGGAGTTCACCCACCGCCAGGTGCGTGAACTGATGACCGACTACGGCCACGTCGATATCCTCTGGCTTGACGGAGGATGGGTCTATCCCGAGAACCGTGGTCAGGACATCGACATGCCCCGAATGGCGGGCATGGCAAGAGAACTGCAGCCGGGCTTGCTCATCGTCGATCGCACCATCCGCGGACCTTACGAAAACTACCAGACCCCGGAGCAGACGATACCGAAGGAGCAATTGCGCCATCCGTGGGAGAGTTGCATCTCGCTGAGCGACGACTGGGGGTATGTGCGGAAACCTCGCTGGAAGTCGGCTCGCCGAGTGGTGAACACCTTGGCGGAGGTGGTGGCAAAGGGAGGCAATTTGGTGCTCGGCGTGGGACCTACGCCCGAGGGATTGATAGAGCCGGAGGCCGTCAACCGGTTGCGTGAAATCGGGAGGTGGTTAGCGGTCAACGGGCGTGCTATCTATGGCACTGTTGTCACTACCCCTTATCATGAAGACAAAATATGGTTTACGCGGTCGAAGGACGGGCGTTCGCTCTTCGCCATCTGCACACTCGACGAAGGGGAACAAGTCCCCGCGGTGGTGAGTTGGCACGGGCATCTTCCCGCCAAAGGCCAGAAAGTGCGGTTGCTCGCCACCGGACAGCGGCTCCGCCACAACGTGGTTGGCGACAGGGTCGAAGTGGCGGTACCGCCTTCCGTTGGTGGGACATTCGTTTTGGAAATCAGGTAGCCAGTATAAAAATGGCTTGAACATTTTTCTTTTTTTCTTAACTTTGCGCTGAAAGTGCGAATCTTAGGATAAAAAAAGAACAAGTTCTTCTTGTTTTCCGCTTGATTTTTTCGTAACTTTGCAAAGAGAACTGTGTCACAAGTGAAAAGAGGTAATTATGGACAAATATATTCGATTTGACTGGGCTGCCAAGCGCATGCTGAGAGACAAGGCCAACTTCGGCGTGCTGGAGGGGCTGATGACCGTCCTTTTGGAAGAAGAGGTGAAAATCGTCGAGATTCTCGAGAGCGAGGGCAACCAGAATGCGGAGGATGACAAGTTCAACCGCGTGGATGTCAAGGCCAAGAACTCCAAGGGCGAGATCATCCTCGTGGAGATACAGCAGACGCGTGAACTCTATTATCTGCAGCGCATCCTCTACGGGGTGGCCAAGACCATCGCGGAGCACATCAAACTGGGCAAACGCTACAATGAGGTGAAGAAGGTCTATTCCATCAGCATCGTCTATTTCGACTTAGGCAAGGGTGCCGACTACCTCTATCACGGCCAGAACCAACTTGTAGGCGTGCATACCCATGACCTGCTACAAATCAACACACGCGACAAGGACACCATCAAGATGGTGGCACCGAAGGATATCTTCCCCGAATACTACATCATCCGCGTCAACGAGTTTAACAAGGTGGCCACCACTCCTTTGGAGGAGTGGATTGAATACCTCAAGAACGGCGAGATCAAGGACGACACCACCACTCCTGGCCTTGCCGAAGCCAAGGAACGGCTTCAATACCTCCACATGAGCGATGCTGACCGGCGTGCTTACGACCGCCACATCGACAACATCATGGTGCAGAATGACATCCTGGAGACCAAGATGATTGAAGGCATGGAAAAAGGCATGGAGAAAGGCATGGAAATGGGCATGGAAATGGGCATGGAAATGGGCATGGAAAAAGGTCGAACAGAAGGCCGTGCAGAAGGTCGTGCAGAAGGTCGTGCAGAAGGCCGTGCAGAAGGTCGTGCAGAAGTGGCTAAAAGACTTCTTGCATTGGGCACCGATATCAGCATTGTCTGTCAGGCTACAGGAATGAGTGAAGAGGAAATCAGTCAACTCTAAAAGCAGAATCCGCAATTAGCAATCAGGTCCATCCTGTCCCACACGCCGAGCAGCGGGTTGTATCCCCTCGCCCCGAAGTC